>JBIOVA010000127.1:0-21145 GCA_044867485.1 Lacipirellulaceae bacterium | reverse complement strand
GGCGTGCGCCTGCACGACCGCCTGCCGCTGGAGCATTGCCACCGTCTCGTCGTTCACCACGTACCCGCCGCGCACCAGCCCGTCCTGCCCGTGGCTCGAATACGGATCGAGCGCCACGTCGCAAATCGCGCCAATCGCGTCCCCATGCGCCGCCTTCACCGCCCGCACCGCCCGGCACACGAGATTCTCCGGATTGACCGCCTCTTCGCACTCCGCTGTCTTGAGCTGCGCATCGGTTGCCGGGAACAATGCGACCGCGGGAATCCCCAGCGTCACCGCCTCGCCGACCGCCTCAACTGCCAAGTCGATCGACAGCCGTGCGACCCCTGGCATCGACGCAATGGCCTCGCGCTGGCCCTTTCCCTCGCGGACAAACAACGGCCAGATCAGGTCGTCGACCGACAGCGCCCGTTCGCGCACCAACCGCCGCGACCAATCATGCCGCCGCACCCGCCGCAGCCGCGTCGCGGGAAACGAACCGACGCCGGCCTGCGGCATGTGATCTGAAATCATGTCACGCCGACTGCTGCGATGGCGACTCGCCAATGACCTGACTTACGCCCTCATGATCAAAGAGCGCAATTTCCCCGTCGCGCGCGATGTACACGCCAACGCCGGCCCGAATGATCATCGCTTCGGGGTAATCGACTTGAACCCGATCGCCGCTGACAAGCTCGACCGTGAACGTCCGAAACGGAGTTCGGCGCTGAAATGTTCGCAGCGTACGATTGAAATTGTCGGCAGTCATATTGGGATTATACCACCACGGCAGCCAGGCGCCCAACTTCCCCCGCCCCCGTCGCCCGAATTAGAATCGTCTGCAAGAACTCCCCGCGCGACGGCGTCTCATGCCCAAAGACCCGCAAATCAATCTCGGTCGCTTCCACTTCCGCCCGTCGGCGATCGCCATGGACGGCCGCCCGCCGCTTGCGGAATGGAAAGGCCCGCTGCAGTTCGCCCTGTGGTGCCAGCGCGCCAGCCCCTGGTGGATCGGCGACCTGATCAACGCCGGCGAGGACGTCTTCGGCGAAGAGTTCGCCGCGATCCTCGGCGGCACGCTCTCCACCGAGATGGTCAGCCGCTACGCCTCGGTGGCCCGCCGCGTGCCGCCGCGCAATCGCCGCCCCAAACTCTCGTGGAGCGCCCACGCCGCGGTCGCCCGCCTCGAAGACCACCTGCAACGCCGCATGCTCGCCCTGGCCGAAAAAGAAGGCTGGAACAGCGACGACTTGCAAAAGAAGGTCCGCGAGCTCGTCGCCGAGCTCAAGAGCAAAGACTGACGGCTCACCGCCCACGCATTGCACGACATGCAATATCCCCCCCACGACCTCGCCCTCATGGCCCTCATCATGACCCTCGGCAGCCTGCTCCAAGGCGCCCTGGGATTCGCGTCCGGGCTCGTCGGCGTGCCGCTCTTGGTCTTGTGCGGCTTCTCGATGCTCGAGGCGACGGTGATCAACTTCATCTCCACGGCGCCGCAGAACATTGTTGGCGCCGTCCAACTCGCCGACCATCTCGACTGGCGTGAGGTCGTCTGGCCCACCGGATTCCGAGCGCTCGGCCTGCCGCTGGGATTCCTCGCCCTGGAGCACGCCCGTCACCTCGACCAAGGCGCGGCTCAGCAGATCATCGGCGGCTTCGTCCTCGTCAGCGTTCTGGTGTTAGTGGTGATTCGCGTCACGCCGCGCGACCACGCCCCCATGTCCTGGACGGCTGCCGCGTTTCTCTCATCCGGCTTCCTCATGGGCTTCGGCGCCATCGGCGGCGCCCCGATGGTCGTCTACGTCAACAACCTCACCTGGAGCGCCGCCAAGAGCCGCGGCTTCCTGTTCTTTTGCTCAGCAGCCCTCGTGCCGTTCATGGCCGCGTACCTCATCTGGAAGTATCACGCCATTGCCGCCGAGCCGGCGACCGCCGCCATCGTCATTATGCCCCCTGTGCTTGTCGCCCTGTGGATCGGCCTGAAACTCGGCCGCGCCCTCGACAAAGCCCTCTTCCGCCGCCTCACCTACGGCTTGCTGGTGATCATCGCGGTCTTCGCCATCCTCCGCCCGCTGCTGGTCAAGTGATTGTCTTCCGGCGATAATCGCCGCCAACTCCAGTCCGCTGTGGCATGCCCACGGCCCCGCGCGGGCGTGGGCCCTTGAGAACGACATGGCCACTCAAAGCAGCCACTCCCAACCCGAGAATGGATCTGAAATGGGCCCCAGGCAAGCTCGTGCCAGGGATCGGCGGATGCTCCTTACGCTTCTCTTGGCGAGCATCGGCACTTCGATTTTGCACTATGTCGACAACGTCATGTACTTTCAGCACTATCCGGAGCCGACTTGGTTGAACCCCCACCTCGTCGATATGGCTTGGTTCGTCATGACCCCATTTGGAATTGCCGGCTATTGGTTATATGTACGGGGGCGACGTGCACTCGCGTTTGCCTGCTTATACATCTATGCCGCCATGGGACTCTTGGTCCTCGGCCACTACCTGATTGCTCCGCCTTGGACGCTCTCCTTCAAAATCAACGTGTTCATTCTTGCGGAAGCCGCAACCGCTCTGCTGTTGGGAGTATTTACGGCATGGCTCCAATTTCAGGAAAAAGACGGCAAGCACGCATCCGGAGCCTAGGGTGGGTGCTAAGCCCAAGGCCCGGCGTGGACATGTTCCCGTGAAACAAGCGTGGCCACTCAATCCAGTGGCCATGGCGCACTTGAAGCGTGAGATCCGAACCCCGTACCCTGAACCCTCGCCATGTACGACCCCGCCCCCACGCGCTACGACTCGATGCTCTATAACCGCTGCGGCCGCAGTGGATTGAAACTCCCTGCCGTGTCGCTCGGGCTGTGGCACAACTTCGGCGGCGTCGACCCCTACGAGACCGGCCGCACGATCGTCCGCCGCGCCTTCGACCGCGGCGTCACGCACTTCGATCTCGCCAACAACTACGGCCCTCCGCCCGGCAGTGCCGAAGAGAGCTTCGGCCGCATACTCAAGGACGATCTCGCGCCCTTCCGCGACGAACTGGTCATCTCCACCAAAGCCGGCTTCCTCATGGGACCCGGTCCCTACGGCGAATGGGGCTCCCGCAAGTACCTGCTCGCCAGCCTCGACCAAAGCCTGCGCCGCATGGGCCTCGACTATGTCGACATTTTTTACTCGCACCGGCCCGACCCCGACACGCCGCTCGAGGAAACGCTCGGGGCCGTCGCCACCGCGGTCCGCCAGGGCAAGGCCCTCTACGCCGGCATCTCGAACTACCCCGCCGACCGCACGCGCGAAGCCTGCCGCATCCTTCGCGACCTCGGCTGCCCGCTGCTCATCCACCAGCCGAAGTACTCGATGTTCGAGCGCTGGGTCGAAGGCGGCCTGCTCGACGTACTGGGCGAAGAAGGCGTCGGCTGCATCCCGTTCTCGCCGCTCGCCCAGGGGCTGCTCACCGATCGCTACTTGCGCGGCATCCCCGCCGACAGCCGCGCCGCCAAGCCGCACGGTTTCCTCCGCGAAGAGCAGGTCACGGAGCAGACGATCGCCAAGGTACGGCGCCTCAACGACCTGGCTCAACGCCGCGGCCAGACGCTCGCCCAGATGGCGCTGGCGTGGATTCTGCGCGACCCGCGCATCACCACCGTCCTCATCGGCGCCAGCAGCGTCGCCCAACTGGACCAGAACCTCGCCTGCCTCGACCGCCGCGAGTTTGCGTCGGAGGAGTTGGCTATAATTGAGCAGGTGCTCGCCAGCTAAACGCGCCCGACGACTTGCGAATGACTATGACGCACGCATTGCCCATCGACCGAAATCATATCGCCCGCTTCTGCCAGCGATGGCGCATTCGCGAGTTCGCACTTTTCGGCTCAGCCCTTCGCGAGGACTTCGGCCCGAAAAGCGACGTCGATGTGCTTGTCACGTTCGATGCCGGCGCGCCATGGAGCCTGTGGGACCTGACCGCGATGCGCGACGAACTCGCCGCAATGTTTGGCCGCAACGTCGACCTCGTCGAGAAGCGAGCCATCAAGAACCCGTACCGCCGCCGGCAGATTTTGGATCACTACGAGGTGATTCATGCCGCATGACGACCGCGACGCAGCTTACCTGTGGGACATGTTGCGCTATTCACGGGCGATCGTCGCCGAGAGTGCGGGAAAGACGTACGAGCAATATCTGGCGGACGACAACTTTCGCCTCGCCATCGAGCGACGCATTGAGATTATCGGCGAAGCCGCGGCCCGAGTGTCCCAGTCAGCACGGGACGCAAATCCCCACATCCTTTGGCGAGCAATCGTCGCTCAACGCAACGTCCTCGCGCACGCCTATGGCGAGATCGACGACGAGCGCGTCTGGAATGTCGTCGCCAATCACATTCCCCAATTGATTCAATGGCTAGAGGCCATTGTGACCGAGCCGCCGAAATGGGGATGAATACGTCCCGTTTTGGTCTGTGCGCGGCTTAGCGCGTCACCGCCGGCTCGATCGCCGCGGCCGGATCGATCGCCGACGCCTG
This sequence comes from Lacipirellulaceae bacterium, assembly GCA_044867485.1. Taxonomy (GTDB): domain Bacteria; phylum Planctomycetota; class Planctomycetia; order Pirellulales; family Lacipirellulaceae; genus Lacipirellula. The sequence continues at coordinate 16,653 of JBIOVA010000127.1, read as the reverse complement.
CGCCACGCCGCCGTCCACCGCGGCGCGCTCCGCGAGGGACGCCGCATTCGTCTCGGCAACGACCGGCAAAGTCCCGCTCGTCGGCGTCGCCAGCGCCACATATTGCGCCGGCTGCACCGCTCCGCCCGCGCGATACCGTCCCGCGACGTGTCCCACGCCCGCTCCGGCCAGCGCCAGCAGCGGCTGCGCGCCCGGCACCAACACCCCCGCTTGCCCGCCGATCTCCGAACCGTACTGCGGGTACAGCGTCTTCACGGCCGCAACATGCTCCGCCGGCGTTCCTTCCCACGCGATGTACGCCAGCGCGTCGTCCTTCGCCGCCTTCTCCGGAAACAGCGCGACGATCGGCAACGACGTGAATGCTGCATACGTCCCTGGCAGCTCCCGCCGCTTTACGTTCTTCGCATGCCCGCCTTGCTCCATCGCCAGTGCGGGAATGTCGGAGTAGATCGACACCGTGTCCGTGTACGGGTTGTAGCCGTCGTTGCCGATGAGCCGCCCCGGCAGCACGGTGTAACCAAGCGTCCGCAAGGCGCCCACGGTGTATCGCCACCCCGCGCCCACTTGCTTGTTCGCCGCCAGCCGCCGCCACTCGCCGCCGGGGTCATATTGGTTGACGCGCACCTTCGTCGAAGTCATCCCATTGACTGCCAGATACTCAGCCAGCTTCTGCTCCGTCTCCGCGGACACGTCGTGATTCTCCGCCCGGCGGTCCCACAGGATCACCTTCTCCGGAATCCCCAGCACCCAGCCCACGCCGTCGACGAACCGATTCGGCCGCCCGCGCTCCACCTGCGGCTCCGCGGCGGCGAGCGTCGCCGCAGCCGGCTGCTTCACGCCCGTCCTCGCACAGCCAACGGCTGTTACAGCACCCATCCCCAGTACGACGAGGCTTCGCACGACGCTCATGATCAGATCTCCTAGCCTGCGACCGCGCAGCAAACAGCCGCGCGAACAATAGCCGTTTCATCGGGCCGGCAGAATGCCGCAATCCAGTTCGGCAAGCGGCGCCCCGCAACGTCGCCGCTGGCGTCGCTATCACTTCGTCCCAAAGTTGCGTTCCCTCGGCGCCGTTGGGCCCCGATTTTTGTTGACAGCACCGATATTACCTTCCGACAATGAATTGCCGCACGCTTGCTCGCCTTTTGCGTCGAGTCTTCACCGGGAGTCGCCTCATGAACCGCTTGCGAACGTCGCTGCGCGTCGCACAAAGCGCGCTGCTTGCGACCTGCGCCTTCCTCGGCGCCAGCCGACTCGCCCTCGGTCAAAGTTTCTACACGACCGTCCAGAACGATTTCTACGTCGTCAACGTGGTGAACGACGTTTCCACGTCGCCGCCGGATTCCATCGGCGGCTTCCAACTCCACACCGGCGTCGCGCACCCCGCCGGGCCCGGCAAGGATCTCACCTTCGGCAGCTCCGGCAACGTTAACATCGGCACCAGCTTCTCCGGCCTCCGCGTCAACAACGACAACGCCCGCGTCTACACGAGCGACGCCCACGGCGCCGGCACGGCCAGCCCGGTCAACAACCTCGACGCCTACTTCTCCACCCAGGGGCCCACGCCCGGCTTCGTCGGCTCCGGCTGGCGCACGCTGTGGGATCTGTTCGACGAGAATCTGCAAATTACCCAAGACGTGATCGCCGTCGGCGTCGAGGCCGACAAGTCCGCCGTTTACCACACCGTCGAGATCCGCAGCGGCGCCGGCGCCTCCGTGCAGGTTGAGTGGCTCAACGTCATCGACTTCGACACCGAGACCGACGGCGGCCCGGCCAACACGGTCGAGCGTTTCGCCGGCCCGGTGCTCATGAGCAATCCCCATGAGTACGCCCACGCGCCGACGTTCCCCGACGAGTTGGTGCGCGTGAGCGACTATCCTGCCGCCGGCGCCTACGACGCCTTCTGGAGCCTGTCGTACGACCCGGGCCTTGCGCCGGTGCTGGAAGGCGTCCCGCTCGCCGTCACGCCGCCAGATCGCTTTCAATACACCGCCTGGGCCACGGCCTTCAACCCGGCGAACTTCTCGATCGCCGCCAACGTGTTCGACTACGCCGTCGACCCCACGCTCGACGTCGCCACGGCGATCGACTCCGCGGGAATCGCCCACTTCACCGCCAAGATTCCCACGAACGGCGCCGTGCGTTTCACGCAGGCGTTCTGGGTCGAAGCCGTGCCCGAGCCAGCAACGTCGCTTCCGGCGTTGCTCGCGTCCTTGGGCCTCGCGCTACGAAGGCGCTCCATGGGAGCTAATCGCTACAGGTGGAACTAGGTAAACGCCCCATGCTGTGACCGGACTAAGCAGGACTGGCGGTAATTTTCTGACGTCAGCGGGCGCCAGATTCCAGACTTGTCGACCCGAGTCCCCCCATTCGGGGTGGCGCTGCGGCGGCGCACCGCCATTTCGTGGCGACGCTTTGCCCATGGCATAAGCTTGAACATTCAACTCCTGGCATCTGGCGTCTTATACGAAGTCAAATCCATGCCAACAAACAATCGCCGGCGGGCTCTCATTGTCGACGATGAAAAGATTATCCGTCGGATGATCGCCAAGGCGCTCGCCGAGCAGGGATTCGATTGCCAACTGGCAGTCGATGGCGACGAAGCCGCGCGAACCATGGCGGGACAGCGTTTTGATCTTCTGATTACGGATCTGAAAATGCCTAATCGGAATGGACACGCGCTGGTGCGCGATGTGCTGCAGGTGGATGCTCATCCCGTGATCATCGTGCACACGGGCGTTCTGGAGCCGAAGCTGGCCACAGACCTGCTCACGCGCGGCGTCGACGATGTCGTTTACAAGCCGACCGACGTGAACGTCCTGGCGGTCAAGGCGCGCGCGATGGTCGATCGCCGTCATGCCCAAACCACGGCCGCGGCGACCCCCGGGGACTCTCCCTTGCGCTCCGCTTCCCACTTGAAAGCGGAATCGCAGCCCGCGCCGGTCGGCGGACCCGTCACCGCCGCCGAGATCAACGAAAAGCTCGCCAAAATTTCCACCGTGCTGCCCATCTCTCACGCGGCGCTCGACGTTTACCAGATGACCCGCAGTTGCGATTGGCGGCTGTCGCAAATTGCCGCCGCCATCCAACGCGACGCCGCACTGGCCGCCGAGGTCCTCCGGCTGGCCAACAGCTCCTACTACAACCCCTCGTCGCGGCGCGTCGTCAGTCTCGATCAGGCCGTGATGGCCATCGGGCAGAAGCGCATCGGCGAGCTCGCCGTCGCCGTCAACGCGCTGGCGGCAGTCACCCCCAACGCCGTCCCCTGGATGAATCTCGAGGTCGCCTGGAAGCGAAGCATGGCCGCCGGCATTGCCCTCGAGGCGCTCGTCGAACTCGGCGGCCACCAGGAGATCGAAGAGGGGCTGCCGCTCAGCGCCGTCTTGTACCCCTTGGGACGCATTGTGTTGGCCATGATGTTTCCCGATCTCTACCAATCCCTCCTCGCCGAGGCCTGGCGATCCGGACTGCCGCTCCACGAGCACGAGCGAAAAGTGCTTCCCATGTCGCACGCGGCGACGCTGGCGCAACTGCTCAGCGCCTGGAGAATTCCCCCCGACGTGGCCCTGCCGCTGCGCCATGCCGCGGATGACTTCGCGGCGCTGGCGCGGCTTGCCGAGCCGCTGAGGACCAAGGCCGAACTCATGAAGGTCGCCGTCGTCTTGGGCCGACTTGCGGTCGATCAGTGGGAGACGTGGGACACGGTCGAATTGCCCTCCACGAACGTGCTGCAGCGGCTGAGAATTGCCAACGTCGAACAACTGGTCGCCAACATCCGCGCCGATTTGGTCAAGCTTGCCGGATTTTGCCCCGGCAGCCCCGGCGACGCCAAGGAGCAGCGCGAAGCGCCCCCACGCCAATCGGTCGCTTACTGCAATTTCACCCCCGGCCAAAACGACCTGCTCGCCGACCTTCTCCCCTCGATGGGCTTCCAGCCCGCGCCCATCGATCTGGAGGAACTGCGCCACTATGGCGGAAATGTCCTCGTCAATGGCTTGGATTCTGCAGCCACGCGCTTTGCCGCACACCGCGGCGCCGGAGACGCGCTGGTCGTCACCATGCGCGACCGGGCCGACGTCTTTGCCAAATACGGGCGCACGGCGGTGCTTCCCTGTAGCTTCGGCAGCCTGCGCGACGCGGCCATCGACCTCTTCGGCGGCCAACCCGAACCCGGCCCAGGGCCGCGTCCGGCTGTCGCCGATCACTCCGACCAAGAGAACGACCTCATCGGCGTCGCGCATCCCTAACGGCGCCGAGGACAACACCCTGTCCGCGCACCTTCCGAGGGTGCGACGAACGAGCCTTCCGGCGCCCCGTCGGAAGGCTCGTTGTGTTTCCAACGCGGGACATCCCCATGGGCCGCGCGATCAAGCCCGCGACGGCCCGCTGACGTTGCTCGCCGTCGTGACGGCCTCGGCTGGCGACGCGTGAGGCGCGGTCAAATCGACGGATCGGAGGACTCCGTTTCCGGCTCCTTGGGCGCGACGGCTTTCGCCGCCGCGGCGTCTTGCTTGGCTTTGCCCAAGAATTCGCACCCGTCGGCGCTGACAGGGAGAAGAGGGAGTTGGGGAGATCAGAGGAGATCGGGGGATGAGGGCCAGGAAAGGTTAAGTCTCGCTTTTCCGGCGAAATGGACGCGCGTGTCGATAACTCTCGCCGATCTCCCTCTTCCCACGATCTCCCCATCCCCTGACTCCCACGGACAGCCGCCCGGAGATTAGCGATTTTTTGGGCAAGGCCGTCTTGCTTGGCCAACTCCGCCGGCATCCCGCCGCGCTCCACGCCGTGCCGCTCCACCAGCCGTGTCCCGCGAGCGTCGCGTTGTAACTCTCATACGACCCTCGCATAGAAACGTGTGACTGAAAAGTTATCGCAAGAGACGCGTGCCCCGCGTGACGCGCCAAAGGAAATACGGCCCCAACGGGTGGTCAAGTCGCGGACGCCGACAGGTCAAATTCGACCTCTGCGGATGATTGTGAAGTTTTCCCGGAAAAAATGAATCCCGTTGACGCCCTGGCAGCGCCTGGTTTAAGCTGCGCGAGGCGCGTCGCAAACTCTTCTCATCGCAAGACAAGGAGTACGCCAATGACCCGGCGAATCCTGCTCGTCGCCCTGGCGACGCTTGTCGTCGGCGCCTGCGAAACCGCGGACGCCCGTCTCTTCACCCTGGACTCCGACGCCGCGTCAGCCGCTGAGTCGTCGGCCACTCGCCTCCAAAGCGCCTTCTACCTCCGCGAGAGCGGTCGCGATTCCCTGGCGACCCCCGCCACCCCCGCCACGCCCGCCGCCAGACAGGCCCAACTTCGCCGCCACTTCGCCCTGGTCCTCGCCACGCTGGCCGCCAATAGCGAACGCGGCCTCGACATCGCCCTCGACCGCCTTGAGCGCTCCCGCGGCGAGTCCTGGACCGGCGCCCAGCGCGACGCCTGGCGCGACGCCCTCGCCCTGCGCCGCCTGGAGAACATCCGCCGCCTCACGCTCTACCAACTCCGCGGCCGCTTCCCGCAAAACGAACACGTCGCCGATCGCGCCGTCCCCATCTTCGTCGACAACCACGACACGGCCTGCGCCGTCGGCCACCTCATGCGCGAATCCGGCTGGACCGACGCCGTGGCCGCCATCCAACGCGCCGGCAACTTCGTCTACGTCACCGATGTGCACAACGGCCCCCTCGTCGACTGGGTGCTGGTCTCCGGCCTCACGCAGGAGGAGGCCGCGCTCATCCAGCCCAGTTACTTCCCGCCCATGTTCGACGTCAAGCTCGACGTTCTGACGCAAGACGGCTCGATCACGAAGAACGGCCTGCACTTCGACAACTTTCATTTCATCGCGGGCGAGCTCACGGACCCGGATTCGTTCCCCGAGGTTCCGCCGCCGGTCAATCAAGTCGATTTGGCCGGCTTCGGCGCCGCCGTGCGGCAAGGCGTCTACTTTGGCTCGCTATTGGGACTCGGGCCGATCGACCCCGTCTACGAGGATTGGCTCTTTACGGGCGCCATTTCAGAGTTCTACTCCATCGTTCCCTCGGACGAGCCCTGGGGCATCGTCTATTCCTACGACGTCATGCCGGTCGACCCCGCCGACCACCTCGTCGCGGCGTCGCTGGAAAGCTTTGCGGCGAATTACAACTTCCTCGGCGACGGCGTCCTCGCCATCGAAACGCACGTCTACGCCGGCGGATCGACGCCGCCGCCAGCCCTCGCCGATCTGTCGATCGACTCCGACTCGGACCCGGGATCGCTGTTCGTCGGCCAGGACTCGGCCTCGTTCGGACCGCAGCAGAAAATCACGGTCGTCACCGCCGTGCGCCTGGAAGGCGACGCCGCGTTCACCTCGATCGTGCACTCGTTCGAGACGGCCCCCGAGCCCGCCTCGGCCAGCCTGATCGGCCTGGGCTGCGTCGTGGCGCTGATGCGCCGCCGACGAAGCCGCGCCGTCGCAGCCGGTTTCATTGACCCTGGCGGAACGGAGCCTTAGACTCAGCGGGGTTCAGATTACCGGACGAAGGTTGAAAACGCCTTGAAGGTCAGATTGCTATTTCTCGTCCTTCTCAGCCTCGCCGCAGCGCGGGCCCACGCGGCAACCTGGATCAACCAGCCCGTTGATGTTTCGCTGTTTCGTAGTCCAACGTTGTTGGATGCACGCAGCGCTGAAGCACTGGTGACAGTTGGCCCCGGAGTTGAGTTGACCGGATTTGGGACTCCGCCCCATCTTCCGCAGTTAGCGCCATTTTTGGACATCGATTTGTCGCCCAATAACATTCTTATCACGCTCATAACCGACCAACCGCAGGAAAATATCCAGTCCCTGACTTTTTGGCCTCGCAACAATCCCAGCGTAAACAAATTCAAAAGCGTGACCATCAATCCGGCCACGAATTGGGCTAATTTCAACGCGACCCGGGTCTACAATCCGGGCCACTTTGTTAACGTGAACCTCCCCGTGCTTTTTGGTTTGAAGGGGCAGCAGATCTCGCTGGACGTTACCTTCACAGATAACATCCCTGAGCCATCGGGGCTAACACTTACAGCGATTTCCGCTTTGTTGATTCTTCGTCGCAAGGCTAAATAGCCGTAGCGTGGGATAGCCGTCCGCGGCAAACCCACCGCTCTCGCGCATCTCGGTGGGTCGGCGGCGGACCGTCGACCGCACCCTACGACTCGCGGATGATTGGCTCCTGCTCGATCTGCCTCATTCCGAGCGTCCCGCTTCGCGCCTTTGCGCCTTTGCGTGAGCCCTCCCCCATTTTCCGCATTCCGGAGATTTCTTCGTAGAAATTGGGCCACCGCTTCGGCTATGACTGAACATGCGTTCCGTAGCGCCACGGGCTTTGCCCAGGAGTTGCGAGTTACGAGCTGCGAGTTTGCAGGCAATGCTCCAACCCAGCGGACTCCCCCATTCCCCATATCCCCATTCCGCACTCCCCATTTCCGCATCCTCCTTCCCCCCGGAGCCCTCCCATGTCCGCCGGCCAACCCCCCATTCTCGACGACGTCAAACGCGGCGAAATCTGCGCCCTGCTGACCGCCGGACTCAAGTTCACCGAAGCCGCTCGTTATGTGGGCTGTACGCCCCGCACGATTCGCCGCGAAGTCTCCCGCAACGCCCCCTTCCGCCGCGAAGTGCACGACGCCTTGCTCACGGCCCGGCTGGCGCCCGACAAGCTCCTCCGTCAGGCCGCCGGTCGAAATTGGCGGGCCGCCGCCTGGCTCCTCGAGCGCACCGACCCGCAGTTCCAACCGCGTCGCAACCAGGTCGCCTGCACGCCCGACGATCTCGACGCCGCCTGCCGCTGGATCATCGACGTCGCCATGCACGAAATTGATTGGCAGAAGCGCACCCGCCTTTACAGGCGACTGACCGCCATCGCCCGGGATGTGCGGAGCCAGGTGCTGCTCCGTACCGATCCTCGCAAGCCGGTGAGGACGCCGGTCACCCTGTTCTACGACATGGAACGCAGGGCCGAAGAGTTCAAAATGTCGTCCCTTGCCGATGCAAAGGACTTCGACGACGAGCTCGCCGAAGCGGACAGTATTCCCACGAATTCTGTCCGCACCGCCCCCGCTGAGGAGTCGCAAATCGTAGGCTCGCAGCACGCGCCCGGCGGACAGAATTCGCCAATACTGTCCGCGCAAACGTGTGCCTCGCGAGCGGACAGATTAGCGCCCTCCGTGACCGAATCGCAGCCGCTCCGTCAGGCATCGTAGCGCATGAGGATGTCCCCGCCATGAATCCCTTCCAGCCCCGGAAACCCCCCGTCGGCAATCGCTGCGCCCAGCTCCGTCACCTGCCGGTAGTAGGCGTTCGTCGCTCGCTTCCCCGTGTACTTCCGCGCGAGGTCCTGGCACGCGAGGTCCGCCGCGTCGCACACGAATTCGTTCTCCTGCCGCGCGCCGTACAGCGCCGTACACAGCATGGTGATGAGATCCTGACAGCGCAAGCTCAGCTCCGCCATCCGGCACTGCCGGTCGGCCAGCGCCAACTGGAACTTGCTCATCGTCCCGGAAATTTCCAGCGCCATCCGCTGCAACTGCTCGCAAGCGAACTCGGCATGCGCCCGCAACGCCGCCGGCATCTGGGGCTGTTCGCTTGTCGTCGACGACGAGAGCTTCCGCCCCAGAAACCACTTGGCGTACGGCCAAGCCACGCCCTTGAGCTTCCACGCATGCACCGGATTCCAAGGATTCGGCTTCTTGATCCCCAGCGCCGCCAGCCGCTTCCCGATCGGCTCGAAGTAGGTCTTGCCATGCTCCTTCACCAGCGACTTGAAGAACCCCATCGCCAGCATCTCGCCTTCGCCTTCGTAGATGCACGGCGCCAGGTACTCGTGGACGTTGTCCCCCAGCGGGTGCCCGTGCAGAAACGCCCGGCCGCCGTGCGTCTTCATGAACAGCTCGATCGCGGCGTGCTTCTGCGCCTCGCTGCCAAAGATTTTCGCGACGATGCACTCCATCTCGCCGCGATAGCCTTGGTCGATGAGCCCCGCGCACCACGCCACCAGCGCGTCGCACGCCGTGACCAGGCCCGCCAACTCCCCGAGCCGCCGCCGCACGAGCTCCCGCTGCGCGATCGGCTGCCCGTACGTCCGCCGGAACTGCGCCCAGGGGATGATGCTCGCCATCATCCCGCGCATCACGCCGGCCGCGTTGGCGCACAACGCCACGCGCCCCAGGTTGAGCCCGTGGTACGCGATGGTGAGCCCGTCGCCGCGACGCGGCGTCAGCAAATTCTCCGCCGGCACGCGGAAATCCTTGAACACGATACCGCGGTTGTACGTGTGCTTCAGCGCCCACAGCCCGTACTTGCGAAGCTGAAAGTGCTCGTTCTCGGCCTTGGGCAGCTCGACCACCAGCACCGCCGGCTTGTCGTCGATCAAGCACACCAGCCCAATCGTCCGCCCCGGCACGACGTTCGTGATAAACAGCTTCTCGCCGTTGACCACGTACTCGTCCCCGTCGAGCACGGCCTTCGTCCGCAGCGCGGTGAGATCGCTCCCCGCGGCCGGCTCGGTGAGCGCAAACGCGCTGAGCCGCTCGCCGGAGGCCAACCCCGGCAAAAATCGCTGCTTCTGCTCGTCGTTGCCGAAGGTGCGCACGGGGTCGACCGCCCCGATGCACCCGTGAACCGACGCGAGCCCCGCGACCGTCGGATCGACCGTCGCCATCCGTGTGAGAAACGGCGCGAACGACGCGAACGGCGTTGCCTTGCCGCCGTACTCGCGGTCGACCAAGAGGCCCCAGTACCCCGCGTCGCCCAGCTCGGTGAGCACCACGTCGGCGATCTTCCCCTCAGCATTGTGCAACGTCCCGCCGTCGCGATGCCGCCGGACGACTTCGACCGAGGCGTCCATCACCGCCTGCACCTCCGCCGGCGTCTGCGGCGCCGTGCTGGCGAAAAGCTCCACCGGCACGCCGCGATCCCACACCGCGCGATGCGCCGGGCTGTTCACGGTCTGATACTGCCGCGCAAACAGCCGCTCCACTTGGTCGTCGGCGGCGTCAATCGTGCCCGTCCGCCGCGCCTCGTCCGCGCTCTTGCCGCCCAGCTTCAGCGCCGTCTCGGCAAACGAGGTTCCTTGCTCGTCCGCGTCCGTCGAGCGCGGTTTCAGTTCAGTCGCCATATCGCATCCTATGGGCGAAATCTGGGGAATATCCTATTCTACCGCCTCCGCCGCCTGCGGCTTAGCGGTCTGCTGCCGAATCGGTCGGCGCGCCTGCATAATCAATACCACGTTGCCGGTGCGACCCGTAGGGTCGCGGCGTTCGTTCCTCCGACACAGGGTTCCGAGCCTGCTGCCATGTCCGGCGCCCGATCGCCCGCTGTGCGATTCTCGCCTCGCCTGCGCGCTGCGATTGCCTGTGCGACCGCCGTTGTCCTGCTTCCCGGCTGCGTGCGGGAGCAAGTCTCTCCCGATGCAACGGAATTCCACTACAAGTGGTGGGCTTGCGTCGCAGGATTGCTGCCGCTGGTCTACGCCGGGCTGCTGGTTGGCAAGCACCCATCCACTTGGATCAATGGCGCGTGGCGGCCCTGGTGGATGTTTCGCGAGTGGGATCATCTCGACCTCATTCGCGCGGCAGGGGCCGTTGCCCTCCTGCTCATCGGTCCGTTTCAACTCGCCAATCGCGTCGTGGTAACCGCCGACGCCTTCGAGGAAAGCAACGTCCTTGGCCTGCGCTCAACGCGCCGCGTGGCCTGGGCCGACGTCGCGCGACTCGACGTGAAGATGGACCCGCCGGGCGGCCGGATGCTCCCCGGCGACAAGAAGCAGCACGACAAGAAGCCGAGTCTCGTCGGCGTCCTCCGCGCCGGCGGCACGCAGGAGTTTCAAGGCTGGCTGATCAACCAGGCCCAGCCGGAGATCATCCGACGAGCGCGCGCCGCCGGCGTTCCAGTGCTCGAAACGCCCAACCCCGGCGCGATGCCCGCGGCCGCCGCGCCAATGGCGCCCGCCGGCCCCGGCGGTTTTCAAGCGTTCCCGCCGGGAGGCGCCCCGCACTTCCCCCGTGGACCCCAACGACCGTGAGCGAACGTTGCCATGCTTGAAGCACTGAAACGAATCCTGGGCGGGGGCGATCAACCCGTCGCATCTCATCCGGCCAGACTGCGCGCCGACGTGGCGCGCGTCGTGGGCAGCTATCCGGCGTGGCCGATCGCGCTCGCCGTCGCGTGGCTCGTCGCGCTCGCCGCCGTGATCGACGGCTTCCATTGGTTCGCATTTCTGCTGCTCGCGCTGGCGACCTACGCCAACTACGCCTGGTGGTCGTCGATCGCCGGGTGGTTCCAGCGCGGCGACGTCTGCCCCGGAGCCATCGTCAGCGTCGAGCCGCTGCTCGTCGCCACGCTCGCCGACCTGACCGCCGGCGACGGTGCGTATCCCGCCGTGAAGATCCGCCGCGAACCGGCGAAGCATTGGCCCGGCGACGCCGCGAAGGTCGGCCGCCCCGTGCCCTGCGTCGCCCGCTACGACGGCGCGCCCGGCGCGGCGCACTGGTCCAATGTCCACCCGCGCGCCGCCCAGTGCGCCACTGCCGACGAGAACGAATTGAAACGCCTGCTGAGCGAGATCGACAAACAACGCTGGGCCGCTTTGCAGGCTGCGATTCGTCAACTACCGAAGCCCATCCGTCCGGGACTCTATCGTCTTGATCCCGCGACCCTGTAACAGACTCGCACTGCCACGACCTGCTGCGCCGGGTATAATCCCGCGCTGTGGCAAAGAAATCGACCACTCAAATGCATTCACGACGCCTCACGACAATCTTGTGGCTGCTGATCGCCATACTCAGCCTGCCGTCCGCGTTTGAAGCCGGACGGCTGGCCATCGATGCTTGGCAACGAGCGCACCGGCCGCGATGCGTCTACTCGCTGAGGAACATTGGACTCGCAGTGAAACTGGAGCCTGCCGCATCATCGCCATTCATCGGGAGTAACGACCGGACTCCCGATCCCACCACGGACCACTGACTACGGACCACGGACATCGCCATGCACGATCCTCGCCTCAACCAGCTCGCCGACATCCTCCTCGACCACAGTTGCCGCCTGCAACAGGGCGAGAAGGTGCTCATCGAAGCCTTCGATCTGCCCGAGCCGCAGCTCGTGTGCGCGCTGGTCGAAGGCGCCGCGGCCCGCGGCGCTGTGCCGCTGGTTACCACCAAGAACAACGCCGTGCTCCGCTCCCTCTACCGCACCGCCACCGAGGAAAGCATGCGCCTGGCGGGCTCGCTTGAGCGGGCCCGCATGGAGCAAATGGACGCCTACATCGGCGTCCGCGGCGCCGCCAACAGCAGTCAGCACGCCGACGTGCCTCAGCCGCAAATGGACCTCTACCAGCAGCACTGGTGGCACGCGGTGCACAGCGAAGTGCGCGTCCCTCAAACCAAGTGGGTTGTGCTGCGATACCCGACCGACTCCTTCGCCCAAGCCGCCGGCATGAGCACGGCCGCCTTCGAGGACTTCTACTTCGAGGTCTGCACCGCCGACTACCCCACAATGCAGCGCGCTCAGGAGCCGCTCGCCGCCCGCATGCGCGCCGCCGACCGCGTGAAAATCATCGCCCCCGGCACGGAGCTGGAGTTCTCGATCAAAAACGTCCCCGTGATCGCCTGCTTCGGCGAGCGCAACATCCCCGACGGCGAGGTGTTCACCGCCCCCGTGCGCGACAGCATCAACGGCGTCATCCGCTTCAACACGCAGTCGCGTTACCAGGGCGTCGTGTTCAGCGACATCGAGTTCGAGTTCAAAGACGGGAAGATCGTCAAAGCCACGGCCAACAATACCGAGCGCATCAACCAGATCCTCGACTCCGACGAGGGCGGTCGCTACTGCGGCGAGTGGTCGCTCGGCACGAACAACCGCGTGCGGCACCCGATGCTCGACACGCTGTTCGACGAAAAGATCGGCGGCAGCTTCCACCTCACGCCGGGCAACGCCTACGAGATCGCCGACAACGGCAACCGCAGCCGCATCCACTGGGACCTGGTGCTCATCCAGCGCCCCGACTACGGCGGCGGCGAAATCTACTTCGACGGCGAGCTGCTGCGCAAAGACGGCCGCTTCGTCCCGGCGGATTTGCAGGGGCTCAACGAGGGACTGTGACCGCCGCCGCTAAGGGCGAAACGGTCCCCAGAACCGCGGCAGTTCGTCGGTCGAGGACTGCCGGCCTCCGCCGGTTGCCAATCGCTGCACATCGCCGTCGGTCGGCGCCCGTGGCGGCGGCGCGGTGAACACGACGAGCGCCATGAACAGAACGAGACTCACGACCCCTAGCAGCGTCAGAACGGCCAGTCGCAACCATCGAGCGAACGAATTGTTGGGCGATTCCTTCGCAACCGCGCCGCGGCCGGCGAGCACGTCGTCGACCATTGCCGCCGACTTGGCTTCCTCGCGCGCCCAGCGATCAAGCGCGCCGCTCGGACACGGGTCAGGTTCACGATCGTGGAGGTGATGGAACATGCCGACGCCCTTTCCTTCGCGTGCGTTGCGAGGCGGTCCCCAGCCAAGAGCATCGATTGTCCAGCGAGGTTCGCGAATTTGTCGGCGGCCTGTCGCCCGTGAAACTTTTCATAGAGACGCCGGATTTGGCAAACTCGACTTGGAGTTCGCTGGCTGCGGATGGTATGATAGAAGCGTCGGACCTGTTTCTTCTGGGCAGCACAGGCCCGGCGTCCGCTCTTTTCTTGCTTGTCATGCATGGGCCGACGCCCGTCGCCACATCCCGGTGGTCGACTCGCCCTTGCCGTCGGACGTGCCGCTCCTTGTGGTGGAGGGGCCTGATATGACGCCGATGACTGCCCGTGAGTTTATGGTCACGGATCTCGTGACGCTGTCGCCGCGCAGCGACGTCGTCGAGGCCGTCCAGACGCTGCTTCGGCACCGCATCTCCGGCGCCCCGGTCGTCGAGCCCGACGGCCGCTACCTCGGCGTCTTCTCCGAGAAGTGTGCAATGCAGGTCTTGCTCGACGCGGCGTACGAGCAGCTTCCCACCTGCGAGGTGCGCGCGTTCATGGATACCGGTGCGCAGACGATCTTGCCCGGCACGCACCTGCTGTCGATCGCCCAGGTGTTTCTGCTCACCCCCTTCCGCCGACTGCCGGTGGTCGAAGACGGCCTCCTGCTGGGCCAGGTGAGCCGTCGCGACGTGCTGAAACTGTGGATGGACGCCATCGGGAACGTGTCGTCGCGCTCGGTCAGCACGCGGCTGTTGTATTGGAACGCCCTGTTCGAGCGGCACGAGGCCCCGTTGGCGTGAGGGGAGAGCGTCCCGCCAATTCCGGGCCACAGGCTCCGAACTTGACGGTTGTAACGCCCCCGCGTAGGATCGACGGCTGGGCTGCTAGCAATTGCCCGGTTCGTCACGCCGTCTTACGCTCATGCTTCGCCGCAATTACCAAGGCCGCGTTGGTCGCTCGCTCGCCATTCTGGCGTTGGCGACGTACGCGAGCGCCGGCGTGCTGGGCTACGGCCTCCACGCCCTGTGGCATTGCGAGCACTGTCCGACGGCGTCCGCGTGTTGCGACCACGGTCATTGCCAGTCGGCCGCCCATTGCAGCCAGTCGCCCGCCGCGCACGATCACGAGCACGCCCCGGCATCCGACCAAACGACGGTGGCCGCGAGCCACGATGACTGCTCGATCTGCTCGTTCTTGGCTCAGGCCCAGACGAGCGTCCTCCCACGGTTAGCGATCGATGGCGTCGAGCCGCTGGCCGACGCTCCGCAAACGGCGGAGTCGCTCGTTCTTTCTCTCACCAGCGAAGCTCCGCTGGCCCGCGGCCCGCCCCGCGCCTAATCAATCCGTTCTGGCGTCCCGTTTTCCCGCTGCGCGCCGTGCTGCGCAGCCGGAATCCTGCGCGGCGACGTTCCCCATGGTTCGGGGCGTCGCGCGCCGCGTGCTGAGTCGAATCGCCCCAGGATCGATTGGGCCTTCACGCAACGTCACGAGGATTCGTTCCGTGCGAACGCGCGCTGCCTTCACATTGGTCGAGTTGTTGGTGGTCATCGCCATCATCGGCGTGCTCATCGCGCTGTTGCTTCCCGCCGTGCAAGCGGCGCGGGCCGCCGCGCGGCGGGCCCAATGCGCGAGCAACATGCGGCAAATCGGCCTGGCCATCCACCAGTACGCCGACGTGCATCGCGGACAATTCCCCGACATGGCGCACGAGCAGGACGTGCAACAGGCGTGGATTTTCACCCTCGCCCCGTTTCTGGAAAACGTCGACGCGATTCGGCTCTGTCCCGAGGATTTGGCGCGGATCGAGGACACGAGCGACCGCCTCACGAGCTACGCCCTGAACGGCTACCTACGGGAACCGACGCAGGTCGAAGAGCTCGTCTACCCGGAGACTGTCGACGATTTCGTCAGCGATCTCTACGACCTGCCGCAAACGCACGACACGATCGTGGCGTTTGAAGCCGGCGTTGCGGTGGAGTTCTCCATGGACCACGTCGACTCGTGGACGTGGTTCACCGAGACCTATCCCACGACGGCGGAACGCTGGGCGCGGATTCAGGGCGAGGTGGCCGTCGAGCGTCACGGCGGCGGCGTGGCGAACTACCTCTACGCCGACGGGCACGTGAGCGGAATTGCCGCCGCGCAGATCCTGGAGTGGATCGAGGCGGAGCACAATTTCGCTCGTCCGCCGCAGTAGCGTTTCCGTCGCATCGATTCCACAGCAAGGCTTCTGCAGGAGGCAGCGATCAGGGTGCGCGATGGACTCCGCCGTTGCATTCGTTCTTCAATCATTAATCCGATTTTTTGCAAGAGGAGTAGCTATCCATGAGAATGTCTTCCTTCGCGACGTCGTTGGCAATGCTGGCCGGCGGCTTGAGCTCCGAGCGCATTCACGCTCAGCATTTTGACATCTTCTTGAGTCGCCCGGCCGCGGGGACGACGACGATCATCGGCGGCGCCGACGTCGATGCACTGGCCTACGACGACGTCGTTCGCATCTTTGAGGTCGAAATGGGCGCCGCCGCCGGCGAATTCCTGTCGCTCGAGCCGGGCGTCAATCACCCCAACATCAACGACGCCGCCCTGACGGCCTACCCCGCCTCAGCCTCAGCCCTTTTGCCGGGGGACGTGCTCCGACTCACCGAACGCAGTTTCACCGTCGACGGGAAATTCGACGACCTGTTCTTCTGGAACGGCGTCAACCCCGTGTCGTTTGCACCGGCGGCCGCCGATTTCCGCATCGACGGCGGCGATCCGCTGGGAAGCGTCGCTGGCATCGGCGGCGTCTTCGACGACCATCCGTTCCTGGTCGTCGACAGCGACGCGCTGCCGGGCGTCTACCTGGCGTCGGTCATGGGCCGCGTCGACGGGTTCGACCCCTCGGCGCCCGTTTACCTTGTGATGGGCACGGAGGATCTCATCACCGCCGATTTCCTGGGAATCACGCCCGCGGAATTCGACCTGCTCACCGATGACGAGCTTGACGAGGCCCTGGAAGAAGTCATCGAGGCGGGCATTGCCTATGTCGAGGCCAACATCGTCCCGGAGCCCGCGTCGACGACGCTTCTCGCCTTGGCCAGCTTGGGCGCCATGGTCGTGGCTTCGACGACTCGCCGCCGCCGCGCGCCAGTAATCTCGAGCCGCGCCTAACCCGAGAAGTGAATCCGCGTCGGCGCGGCACGCGCCGCGCCGACGCGTT
>JBIOVA010000126.1:0-34944 GCA_044867485.1 Lacipirellulaceae bacterium | reverse complement strand
TCTTTTCTACCCATCTGCGCGCATCTGCGACATCTGCGGACTCCTCCCGGGAAGGGTTAACGGCATGGCGTGCGACCCTGACCCGAAAAAACAAGCGTGACGCAACACTAGTGGTATACGGCCCCGCCCGCGACGCGGACGCCTTCGCCGGGCGATTCGATTGCATTTCGCGGCGGCCGCGTCGACCAATCCGACGTATCCATCGCCGTGGGCGCCGCGGGGGTGGGTTCCGTCGGATGATCTCCGGCGGCCGGCGCCGTCGGCGACTGGCCGCGGAAGATCGGCGCGGAACCCACGGTCACGTCGGCGTTCACGGTCGCTGTCCGCGGCGCCGCGGCGGGCGCACTGGCCAGCAGCGTCGCATCCTCCGGCGGCGTGAGCGTCGGCCGGCCGGCCTTCACCCAGTCGAGCCACGAATTCTGCAGGGCGAGCAGGTGTTCGTACCCGTAGTGCGCCTCAACCGCCCGCCGCCAATCGTCGTCCGTCATGCCGTCGCCCAGGAACTCCAAAAACGCCCGCTTGCCGCGCTGGCCGATGAGGAACACGCTGAGCGAGTGCCCCTGTGCGTACAACGGCAGCACGTCCTGCGGATACTCCTTCATCACGAACATGTCATTGAAGGGAATGCCGCGGCCCGGCCGCGAACGGAGAAAGTCGATGAGCATTCGCTCCTGCTTGGAGACCTCGCTGCGGTGCTCGACCGTGGTGCAGGCGCCCTCGTCGGCCCACCGCGGCAGCGGCTGCCGGAAGTGTGTGGCGAAGATGGTGTGGGTGATCTCGTGCGGCAGCACCGAGTCGAGAATTCGCTCGCGCGAACCCTGGATGTTCATTTGCCAGCCGAACACGTCGCCCTGGTCGAACACGAAGCTCGTCGCTCCGCCGGCGCCCAGTTGCGGCGCCACGCGCGCCTTGATTGGGCATGGCTCGGCCCACCGCGGCAGCGTCGCGCCCAGCCACTCGTGGGCGAGTTTCACGCGCCACACTTCCGCCGAGTCGCCGATTTCCTTGGCCAGTTGCGGCGTCGGGGCGTCGACGACGAAGTTCGCCGTGCGGTAGCCGGCGGCGTGAACGAGAGAAGTTCCGAGCGTAACGACAACGAGCGCGACCGCCGCGGCGGTCAGGGGCCGCGGGGCCCCGAAGAATCGAGCTTCCATGCTCAGGCGCCTTTCTGTGGAGGACCAGTCCCTGTCCTCGGCCGTGCGGCCGCCGCGCTCGCGATGCATGCGTGCGCGGCAAGAAGTCACGGGCGGTGCGAGCGAGCAAACGCCAGGCCAACTCCTTCGGCCGGACGAGTTGCCAACGCGGTGGACGGCGTAACGGGCGTGGCGTGCGGGTGATGAAGCGAACGAAAACCAGAGGCGGGCATCCCCATGCCGCCGTCAAGGTTTGCAGAATTTACCAGCCCGCGGCGATTTCGAGAAAGGTGAGTTCCCGAAGCCCAGTTGAATGCTAGCGTTGCGGCTGGGCGAGAGAACCACCAAGGCACGAAGACACGAAGGCGGAGGAAAAACGAGGAGACTTGGAATTGTCCGCAGATGACGCAGATTTCCGCAGATACAGAGCATTAGGAATTGAATCTGCGCACATCTGCGACATCTGCGGACAAATCCTTACCACTCTTTTTCGTGCCTTTGTGCCTCGTGGTTAGTCTTCTGGCATCCGCCGATTAAATGGCCTAGCTGCTCTGCGCGGCCTTGAAGCGTTCCGCCAACCGCCCGGGCGAGCCCATGGCGTTGTACCCGGCGTCGACGTGCAGGATCTCAGCGGTGATTCCCGAGGACATGTCCGACAGCAGGAAGGCGCCGGTCTTGCCCGCCTCTTCGTGAGTGATGTTGCGGCCAAGCGGGGCCATTCCTTCGTAAAGCGTGAGCATGTCGTCGACGCCGGCGCCCCGGCCGGAGATCGTTTGCAGCGGGCCGGCGCTCAGGGCGTTGACTCGAATCCCCCGAGGCCCGAGGTCGAACGCCAGGTACTTCACGATCGAGTCGAGCGCCGCCTTACAGACGCCCATCACGTTGTATCCAGGGACGCACTTTTCGCCGCCGTAATAGGTGAGCGTCAGCACGCTGGCGCCGTCGCTCAGCACGCCGCGGGCCGCGTGGGTGAGCGCCACCAAACTGTACGCGCTGATCTCCATCGCCAGCTTGAAGCCCCCGCGGCTCGTGGCGATCGTCGCGCCGCGCAAGTCGTCCGGCGGGGCAAAGGCGATCGAATGGAGCAGGAAGTCGATCTGTCCGAGCTCCTCCTGGCAACGGCTCATGAGCGCGGCAATTTGCTCGTCATTGGTCACATCCATGGGCTGCAGGAACTTCACCTGGGCGTTGCCCTCGGTGAGCTTCTGGATGCGATTGAGGTTCTTCTGACGCTCGTCGTCCGGCTTGTCCGGCATGTACGAAAACGCACACACGCCGCCCTCGTTCATGATTCGCTCGGCGATCGCCCAGGCGATGGATTGCTTGTTGAAGACGCCTGTGATGAGGCCCTTTTTCCCGGCGAACAATCCCATCGAAGGCTCCTTGTCTCGAAACCACCCCGGCTGACTGGCCGACGCGGCCTAGCGGTTCGGCGCCGGCGGAACGCCTGCGTCGCAGGATACCACCCGCGGCGGATTCGGCGAAGGGGCTGCCGGGGGCGGCGCCGCGGGAATGAACACTAAAGTGCTTTCCAGTAAGCAGTTGTCGTAGCCGCCGGGGCAGCATTCGCAGCGCGGTGGCTTGGCGGACGAGTCTTTTTTCGCCGATTTTGAGTTCATTCTATCACACACAGTGTTGCTTGACTGACATCAAAGTGGTACAATTGATTGCTGGAATGACGCGATTCCTCTGGTCTTATGGTGCGGAAATGACACGCATCCGCTCAAAAATGGCGACATCCGCGAGTCATATTGAACTCCTCCGACTGCTTTTGTCAGGCGCCGGGAAGCACGATCGGTTGGAGGCATTTCTGGCTGAAACGCTGCCCGAGGCTCGCGCCCTGTTGAGCGCAGGCGCCCTGGCGGTGTTACGCGCCAACCCCCCGCAGTGGCAGCTCATCGCGGCCAGCGGCGTGCGTACGGGTGAGATTCCGACCGAAGTGGTGGCCGAGGCCGTCGACCGCGGAGACGTTGCGGCGTGGCAGGATTGGTCGGCCGCGCCACTTGGCGAGGGCTACGCTCTGGCGGCTCGCCGCGTCGGCGACGCCGCGGCCTTCGCCCCGTTCGCCGAGGGTCTGGCGGCCGCGTTGCAGGCGATTGACGCCCGGCAACAGGGCGACAGTCGCATTCGGCGGCTCAAGACGATCCTCGAAATCACCCACGCCTGGCGGCAAACCAACAGCATGGAGGCACTGCTGAAGGCGATGGCCGAAGCCGCCACGGAACTGCTCGGCGCCGATCGGGCGAGCATTTTTCTGTGGGATCGGGCGCACAAGGAGCTCGTCGGCCGTCCTGCGCTGGGTCTCAAGGGGGGCGAGCTCCGCATCCCCGACGACACGGGCATCGTGGGCCAGGTCGTGCATTCCGGCGAGCCGCGGCGGGTGGGCGGCGGCATGGGCGACAGCGAGATCGACCGCCAAGTCGACTCGCTCACCGGCTACAAGACGCGCACCGTGCTGTGCGTGCCGTTGGTGGCGCCCGGCGCCAACAGCTTGGGCGCCTTCGAAGTGCTTAACAAGCGCGACGGCCATTTCACCGAAGAGGACGAAGAGGCGCTCATCGAGCTGTCGGCGCACGCCGCGGTGGCGCTGCAGAACACGCAGGAGTTCGAGGAGCTGCTCACGAAGCATCAGCAGCTCGTCGAACAGGCCGCCCAGGGCTTGCAGCTCATCGGCGAGAGCCCGGCGATCGAGGCCGTCCGGTCGACCATCCGGCGGATCGCCGACACGGATCTCGCGATTTTGATCTTGGGGGAGAACGGCACGGGCAAGGAAGTCGTCGCCCGGTCGATCCATTACCTCAGCCGACGTCGGGACCAGCCGTTCATCGCAGTCAACTGCGCGGCACTGACCGAAACGCTGCTGGAAAGCGAGCTCTTCGGTCACGAAAAGGGCGCGTTCACCGACGCTCGGGAGTCGCGGGCTGGCAAGTTCGAGCTCGCCTCCGGCGGCACGCTGTTTCTCGATGAGATCGGCGACATGAGCCTCAGCGGTCAGGCCAAGTTGCTGCGGGTGCTCGAGGACAAAGTGGTTGTTCGCGTCGGCGGTTCAACGCCGATCCACACGGAAGTGCGGATCCTCGCGGCGACGAACCAAGATCTCGGCGCGATGGTGCGGGCCAAGCGATTCCGCGAGGATCTGTTCTTCAGGCTCAACGTGGTGAGCCTCGAGTTGCCGCCGCTCCGGCAGCGGGGCGACGACGTGCTGCGGCTGGCGGAATTTTTCCTGCAAGGTTTTTGCCGGACGATGGGCCGGCGGGCGCCCAAGTTTTCGGCCGCGTCGAAAAAGCGGCTCACGTCGCACGCCTGGCCGGGCAATGTTCGCGAGTTGCGGAATCTCTGCGAACGACTCGCCTACCTCACGCAGGGCGACGCGGTCGAGCCGGAGGACCTCGTGCTCATCGACTCGAGCGACGGCGAGGCGGAGCTGTTGGACCTATCGGGCTCGCTCACGGACGCGACGCGCGAGTTTCAGCAGCGGTACATCCGCAAGACGATCGACGCCGCGCGCGGCAACATGAGCGGCGCCGCCCGCCGGCTGGGACTGCACCGCTCGAACCTGTACCGCAAGATGCGGCAACTCGACATGGCGACCGACGGCGGGAGCGATGAGGAGGAATAATTCGTCCGTGCACCGACGGGCGAAGACGCTCTCACATCAAAGTCTTTCCGCGAGCTCATCCGGCCGCAGAGTCGCCGAGCGCCATGTCGAACGGCATGCACGACGACAGTTGCGTCGTCGAATGTGTACAGGATGCGATACATGCCGTGAATCATTTGCCGCAAATCGACCGCGGCCTGATCCGCCTCGAGCGCCTTACCGTGCCTCGCAGGGAAATATCGAAGCGTGCCGATTCGCTCGCGTAACTGCGCCAAGAATCTCCGAGCCGCCGTGGGAGAATCCCGTGCAATATAGTCGCCGATGGAGATTAGGTCCGCTTCGGCCTCGTGCGTAATGCGGACGCTATGCTCCATAACGTGCGTCCAAGTCACGGAAGACGTCGTCGAGGGAGCGCGTTTGTCCCGCTGCGGCCTGAGCCAGACTGCGTTTGATGGCCGCGACGGAGTCCGCCAACTCTTCCGGCGTTGGGTCCAGGACGCCGCCGTAGACGTCAGCGTTCATCACCACATAGCTGCCGTGCTGACCGGGTACAGAGACGGGGCCTCCGTAGTTTGCTTGAACGGCGGCTTCAATGTCAGGCGGCAGTAAGGGTCCGGCAGCTTCCATAAATCTCAGCTTAGCATGTCGGGCATCGTGCGGCCACCGTGGCGCACCGCGTCTCAAATGTCGAAGTGCCAGTTTGCCGTCTGATCCTTGCCGTTGCGGCGCGGGCAGACCTCGCAAAAATTGTCACCCAACTGCGCGTGCGCCCATTCGATCGCCGCGGCGGTGCTGGTCCACACCTGCGGCACCTCGCGGAACACGCGATCGGCGCCCAGTTGGTTGACGATGCCCACCTTTGTCAGCGTTGTGTAAAACCCGTCCCGCACGCCGGACAGGCACAACGCGATGCCGCGAGCTTGGATGCGGTCGATAAAGTCGGCCAGCAGTTGCATGCACACGGCGTCGGGGTTGCGGAGGTATTTGACGCGCAACACGAGCACGCGAGTTTCTTCGCCAAGGTGCTCCTCGATCGCCTCCAGGTGCGATTCAAACTCGGGTCCTGATCCGAAAAACAGTTCCCCCTCGAAGCTGTAGATCCGAATCAGCGGGCACGCCGCGTCGGCGGCTGAACGTTCGTGGATGCGGTGCGAGTCGGTCATCACGAGCTCGGTCATTTCGACGCGCGCCGCCCGGGGGACGTACATCAGGAAGGACAGGACCGTTCCGACCAGGATGCAGAACTCCACCGACACCAGCACGGCCGACAGTGCCGTGGCGACCACGATCGCCGCGTCAAACCGCGTCGCCCGGCAATGGTACTTGATGCCAGGGATGTCGATCATCCGCGTGGCGGTGACCATCAGCACGCCGGCGAGCGCCGCCTTGGGAATAAACTGGGCCAGCGGCGCGAGGGCCAAGACCGTCAGCGCGACCATGCCCGCGCAAATGACGCCCGACCACTGCGTGGCGGCGCCGGCCTGGTGGTTGATGTACGAGCGGGTCAGAGAGCCCGAGCCCGGGAAACATTGGAACAGGCTGCCCGCGAGATTCGCCAGGCCCTCGCTCAGGCACTGCTGGTTCATGTCGACCTTTTGGCCGGTTCGGGCGGCCAGCGACTTCGACATGGCGATCGCTTCCAGCAGGCCGAGCATGCCGACGGCGACGGCGCTGGGCGCCAAATCGCGTACCAGCGACAAGTCCCACGTCGGCGGATCGAATTGAGGGAGCTTCCGCGGCACCTGGTCGATTAGCTTGACGTCGACTCCCGGCGCCGCGAGGTCCCAGTGCCACACGCACGCCCCGGCGGCGGCGATCGCCAGCAGCAGCTCAGGGAGACCAAGCCGGAAACGACGATTGACCTGTCGCAAAATCAGCGTCACGGCCATCGTGCCGCACGCCACCAAGACCGTCGGCCCGTGGACTGGACCGCCTTCGGTCATCGTCAGCCAAAACCGCTTGACGAAGTGGTCGTGATGCTCGCCGCGCGCGGTGAGACCTAAAACATTCTTGAGTTGATCGAGCACCAGCAGCACCGAGGCGCCGGCGGTAAAGCCCACGATCACCGCGTGCGAGATGTATCGCGACAGGTCGCCCAATCGCAGGAGCGTGATGCCGGTCTGAAACACGCCGATCAGCGCGGCCATGAGGATCGCGGCCGACACATATTGGTCACTGGGGACGGCTGCCAGCGCGCTGAGCATGGCAATCGAAATCGCATTGGTCGGTCCGTTGATGAGCTGTTTCGACGCCGAGAAGAGCGCTCCGACGGCCGTCATCACTATCGCGGTGTACAGGCCGTACTGCACTGGCATCCCGAAGATGCTGGCGTAGGCCATGGCCTGCGGCACGGCGACCGCCGCGACCGTGACGCCGGCGAACAGGTCGCGGCGGAGCAGGGTGGGCGAATAGGTCCGCAGCGAATCGAACGCGGGGACGAGTTTGTAAAACTTTTGGCGCCACGCCGGGAGCGGAATGGCAGCGGCGGCGCCCGGCGATGGGCGCTCACCCGTGGCGTTGAATTCGCTGGCCATGAATTGCCGCCGTCGCGTCGGATCGCTCAACCGGCCGCGCTTGCGAACGTCGCGTGGCGTCGGGCCAGGAATTCCCCATCATCGTTGCCTGGTCGACGGGAGGCAACGGCGATCTGAGCTGAGCTGAGCGGAGTTCGGCGTCGGAGACGCCTCCCGCACCCGATCACCCCGCACTGCGCCCGCACGCCGCCAGAATTTGATCCATCTCGCGGTTCACCGCGTCGTCGACGCGACGGCGGCTCGCGTCGGCGTCGAACTGGGCGATCGTGCGGCGCACGCCCTCGCGGAACGGAATCGTCGCCTGGAACCCCGGGACCCACGACTTGATCTTGCTGTTGTCGAACACCACGCTCCAAGTCTTGTCGCCCAGCAGCGTGCCGACCTGCCCCGGCGCCACGCGGCAAATCTCGTGCGACGAAATGTAGACGGGATGCAGCTCAACGCCCACGGCCTCGGCGATTGTCGCGTAGATCTGGTTCCAGGTGAGTGCTTCGTCGGAGGTGATGTGGAACGCGTGCCCGATCGACTGCCAGTTGCCCGCCAGCCCCAGGAACCCGCGGGCAAAATCGTCGGCGTGCGTCAGCACCCACAGCGACGACCCATCGCCGTGCACGATGATCGGCTTGCCGCGTTTGATGCGGTCGATGAACGTGTAACAGCCCCAGCCGCCGATGGCCACGGGCAACTGCGGATCGTAGGTGAGCGACGGGCGGATGATCGTCGCAGGAAATCCTTCCTCGCGGTACGCTCGCAGCAGCCGCTCCTCGCAGGCGATCTTGTCTCGCGAATATTGCCAATAGGGATTCGCCAGCGGCGTCGACTCGGTGATGACATAGTGCGCCGGCGGCTTCTGGTAGGCCGACGCCGAGCTGATGAAGATGAACTGCCGCACGCGGCCGCGAAACAGGTCGAGATCGCGTTCGATGTCGCCGGGTCCGTAGGCGATCCAGTCGACGACGACGTCGAACTCAAGTCCCGCGAGCGCCGCGGCTGCTTGCCCACGATGGTGAACGTCGGCCGTGATTCGCTTCACGCCCTTGATTTCGCCCGCCCGCTGACCGCGATTGAGGTGGTACAGTTCGATCCCCTGCTCGACGGCCAGGCGGCTGACCGCGGCGCTGATGAAACCCGTGCCGCCGATGAAGAGAACTTTCATGAGACTTGCCCTGCTGCTACGGAGCGACTTTTGCAATCGCATTTAGCCCCCGGTCACGTTTGCCAAAGAGGCAACCGGGGGCTAAGTAGCTTACCCCGTCCGAAGTCGGGCTTCGATGCGCCGCACGGCCTCCTCGATCTGGCACGGGCGATCGCCGAGCGTGACGTCGGCGCCGCGGCGGATAAGGTCGTCGATCTTGTGGTTCGCGGACACTACCGTGCTGTGCCGGCGGCCGCCGAAGTAGTCGCCAATCTCGCTCAGGGCGGCCCGCGTGTAGCGCCGGGCCAGCCACATGCACAGCATCCGCGGGTCTGCGGCGGAGCGCGTGCGCCGCTGCGAGCGGAGACTGGCCGGTTCGACGCCGAACTCGTCGCACACCGCTCGTTGGATGTCGGGCAAACGCACTTGCGGGGCGTGCTGGCGGCAGAAGTCGGCCAGCTCGCGTTCGGCAAACGGCGGCGTGATCGGAAGTTTCGCTGCCATGCTGGCGACGACGAGTCGATTGATCGCGCCGCTCAAAAGCCGTGCACTTCCCACGACGTGCCGGGCGATGAGTGCGACGACGGCGTCGTCCAGGGCGACGCGCATCCGCTCGGCGGCGTGGCGGACGATGCCCAGCCGCGTCGCATAGTCGGGCAACTCGAGCGCGACGACAAGACCCGCGGCGATGCGCGAGGCCAGGTCGGGGTTGATCGCGTGCAGGTCGGCCGCGGCGCGGTCGCTGGTCAGCACGACCTGCCCCTGCCGGCCGTGAAGGGCGTCGATCGTGTAGAGCAGCTCCTCGAGGGTGGCCCGCTTGTTTTCCAGGAAGTGGACGTCGTCCACGAGCAGCAGGTCGACGCTCCGCGTCTTGTGGCGGAAGCTCGGCAGGGCGCGCTGATTGAGAGCGTCGAGAAACTGGGCCGTGAACTGCTCGGCGGTGATGACCATCGCGCGCACCCGACCGCGCGCCGCACGGGCGGCGTGGCCGATCGCTTCGAGCAAGTGGCTTTTGCCGCAACCCGACGGCCCGTGCACGAGCAGCGGCGTGAATCGGCCGGCCTCGTGGGCCAGATCGCGGGCCGCGGCGGCGGCCCGCTGATTCCCCGCGCCGATCGTGAAGTTGTCCATCGTGCGACGCGAACCGATCGGAGAGGCCGAGGGCTGCGCCGACAACGGCGGCGACGGCGCGGAAGCCCTGTGGGCGACGCCGTTCGTCGCCGGCGCGGGCGCGGAGAATGGGGCCGACGCGACCGGCGCGTGCGCTGCATTTCCCTCGACATACGTGATGGTCGGCGGCGGCGACCAGAGGGCCACGCAGCATTCGGCCAGCACCTGGTGCAATCGGCGGCGCAACCACTGCATTTCCAGCCGCGACGCACACACCACGCGCAGGGCGTGGCCGGAGAACTCCAAATGCGTGCGGCTTCCCAGCCAAAAGTCGAACCGGTCGACGCCCACGCGTCGGCGGAGCGCGTCGCGCAAGACGGACAGCCTGTCCGAATCGTCCATGACCACGTCCTGTGTTTCTGCGGCGCGCAACAGCCCGCAGCCACGATCACGCCGCAGGAGGAGCCCTGCTCGCCGGCGAACCGCGGAGCCGCGAAGTTGTCGCGCCCTTACTTGTCGAGAAGTAGCCGGATCGCGTGCGAACTCGACCGGCGATGCCTCGATGTCACCCAGGGCGGCGATTGTAAGAGTGCTAGCACCGAACTCCAAGGACTTGACACCGCGGACGACGGCGTCCAGCGCGGCGCGCGCCGCGATTGCCGAGAAAGTGCGGGGCCGAGCGGGCGTCGTGGGGCGAAAATTTTTTTCCGCGAGCCGCGCGGCGCGTGGATAATTTGTTGGGGCGGAACTGGCGAAACTGCCAGGCGCTACTCCGCCGCCCGCGGCGCTGCGAGTCGCGCGTAAACGGTGCGGCGTTCCCACTCGAAAAAACCCGTACGGCGGTACAGATCCAGCGCGGGCCGGTTGGCGGCGTCGACGGCCAGGACCATCCGCTCGGCTCCGCCTTGGGCCGCGGTTTTTTGGGCGAATTGCACGATCCGATCGCCCAGCCGCCGGCCACGGGCCTCCGGCGTCACGCCCATGTAGACGAGCTCCCAACTCCCCGCTGCCGGGTGGTCCGCGAGGATCAAGGCGCCGACGGGCTCTCCGCCGGCAGACTCGTGAACCGTGTACCAATGCTCGGGCATGTGCCGCCCCTGGGCTCGATAGCCTTCGAGCACATCGCTCATCGGCCGAACGCCGTCGAGCGCCGGGCAGTCGCGCGTGCCGACGTAGGTGCTCTCGACGACGCGCGCGAGAAGTTCCGCGTTATTGCCCGCGTGGGGCTGAAAATGGGCGGCGGTTGGCGATCCGTGGGATGCTTGGGCAAGATCGGCGAACAAGTAAAGCAGTTCGGCCAATTTGGCAAACCCGCACGCGCCGATTCGTTGGGGTGAAAACCCCGCGTCCTGGGCGACGTTCAGCTGCGCCACCGCAATGCGGCGCTCATCCACAAACGCCGCGGCGGCGCGAAACAGGGCGTCGGACAAGACCCAGTCCGGCGGCGGCGGCCAAACCACGGCCGTATTGCCAGGCGTTCGCTGAACCCACAGGGCGGCCGTTGGGCGCTG
This sequence comes from Lacipirellulaceae bacterium, assembly GCA_044867485.1. GTDB lineage: Bacteria > Planctomycetota > Planctomycetia > Pirellulales > Lacipirellulaceae > Lacipirellula. The sequence goes on along the minus strand of JBIOVA010000126.1, from coordinate 23,923 downwards.
GGCGCCGACGACAAGAAGCCCATCCCAGGCGCCTGCTTCGTTGGCCAAGGCGGCCACGGTCTCGGCCAGGCTGTCCTGTTGCCCCGGCGTCACGGCGGCGTGCAACAGGCGGAGGGCGGCCGCTCGTTGGGAGGGCGGACAGCGGATGACCGTTGGTTCGTCCATGCGCACGCAGCATAGCGAAGGGGGCCGCGTCACTGGTACATGTTACCGTGGTCAAGATTGAGAATCTGATCCTTGGGGACGCGGCGGCGGGGGAAGAACGCTTTCCAGGTGGGTTCGCTGGGTTTCTTCTCGGCTTCCGCAGCTTTGGCCGCTGCGGCGTCGGCCGATCCGGCGGGCGGGGCGGCGGCAGGAGCTGGGACGGTTGGCAGCGGCGCCAGTTCGGGGGGCAGTGGGCGCGCCGACGCCGGATCCTGAAGGTCGAGCTCCACGCTGAAACTGTCATGCGGCGAACTCGCCCACAAAACCGAAGCCGGACGCGTGCGTAGCCGGCTCAGAACGTCGGCGCCGCGGCGCGTCTCGAACAATTGCTCGCCGGCCGCGAGCGTCGATTGCGCTTGCAGGCCGTAGCGCTGCGTGACCAGGCCGACCAACTGTGTCGTATCGCCCGTGCGGCCGCGGAAGGAGATCTTCTGCACTCGGCCGTCGGCGGCGAAAAAGTACGTGAGCGACCCGGCGATGTCGTAGAGTTGCGTTCCAGTGACCAGCGGCACGCGGACGCCGTACAAGTCGAGTTCGGCCAAGGCCGTCGACTTTCGCGGCCAGCGCTGGTAGACCCACTCCTTGGTGACATCCATGCGGAGCACTTCGGCGAGCGCGTGCGTGGGCGTGCCTTCCAGGGGCGCGGGCGTGGGGTACAGCGTGGCGCCGGGACCGGCGGGCGGCGCCGCCAGCGTGGCCGTGGGGCGCAGCGTGGCGCCACCCGCGGTGAGCGGAAATGGCGACGCAGCGGTGGTCGTTGCCGGGTTGGCCGGGGCGTTCCACTGGGTGCGCCACTCCGGCGCGTTGGTCGCAACGTACGGCACAGCGACGCTCGCGGCCAGGAGCGTCGGGACGGCAAGGGTGCGGGTGGAAAGCATTCGCCGGTGGTGGGGAGAATCGCTAAGCCGCGAGCGGCTGGGCGCTGTGATGAAGGGATTCCCGCCTTGTCGTGTTCGACATTTGACGTCCTGCGGCTTGTGAGCGGCGCTGGCGGCCCGCCGAAGTTTGACTGAGAATCAACTTCGGCGCCTTCGCTAGCGGCGCATCGACCCATGCGACCCCAACGCGGCGGCGTGTGCCCAGTGGCAGAGACTGCCGATTATGCCTGGCTGACCGGCGAGGAAGCAGCCGCGTACCTGGTGCGGCTCGCCGACGATGCGCGGCCGGAGCTGCAACAGCTTGCCGCGCTGCGCCGCGAGCTGTCGGTCGATCGAGCGCGGCTGCTGGTCGAGCAAGTCGCGTTGCGGCGGCGGGCCGGTGAAAAGTTCGGCGACGCGGCCGCGAAGATGTTCTTCACGCGCGTGCTCTTGGAGCAGGCGACCGACGCGTGGATCGCGCGGTACAAGGCGCAGCGGTTCGCAGCGGCCGGCGCCTCCGCGATTGGCGATTTCTGCTGCGGCGTCGGCGGCGATTTGTTGGCGCTTGCCGAATGCGGATCGGCGACCGGTTGGGACCTGTCGGACACGGCCTGCCTGTTGGCGCGGACCAACCTCCGCGGGCGCGCGGCGATCCACTGCGGCAACGTCGAACAGTGCACACCCGAGAGCGGTGAGGCGTGGCATCTCGATCCCGACCGCCGCGCCGCCGGTCGCCGGACGAGTGCCGTGGACGCCTACTCGCCGGGGCCGGAGCTCATCGAGCGGTGGCTTCGCGCCAACCCGTGCGGCGGCGTAAAACTCGCCCCGGCCACCGACGCCCCGGCATCCTGGCAAGCCGGCGCCGAACTCGAATGGATCACCCGCGATCGCGCGTGCCGGCAGCAGGTCGCGTGGTTCGGGTCGCTGGCGACGGCGTCGGGCCGGAGGCGGGCCACCGTGGTCGATCGAGACGGCGGTCACGCGACGCTCGTCGGCGCCGCCGACGAGGTGTGCTTGCCGACGGACGAACCGGGCCAGTTTATTTTTGATCCCGACCCCTCGGCGCTGGCCGCCGGCTTGCTCGGCGCGCTGGCGGCCAGACATGGCTGGTCGTCGCTCGGCGTCGGCGGCGCCTATCTCACCGGCGATGCCCGCGTCGACGAACCGTTGGCGTCGGGGTTTGTCGTCAAAGATTGTCTGCCGTTGCGCCCCGCAACCGTGGCCAGCTACCTCGCCGAGCGCGGCGTGGGCCGCGTCGAGATCAAGAAACGGGGCGTCGCGGTCGACCCCGAGGCTCTCCGGCGACAACTCAAACTCCGCGGCGATAATTCCGCGACGCTCGTGCTCACGCGCATCGGCCGGCGCGAAGCGGCGATTGTTGCCGAGCGGTTTACCACCTAACCTAGAGCCATGAAACTCGCCTTCAGCTCGAACGCCTACTTGCGATACTCGATCGAGGAAACGATCCGCCGCATCGCGGCGATCGGCTACCGCGGCATCGAGCTGCTGGCCGACGTGCCGCACGCCTGGCCTGCCGGGTTGCTGCCGGAGCGAATCGACTCGATCCGCCGCTCGCTCGACGACGCGGGGCTCACCATCTCCAACATCAACGCGTTCATGATGAACGCCGTTGCCGACCCGCGGCAGCCGTATTGGCATCCGAGCTGGATCGAGCCCGATCCCCACTATCGCGCCATTCGCCGCGAGCACACCAAGCGGGCCCTGGGATTGGCCGCCCAGCTCGGCGCCCCACACATCACCACCGAGCCCGGCGGCCCGCTGGCCCCGGGGCAGACGCGCGCCGCCGCCTACGACGCGTTCTACGAAGAGCTCATGCCGTGCGTCGAAAAGGCGGAGCAAGTGGGCGTCGGACTGCTGATCGAGCCGGAGCCGGAGTTGCTCATCGAGCGGTTTGACCAGTACCTGGAATTCGTTGCGCGGATTGACTCGCCGCGCGTGGGGCTCAATTTCGACGTGGGCCACGCGTACTGCGTCGGCGAGGACCCGCAGGACTGGGTCGCCCGGATGGCCGAGCACACGGTCCACTACCACTTCGAGGACATCGCCGCGACGCGCGTGCACCAGCACCTCGTGCCGGGACGCGGGGCGATCGATTTTGGCTCAACGCTGCGGGCCGTGCAAGCGACGGGCTACGACGGGTGGTTGACCGTCGAGCTCTACCCGTATCTCGACTCGCCCGACGATGCGGCGCGCGAAGCCCGCGAGTTTCTCAACGAGCTTCTTCCGCATGCGGCCGCCCGATGAGCGACGACGCAACTGGCGGCGCGGTCCTGGCGTGGCGGCAACTGCTGCGGCTGGGCAACGTGTTCACCGCCGCGTCGAACGTGATCGCCGGGTTTCTCATCGTCGCTGGCCGCTGGGAGCCGATGCCTCTGCTGGCGGCGCTGGCGGCCGCGTCGGCGTGTCTCTACGCGGCGGGGATGGTGCTCAACGATGCGTTCGACGCGGAGCTCGACGCCCGCGAGCGGCCCGAACGGCCGATCCCCTCAGGCCGCGTGCGGCGCAGCGTCGCGTTTGGCGTGGGGTGGACGCTGCTGGCCGCAGGTTTGGGGTGGAGTGGGTTGGCGACCGCGCTAAGCCGGCAAGCGGCGCCGTTGGTCGTGGCGTGTTGTCTTGCGCTGATGATCATGATGTACGACGGCGGGCTCAAAGGCACTTGGGCCGGGCCGTGGGCGATGGGGTGGTGCCGCACGCTCAACGTGCTGTTGGGCGGCTGCCTGGCTGCCGGCGCGAGTCAATGGCTGGCCGTTGGTATGTACGCGCTGTGCGTCGGCCTCTACACGGTGGGACTCACAATGGTCGCCAGCCGCGAGGCAGGCCAGCCGCCTCTTGGCATGAACCGCTGGGGCAAAGAGGTGACCGCCGTCGCCTGCGGGTTGTTGTTTGCCTGGCCGTGGACGCTCGTCGGCGACTCGTCGAGAACGATCGGCCCGTTGGTCGCCACCGTGGGTCTGTTTGCCCTAGCGTTCTATGTGGCGATGCACGTCAGCCGAGCGGCGCGGGCGCTCGACCCCGCGACGATTCGCACCGCCGTGAAAAAACTGCTCGTCGGCTTCATCCTCATCGACGCCTGCGCCGCAACCGCGGCGGCGGGCTGGCTGTCGGGCCTTGCCGTACTGTCGCTGCTCGTCCCCACGCTCGTTGCCGCACGACAAGCGCCCATGACATAATCGCCTACGTGCGGCAGTTTCTCCGAAACTGCCAATTGCGAGTTTCGGAGAAACTCGCCTACGTAGGGCCGTTTCTCCGAAACGGCCGAAGCCAGTCTCGGAGAGACTGGCGTACGTAAACGCGCCAACGCCGATGTACCTCTCCTACAACACCAACGGCCTCGCCCACCACAGTCTGCCTGCGGCGATTGAGCTGTTGGCGGAGATCGGCTATCGCGGCGCCGCGATTACGCTCGACCACGCCTGCCTCAATCCGTTCGACGCTTCGTTCGACCGCAAGTTGCAGGAGGCGTCGATGCTCCTGGCCAATCACGGCATGCGGTCGGTCGTCGAAACCGGCGCCCGCTATCTGCTCGACCCGCGGCGGAAGCACGAGCCGACGCTGGTTTCCCATCCCGATCACGGCCAGCCGCTGCGGATCGAGTTCCTCTGCCGGGCGATCGACGCCGCCGCGGCGCTGGGGAGCGACTGCGTGTCGCTGTGGTCCGGCGCCATCCGCGACGGAGCCTCGCGGGACGAAGCGATGCAGCGATTGTGCGAGGGCCTCTCGGCGGTGCTCGAGTACGCCGAGCGCGCCGACGTCATGCTTGCCTTTGAGCCGGAGCCCGACTTGCTAGTCGATACGATGGCCTCGTACGCCGAGCTCATCGAACGCGTGAAGTCGCCAAGATTGCAGCTCACGCTCGACGTCGGCCACTTGCACTGTCTGCGCGAGACGCCCATTCCAGCCGTCATTCGCCGCTGGCGGGGCCGGCTCGTCAATGTGCATATCGAAGATATGCGCGCCGGGGTCCACGAGCATCTTATGTTCGGCGAGGGCGAAATGGACTTCCCGCCGATCATCGTGGCCCTGGCGGAGATCGGCTACGATGGCGGCGTCCACGTCGAGCTCAGCCGCCACAGCCACGAGGGGCCCGTAGCGGCGCGAAGTGCATTCAACTTCCTGAGTCCGCTGGTCAAAATTGCGTCCCTTTGATACTGGCCAGAATTGACGGGATAACAGGATCGACAGGATTGACAGGATGAGAGATATGAGAATGAATTAGTCCTCATCCTGTCCATCCTGCATATCCTGTTATCCTGTCCATTCAGCGCTGCCATGCCCGAATACGTCGTCCTGCTTTCGATCCCCGGCCTGCGCGGCAAAGACGTCGATGCGATGCCGCGGCTGCGCGCACTCACGCAGAACGGCGATCGCGCCGAGTTGGCGGCAACATTCCCCGCGGTCACCTGCCCGGTGCAGGCAAACATGACCACGGGGCTGCCGCCGAGCGAGCACGGCGTGGTGGCCAACGGCTTCTTCTGGCGCGATCGCGGCCCAACTGAGGCACGCGTCGAGATGTGGACCTCGCCCAACGCGTGCATCCAGCGGCCGCAGTTGTGGGACATCCTGCACGAGAAGTCGCCTGGCGTGACTTCGGCTGTATGGTTCCCGCTGCACGCCAAGGAGTGCGGCGCCGACTATGTCTGCACGCCGGCGCCGATCCACAACCCCGACGGCAGCGAGTCGCTGTGGTGCTACACGCTGCCGGCGTCTCTGTACGGCGAATTGGTCGAGGAGCTGGGCCACTTTCCGCTCCAGCACTTCTGGGGGCCGATCGCCAACATCAAGTCGACCGCCTGGATCGTGTCGTCGGCCATCCGAGCCGCGGAGCAGTTCCGGCCAAACCTGTTCTATGTCTATTTGCCGCACCTCGACTACGCGGCGCAGAAGCATGGTCCCGACAGTCCCGAGGCGGCGAAGGCCGTGGCGGATCTCGACGCCGAAATCGGTCGCCTCATCGACGGCTTCGCCGCCGCGTATGGCGACGCAACGCCGCTGTGGCTCGTGGCCAGCGAGTACGCGATCACGCCGGTCGACCACGTGCTCTACCCCAATCGCGTGTTGCGCGAAGTTGGCCTGCTGACGGTGCGGTCGTCCGACGCCGGCGAGGTGATCGACTTCGCGGCAAGCGCTGCATGGGCGCTCGTCGATCACCAATTCTCGCACGTGTTTGTCCGCGACGGCGACACGACGACGCTCCGACGCGTCGCTGAACTCATGCGATTCCAAACAGGCGTCGCCGAAGTCTTCGAACCGCGCCACGCCGCCCAATATGACTTGGTGCATCCCAACAGCGGCGAGCTCGTCGTGGTTAGTGAGCCGACAAGCTGGCAAGCCTACTACTGGTGGAACGACGACGCGGCGGCCCCCACCTTCGCTCGCACCGTCGACATCCACCGCAAGCCGGGCTACGACCCCGTGGAGCTGTTCTTTGACCCGGTGACCAAGGGCATCCCGCTCAACGCTTCACTGGTCAAGGGCTCGCACGGCGCCCCGCCCATCGATCCCTCGCAGCGTGGCGTGCTGCTGTCCAGCGATCGCGGCGTGTTCGTCGAAGGCCCCACCGCCGACACCGACGTCGCTGATATTGTCCTGCGGCAGTTTGGGATTTAGGCGGCTTGAATTGACAGGATAACAGGATGAGCAGGATTGACAGGATGGAAGAATAGGATGGGCTGGTCGTTGATCAGAACTTTCCAAACTGCATGCTCTGATCCTGTTCATCCTGCCGATCCTGTTATCCTGTCAGTTCAGCCCCAGCCAAATCTGGCGGATTGAAGACGAAGTTCCGGCTCTGACCGAAGAATTCCACCGGGTTCTCGTACACCACGCGGCGAATGAGACTCTCCGCGTGCCCCCGTTTGCGCATCTCCAGGATGAAGTCCGGCACGGCCGTCGGCTTCGACGGTCCCCAGTCGCCGGCGGAGTTCACCATGAGCCGCTCGGGGCCGTACAGCTCGATCATGTCGGCGGCCCGCTGCGGCGTGCATTTGGTCACCGGGTACAGCGTCATCCCCGCCCAGTAGCCGCCGTCGAGCACGGGAGCGATCGTGTGCTCCTCGACGTGGTCGACCAGCACCCGGCTGGGATTCACGCGGCGGTCGCCCCCCAGCATGTCGAGGATCATCCGCGTCCCCTGGTGCTTGTCTTCCAGGTGCGGCGTGTGGATCAGAATTTGCTCCTCGGTGCGCATGGCCAGGTCGATGTGCTCCAGGAATACCGTCGCCTCGTTGCGGGTGTTCTTGTTGAGCCCGATCTCGCCGATCCCCAGCACGCCGGGCCGGTCGAGGAATTCGGGGATCAGCGCAATCACCTCGCGCGATAGCGCGACGTTCTCCGCCTCCTTGGCGTTGATGCACAGCCAGGTAAAGTGCTGGATGCCGTACCAGCCGGCCCGCTTGGGCTCGAACGCCGTAAGCTGCTCGAAGTAGTCGCGAAAGCCGTCGACGCTCCCGCGGTCGTAGCCGGCCCAGAACGCCGGCTCGCTCACCCCCACGCAGCCCATCTTGGCGAGTGTTTCGTAGTCGTCCGTGGTTCGCGAGACCATGTGGATGTGGGGATCGATGTAGTACATGGCCGTTACACTCCAAACTGGTCGCGCCACGCGGCGTCGTACTCGCGGCTGAAGAGGAGCTGGACTTGCTCGGCGCGGTCGGGCTCGTCGGTCAGCAGGAGTCGGATGGCCTCGTCGAGCCGCTCCCGCCTTGCGTCGCGCGAGACGTCGCCTGCGGCGCGGTCGATGCGGTCGAGCCCCGCGGCGATTTCGAGAATCTTTGCCCGCAGCGCCAGGAAGTCGGCGTCGAGCACTGCTTGCTTGGTGCGAGTTTGAGACATTGCCTCACACCTCAACCGTTGACAGGTCGCCCTCACGCATCCCGCGTGATCGACAGAACGAGCCCCGCCAGCCGCGCATTGGTCGCCACGGCATTGCCGGTATGAACCGTCGGCCGGCCCTGCCAATCGGAATAGTGTCCGCCGGCGCCCTCGATGATCGGCTGCAGCGCCGCCGCGTCCCACAGGTTCAGCACGGGGTCGACCATCACGTCGGCCCGGCCCGTGGCGACAAGCAAATACCCAAACGCGTCGCCCCAGGTGCGCGACAGCCGGCACGCGTCCTGAAGCTGTTGATGGATCGCCATGCCGTTGTTCTTACGGCCCGCTTTGGCGAACGACGCCGCCTCGGTCGTCACAAACGTCGCGTCGGACAGCCGTTCGGTGTCTGAAACCCGGGCGGGAATTGCGTCGGCGTCAGCCTGCACGTACCAAGTGGTTTGGCCGGCGACGGCGTACACCATCTCGGCGGTCGCCGGGGCGTAAATGACGCCGATCAGCGGGCGGTTCCCCTCCATCACGGCGACCAGCGTGGCGTAGAGGGGCACGCCGGAAATGAAGCTCTTGGTTCCGTCGATGGGGTCGAGCACCCAGCGATACTGGGTTGTCCCCGGTTTGTCCCCAAATTCCTCGCCCAGGATGGCGTCGTCGGGGAAGAGTCGCGAGATTTCTTCCCGCATCATCGACTCGGCCGCCCGGTCGGCGGCGGTCACCGGCGAGCCGTCGCCTTTGCGCTCCACGGCCAGCAACGACTGGCGGAACCACCGCAAGGTTTCCTGCCCGGCGGCCCGGGCCGTGGCGACTGCCAGCGTCAGCCGCGAATGCCATTCTGGGGCGTCGTTTGCCATAACGTCAAAGCTACCCGAGGATTAGCACCCGTACTAGCGGCGAAATGGCCCTTTTCCCGCACGAAACCGTTCCCCCCACGGCATTGTGACGGTTGGAGTGGTTCACTAGACTCCCGCGCCCCAACCGACCGCCCGAGGCGGCGCTCCCCTACCGATTGTACGGCGGAACTAAACCGAGGCGGCGCAACAGGATGAGTTGATTTTTTCTTGAATGGGCCAGCGGCGTATCTAGAATAAAAGTCGGACAGATCGCCGCTCCCTCAAGCCACGGGCCCACGCGCCCCATGCCAGCGGGAGGACAGGATGACCAAGGCGATGTGGATTGGATGCGCGGCGATCGTCGCCGTTGCGTGGAGTTGGCGGGCCTCCGCCCAGGCGACCTACGCGGTCGACCCGGCGGCCGGCTTCGGGGCTGCACGCGAGATGGTGACCCATTTTCAGGAGAGTGCCACGGGGCCGACCGCCTTGACGGTGATCGACCCCGCGGCGAAGGTGCTGGCGGTGTACCATATCAGCCGCGAGACCGGCGCGATCTCGCTGAAGAGTGTCCGGAACATTGACTGGGATCTGCGGCTGGAAGTGCTGAACAGCGCGGACCCCACCCCCGACGAAATTCGCAAGAGCTTTGAACGACAGTAACGAGCCGCCGCGCGACCAGCCGTCGCGCTCGCTCCTCACGCCGTGACAGGCCGTCGCGGCGCACTCATCAGGAACCACACCGACATTCCGATTGGGCTGGATGGCACGGAAGTCGCCGCCCGCGAGCCGTCTCGCGCCCCACACCGGGGCGTGGGGTAACGCGAGGTTGCGATGGAACAGAAGTTCGTCAAATTTGAAGAGGCAATTGAGAAGCTCGGCATCTCCGCCGACCGGCTCAACCAGTTGCGCGAGGACGGCGAGCTGCGCGCCTACCGCGACGGGGCGAGCTGGAAGTTCCGCGCCGACGACATCGACCGCATGGCCTCTGACGGCGTGCCCGAACCGGCGCCGCCCAGCGACATCGGGCTGGTCGATCGCGACGAGTTGGTCGACGCCTCGCCGCTGGAAAGCCTGCCCGACCTGGACGAAGGCTTCGGGCTGGCCGACCTCGACGACGACACGGTCACCGCGGGAGCAAGCGACCCGGCGCTGGATCGTTCGCCCGACGAGCCCAGCGACCCCAGCGACTCAATCCTCTTGAGCGAAGAAACCCTCGGCGAATCGTCCGCGGCGCCCCCCAGCACGATCATCGGTAAGAGCGAGCTCGAGTCGAAAGACGCCGACCTCGAACTGGTGACCGACGACGAAGGCAGCGACGTCAAGCTCGCCTCCGGCGGCGCCTCCAACGTGCTCTCGTCCGGAGTCGCCGGCTCCGGCGTGCTCGACGACGCCGAGAAGGACGGCGGCCACACCAGCGCATTCGAGAAGCTCGAAGAGCTCGAAATCGATCTGGCGGCCGAGTCCAGCCGCATCATCACGCCCGAAGACGTGGCGAAGACCCACGGCGCCGCCGCCGGCAAAAAGCCGCTCAAACAGGGCGACAGCGACTTGACGCTCAAGGACGTCGAACTCGCCGGCGAGGACGAAGGCACCGATCCCGTGCCCGAGGAACTCGAAAAGGCGAGCGGAAAATCCAAGAAAGCCAAAGACACGGGACCGACCTCCGACTTGGAGCTCGCCACCAGCGACGACGACGACTTTGTGCTCGCCGAGGCCGGCGGCAGCGACATCACGCTCGACAGCGGCGACAGCGGCATCAACCTGGTCGACCCGTCCGACAGCGGTTTGGCTCTCGACGACATTCCCTTGGAAATGGGCGGCTCGGCGATCCTCGAGTCGCTCTCCCTGGGGGGCGGCGCCGACGAATCCGAGATTTCGCTCGTGGGCAGCGATGTGCAGGAGAAGGCGCCCAAAGCGCGCCCAGGCGGCAAGCAAGCCGCGGCGCTGCAGAAGGAAGGGGACTTCCAGCTCACGCCGTTGGGCGAGGGCGAGGACGACGGCGACAGTAGCTCGCAGGTGATCGCGCTGGACGCCGACATGGCGGACCTGGGCGCCGGCGACGCCGGCATCCTGGGCGCCGACGCCTTTGCCGAGGACGTGGGCGATGACGTGGGCGTCGCCGAGGACTACGCCGCCGCTGACGAGGCGGCTGGGTTCGACGTGTCGCCCTACGCGGGCGCCGTGGCCCCGCGGGCCGACGTGGAGTTCACCGTGGGCAACGTCATCGCGCTGGGATCCTGCGCCGTCCTATTGCTGTTGGGGCTCACCGTCTCGATGGACGTGATGCGCAACATTTGGAGCTGGGACTCCAACCTCGCGCTCAACGACTCGCTCATCGATTCGGTGCTCGGCCTCATGGGCAAGCGATAGCGCGCATTTGTCCGCATCCCGCGGCGGCCGTACCGCATCCATTGTCACCCCGAGGTCGACCGACGGATCCGGCCCGCCTTCCTCGGCAGGCCTCGGAATGACGATTTCGCGACTGGCGCAAGCGGCGTCACGACCCGTCCCGCGGTGCGATACCCCCTCCGCCAGTCGTCCTCTATAATGGCGACGTGAGCTCCCACCGTCCGTTTTCTTTGTGCAGCTCGCGTTGGCGACGTCTTTGGCTGGTTGCTGCGCTGGCAACGGCCGGCTGCGATCAACCCGCGGCGATTTCCACCTACGAGACGCCGCGCACCGAGCCGCGGATTTCGAGGCTCGACGCCGACAAGCTGCGGGCGCAGCTCGACCACATGCTCGTGGCGATTGTCCCTGCGGGCAACAAGGCTTGGTTCTTCAAGGTCGTGGCGCCCGGCGCCGCGGCGGACGAACTGCGAAAGCCGTTCGACGAATTCCTCGCCACGGTCAAGGCTGACGACGCCGGCGACCTGCCGTCCTGGACGCTGCCCGCCGGTTGGAGCGCGGGCCCGGCCCGTGAGATGGTCGACGCCACGATCAAGATTCCGCACGGCGACGAATCGCTGGAGATGACAATTTCCTCGCTGCCGAGCGGCGAAGACTGGGCCGCGTTCGTCAAGCAGAACGTCGACCGGTGGATGGGCCAGTTGCAGGAACCGTCGTTGAGTCCAGCAAAGATCGAAAAGCACTCCCGCAAACTGCCCACCGCCAACGGCGAAGCGACGGCATTCGAACTCGTCGGCGTGATGGTCAAGGCGCCCATGGCCGGCGCCGGCGGGATGCCCGCCGGCCATCCGCCCGTCGATGCGACGGCATCCGCGCCGCCTGCCGCCGACACAGCCGCAGATGATGTTGACCAGCAGTCTTCACCGCCAGCGTCCCCGCCCGCGGCCAAGGCCAACTTCACCTACAGCGCGCCGGTTGCCTGGCGCCCGGGCCCGCCGAGCGTCATGGGTTTCAAGCGCGAAGCGTCGTTCCTCACCGACGGCGGCGGCGAGGTCTCGGTCACGGCGTTCGCCGCCGGCGGTCAGATGGCCGACGCCCGCGCAAACGCCCAGCGTTGGGCCGGACAGGTCGGCATGACGGACATGTCGGACGAGGCGTTGGCCAAGGTGACGAGCCAAGTCGAAATCGGCGGCGCCGCGGGGCAGTTGTTCGAGTTCTTCTCGCCCGCCGGCGCCGAGCCCGCTCAGGGCATCGTTGCCGCAATGATCGTGCGCGGCGATCGGGCTTGGTTCTTCAAGTTGTCGGGCCCCAAGGCCACGATTGAGAGCCAACGCGCGGCGTTCAAGGAATTCCTCGATTCCGTCAAGTTTACGGGCGACCAATAAAGCAGGCGGCCACCATGTCCACCACCGAACTTGGCAGATACGAATCGCGACCGGCGCCCACCGCCTCCGCGCTTGCTGGGGAGTTCAGCGCCCTCGACACGCTGCGGCTCATCCTCGCGCCGCTGTCGTCGCTCCGGCTCACGGTCACGTTGCTGGGACTGTCGTTCATCCTCGTGCTAGCAGGCACATTGGCCCAGGTGGACCGCGACGTGTGGTACGTCGTTCATGAGTACTTCCGCGCGTGGTGGGCGTGGATCGAACTTCGCATTTTCTTCCCCCGCAGTTGGGGAATCTCCGAAGCTGTGAAGTTTCCCTTTCCCGGCGGCAAGCTGCTCGGCGTCGCGCTGGCGACCAACCTCGTCGCCGCCCATGCGGTGCGATTCAAAGTCGCCGCCCACGGCCGGCGCCTGTGGCTTGGCTGGGCGACCATCGCTCTCGGCGCCGCGATCACTTGGGCCGTTGTCGTCAGCGGCTCGAACACGGCGATCGAAAGCCAGCTTTCGCCACAATTCGCCGGCGCCCTGTGGCATTTGCTCCGCGCGGCGATTGGCGGCGGCGCGCTCGCGCTGGGATATGTGTTGGCGCTTACCCGCGCGCCCGCACGCAAGTCGGCGGCGAAGTGGCTGTGGTGGTTTGGCGTCGTCGCGGCGGCGTTGCTTGCGGCGCTGGCCGTCTACCTGTTCACGCATCCTGAAGCCCGGCTCGACGCCGCGGGACTCCGCATCCTTTGGCAGTTGGCCAAGGCCACGGGCGCCAGCCTCGTGCTGGGCGTTGGCTGCTGGGCGGTGTTCGCTCGTCGGGCTGGCATCGTGTTGCTGCACAGCGGGGTGGCGCTCTTGATGTTCAGCGAGCTCTACACCGCCCAACAATCCGTCGAAGCGCAGATGACGATCGCCGAAGGCGAGACCGCCTACTGGGCGCAGGACATTCGCTCCGTCGAGCTCGCGCTCACCGATGTCACCGGCCCCGCCGTCGATCGGGCGACCGTCGTCCCAGGCTCGCTGCTTGTCGAGGCGCTTGATTTGGGCCAAACGATCGAGCATCCCGAACTTCCGTTCGCGATTCGCGTGGTGAAGTACCTGCCCAACGCCCAACGCCGCTGGCTCCAACCCGGCGAAGAGTCGCCGGCGACCGCCGGCTTGGGGCAACTCCGCACGGTCGACGAGTTGCCGACGAACACAGGCGTCGCGACCGAGCAGTCGGTCGACGTCCCCGCCGCGTATGTCGAGCTACTCGCCAAGGACGGCGGCGCGTCGCAGGGAGTGTATCTCGCATCGCCGCTGCTGCCCGGCGATGCGTTGGAGGCCGACGGCAAGCCGTGGGAAATCGCGATGCGGTTCAAGCGCATCCCCAAGCCTTACAGCGTCACGCTCGTCGACTTCAAGTACGAGAAATACATCGGCACCGGCACGGCAAAGAACTTCGAGTCGGTCGTGCGGTTTCGCGACCCAGCCAACAACGTCGACCTGCCGTTGTCGACGTCGATGAACAACCCCATCCGTTACGGCGGCGACACACTCTACCAGGCCGATTGGGACAAGGAGACCGAGCAGGGTACGGTACTCACGGTGGTCACCAACGCCGGCTGGATGGTCCCCTATGTGGCGTGCATGATCGTCGCCGCGGGGATGCTCGTGCACTTCGTACAGGCGATCGTCCGCTTCGTCTACCGCCGCGAAGACGAAGCCCGCCGCGCCTTTGCCGCAATCTCTCCTGAGCGAGCCGGGTCGTCTGCGACCCCGACAAACGCGTCGTCCCCGCCCCCGGCGCCCCTCGGCAGACTGTCCGCTTGGAAACGCCCCGCCGTCTTCGTCCCCGCCCTCATTGTCCTCGCCTTCGTCGGTTACGCCGCCAAACGCGCCGCGCCTCCGCGCGAACCCTTGGCGGAAATGAAAGTTCTCGAGTTCGGCAAGCTCCCCGTCGTCTACGGCGGCCGCACGCAGCCAATCGACTCGCTCGCCCGCAACACGCTCCGGCTCATTTCGCGGCGAGCCACCTACGAGGACAGCCGCTTTGAGGAGCGCCAGCCGGCGACTCGCTGGCTGCTCGACGTGGTGAGCCGATCCCCCGCGGCGTGGCAGCACCACGTGGTCCGCATCGAGAATTTGGAAGTGCTCGAAGTCCTCGGCCTCAAGCGGCGCGAAGGCTTCTGCTACAGCCTGGGCGAGCTGCGGGAAAGCGGCGAAGAACTGGAGCGCCAGGTGAAGCTCGCCCACGAGGTTCCCAAGGAAAATCGGAACCTCACGCAGGCCAAGTTCCTGGAGCTCGACGAAAAGACCAAGCTGGTCCTCGTCCTGATGGAATCATTTGGCGTGGCGGACCTGTCCGGCCAGACGCGCGACGAATTGTTCGCCAGCCTCCGCACGCTGATGGCCCGGGTGCAGGCGATCCAAAGCGTCCCGGCGCCGCTCCCCGTGCCGCCGGCCGAACCCGATGGCCCGTGGGAGACGCTGCTGGTCGCCGACAAAGACGCCCTCCTGGCCCAAATTAACCCGCAGGGCGAGGCGAAGGCCAACGCCGCAGCGCCGGCGCTCGCCGGACTGCTCGACGCCTATGCCGCCGACAACGCCTCGAAGTTCAACGGCCTGCTCGCCGACTACCAGAAGCTTGTCGCCGAGCGGGCCGCCGCCGAGCGGCAGTTTGAAACCGACATGATCGAAACCGGCCACTCCAGCCCGCGCAAGCCCGCCGAACGGCTCAACCTCGGCCGGATCGCGTTCGAGGCGTCGTTCAATCGCTTTGACCCGTTCGTGGTGTGCCTGGTCATGTACATCGCGGCGTTCGTCCTGGCGGCGCTGGCCTGGCTCGGGTGGTCCGAAGGATTCAACCGCGCGGCCAATTGGCTGCTGTGGTTCACATTCGCGGTGCACACGGTCGGCCTGGTGTGCCGCATCTACATTTCCGGCCGGCCGCCGGTGACGAACCTTTATTCGTCCGCCGTGTTCATCGGTTGGGCCGCCGTACTGTTAGGGCTTTTGTTTGAAGTGATTTACCGCCTCGGCATCGGCAGCCTGGTCGCCGCCGCGATGGGCGTGCCGTCGATGATCATCGCCTATTACCTGACCTTCGAGTTCCAAAACAGCGGCGACACGTTCGGCGTCATGCAGGCCGTGCTCGACACGAATTTCTGGCTCGGCACGCACGTGGTCTGCATCAGCTTGGGATACACGACCACGCTGCTCGCCGGCTTTCTGGGAATGCTGACGCTGCTGGCCTGCTACATCGTCCCGCGACTGGACGACGACCGCCGCCGTCAGCTCACGCGCATGACGTACGGCACGCTCTGCTTCGCGATTTTCTTCAGCTTCATCGGCACCGTGCTCGGCGGGCTGTGGGCCGACGACTCCTGGGGTCGCTTCTGGGGCTGGGATCCCAAGGAAAACGGCGCCCTGATGATTGTCCTCTGGAACGCCATCGTCCTGCACGCGCGCTGGGGAAAGATGGTCGGCGATCGCGGCCTGGCCGCCCTGGCCGTGCTGGGCAACATCGTGGTCGCGTGGTCCTGGTTCGGCGTCAACGAACTCGGCGTCGGCCTGCATACGTACGGCTTCACCGAGGGCCGCACGTTCTGGCTGGTGCTGTTCGGCCTCAGCCAATTTGCCATCGTTAACGCACTCTACGCCGTCCCGTTGTGGAGGACCGTCCAGCGTCGCCCATCGGCCCTGGCGACATAACCCAGTTAGCCGCGACGCGGAGTCCTCGAAGCGGAGCGCTCCGCTGCGCAGACTTCGCGTCGCGGCTAACCCGCATGACTCCGCCTCCATTCGGGGGCGCGCTCTAAAACAACCGTTCGCGGAGCCGCTTCACTTCGTCCATGCGGCTCCGCAGCGATGACGGCAGCCGCGACGGCTCGAACGCCGATGGCGACAGAAAAATCTGCGCCGGCTGCGGAAACTTGCTCGCCTCGGCCAGGTGCAACAGCAGCCGGCGGCTGGGGCGGTCGAGTTGGTGCACCATGCTCAGCTCGCGGAACAGCTTATGCGGATCGTCGCACCGCTCGCTCATGTCGTTCCAGCGCTTGTAACGCGAGTACGCCGCCGTGCCGACAACGAGCAGCGCGATCCCGGCCGCGTAGGGCAGCACATCCGTCCAGTGCAACTGGGACGTGGCGCCGCGAAACCCGCGGCCGAATTCCTCGCGATACACCTGTGCGAACAGCGGAACCAGCCATGCGGGGGTCATCAGAAACTCTCCTGCCAATCGGGGGAGCTGCTCGCCGCCACTTCGACGCCGAGCACGCGAAGACTGTTGCGGGCCGCACTTTGCACGGCGAAGCTGCGATCGCCCAGCGCCGCCAAGAGCGCGTCGCGAACGTCGAACACGGAGCACTCGGCGAGCGCATCCGCGGCGGCCGCTCGCACGAGGTGATCCTCGTCGTCGAGTCGCTCGATCAGCGCGTCGGCCACGCGGGCGGTGACGCCCATGACGTCCGCCATCTCGATCGCCCGCAGACGGCGTCGACGCACCAGGCTCGCCATTTCCTGTTTCAGACGCATCAGGGCGTTGGGATCGACCATCGCCACCAGCGCGCCTGTCTGCCGTCGCACATCGTCGTCCAGCGTTTCGTACCGGGCGATGTAGTTCTCGAACGAGAACTCGGCGAGCGACTCCCGTGCGGCCGCGCGCACCGCCGGGTGCGGACTGGAGACGAGCTCGATCAACTTGGCCATCGTCCCGGGAATGTGCCGGTCGCGGAGCTGACGCGCCGCGGCCGCTTGGACCTCGCCGTCGGGGTCGACCAAGGCGGCCAACACCAGCTCGTTGGAGCGCTGCCCGGCGATCGGTTCCAGTGCGACGCACGCCGCGACGCGCGCCAGTTGCGATCCGCGGGCCATCAGCGCCGCGGCGAAGTCCAGCTTCGCTTCGTCGGGCGCCCCCGACAGCGCGACCAGCCGCATGGCGGCTGACTGGTCCTCCGGCGACAGACGCTTGCACACGGCGTCGGTCGACGCCAGGCAGGCGAACGAGCGGATTCTGCCAAGGTTCTTGGCGAGCGCCGCATTGTTCGGGTCGAGCGGCAGCCCCAGCAGCGTCGCCACGAACGGCCCGTCGGTGCGCCGCGCCGCGACGTTGCGCACCGCCGCCGGCGCGTCGTACCCCGCCAAATAGGCCGCCAACAATCGCAGCACGTCCGGGTTGGCGCTATCATGGAGCATCGCGGCAACAGTTTCGTGGCAGACGTGGTGCGAGGTTTCGAGGATGCTTCGCAGCGTCGGGTGGTCGGGGCCGGCGAGCACCACGAACGCCTCGACCAATTCGTCGCGTTTGTGGGCGCCGAATCGCTCGACCGAACGTTCCATGCTCTCCAGCACGCTACGGCGAATGGTTTCGGGGTGACGGCTGAAACCGGACTGCTCCTCGTCCCCCGGCTTCAGCAGCCGGCCCACCAGCCCGATGACCAATGCCGTCGCTACGTCGCTGCGCTGGGGCGATCCTTGCTCGGCCACGGTGAGCAGCGTGGGCGCCAGATCAAACTCGCCGGACTCGCGGGCCACGTCGCACGCGTTGGCGAACATTTGATCGTCCCGCGACAGCAGCCCCTCGCGCAGGGCTCCGCCCATGCGGCCTTGATTCTCGTCGACGGCCAGCTTGAGCTCGTCCGCCAAAGTGTGCCACCGCTCGAGCACCGCCACGTGGCCCTGCTTGCTGGTGCGCCGCACAAGCGCCCGCACGGCGCCGTCGAACACGCCGTCCTCGCCCGATTCGAGCGCCGCCAGCAGCGTCGCCGTCGCCGCATCGTTGCGGCTGCGGCCGAGCACGTCGAAGGTGATCGCGAGGCGTGCGGACATGAACAGGTCTTATGGGGCGAAGGCATGCGGATTTCGCGCGCCGCCGGCGCGCCCATCGCCCGGTCACGCGGAAATTCCCGTGTAAAAAGGTAGGCCGTGGCCGTGCGACCGAGCGCCAAAAGCCGCAATTCCGCCGGTCGGGGGGGAGAAATCGGCATAACCGCCCCCACCGTCTGCGGCGCCGTTCGCCATGTCGCCCGATGTCACCCCGAGGTCCGCCGAGGGGTCCGGCCGGATTCCTCGGAGGACCTCGGAATGACAGGAGGGCGGTCCCATTGCAGTCGGAGCCGCGATCCGTATACTAAGTCGTTTCCCGGTGCGGGGATAAGTCACGGCGAGAAGCTCGCCCCCCCGCTCGTTCCGAGATCCGTTCCCCCCGCAGGTCTGGTCATGGCGAAGCAGTGTGAAGTGTGCGGCAAGAAGCCCCAGTTGGGTAATCAAGTCACCATCCGCGGCAAGCAGAAGTACCTCGGCGGCGTCGGCACCAAGATCACGGGTATCTCGCGGCGCAAGTTCAGGCCCAACTTGCAGCGCGTCCACGTGACCACGGCCAAGGGCACGAACAAGGCGATGAACGTCTGCGTCCAATGCCTCCGCAGCGGAGCCGTCGCCAAGACCGTCCGCCAAGCGCCCTTCCAGGTTCCCGTGACTGTGGCCAAGGCCTAGGCCGTGCGAGACGGCCCATGGCTCTCACCCGCGCCGACGTCGAAAAGGTCGCCCTCCTGGCGCGGCTCCGCCTCACCGAAGGCGAGCTCGAAACGATGACCGGGCAGCTCGCCCAGATCGTCGGCTACGTCGACCTGCTCGCCGAGGTCGACACGGACGGCGTCGAGCCGATGGCGCACGCCGTGGAAGTGACCAACGTGTTCGCGGCCGACGACGTGCGGCCAAGCCTGCCGCGCGACGAGGCGCTGGCGACCGCGCCGCGTCACAATAGCCGCGGTTATCTCGTGCCGGCCGTACTGGGCGACTGATCGATGTCACTCACCGAGCGTTCTGCGAGCGAACTGTCGGAGCTGCTCGCGCGCGGCGAGACGACCTCCGTCGAAGTGACGCAAGCATTCCTTGCCGCGATTGAAGCCCGCGACGCCAAGATCGGCGCCTTCCTCCGCGTCGACGCCGACCGCGCCCTCGCCATGGCCGCCGAGGTCGACCGCAAGCGCCACGAAGCGAGCCGAGGGGCTCGCCCCCTCGGTCCCCTCGCCGGCGTTCCCGTCGCCGTGAAGGATGTGCTCTGCGACACGGGCGCGCTCACCACCTGCGCCTCGCGAATGCTCGAGACATTTCGCCCGCCGTACGACGCCACGGTCCTCGCCCGGCTCAAAGCCGCCGACGCCGTCCTCCTCGGCCGCACGAACATGGACGAGTTCGCGATGGGCGGCTCGACGGAAAACTCGGCGTTCCAACCCACGCGCAACCCGTGGGACCCGATGCGGACGCCCGGCGGATCCAGCGGCGGCTCGGCCGCGTGCGTCGCCGGGGGGATGGCGCCCCTGGCGATCGGCACCGATACCGGCGGCTCCATCCGCCAACCCGCCGGCCTCTGCGGCATCGTCGGCCTCAAACCCACCTACGGCCGAGTCAGCCGCTACGGCCTGGTGGCCTTCGCCAGCAGCCTCGACCAGGTCGGCCCGATGGCCCGCTCCGCCCGCGACGCCGCGCTACTGCTCGACGCCATCGCGGGCCACGATCCCCGTGACGCCACGTCGCTCGACCGACCCAAGCCCGGCTACGCCGCGACCATCGACCAACCGCTGGCCGGACTCAAGCTCGGCGTGGTGCGCGAGCACTTCGGCGCCGGCCTCGATCCCGAAGTCGAGCGGGCCGTTCAGGACGCGATTGGCACGTACCAAACGATGGGCGCCGAAATCCGCGACCTGTCGCTGCCGCACAGCAAGTATGGCGTGGCCGCATACTACGTGATCGCCCCCAGCGAAGCGTCCAGCAACCTCGCCCGGTACGACGGCGTCCACTACGGCTACCGCACGGATCAGACGGCCATGCTCGCCGAGCTGGCGGCCGAGCGCAAGGCCCTCGAAGCCACCAGCGACCGGCGCGGCCTCGACAACCTCGACACGGCGCTCGTCCGAATGTACCGCCGCACGCGCGCCGAAGGCTTCGGCCCCGAGGTGAAACGCCGCATCATGCTCGGCACGTACGCGCTGAGCGCCGGCTACTACGATGCGTACTATCTCAAGGCCCTCAAGGTCCGCCGGCTCATCCGCCAGGACTTCGACGCCGCCTTCCAACAAGTCGACCTCATCGTCGGCCCGGTGACCGCCAGTCCCGCCTTCAAGCTGGGCGAAATGGTCGACGATCCGCTCGCAATGTACCTCGTCGACCTCTACACCGTGAGCGCCAACCTCGCCGGCATTCCCGCGATGAGCATCCCCTGCGGCCTGACCAAGGCCGGCCTGCCGATCGGCCTGCAACTCCAAGCCCCGCCGCTGGAAGAGTCCCACCTCCTCCGCGCCGCCCACATGTACCAACAAGCGACCAAACACCACACCCGCCGCCCGCCGCTCAATTGATTGGAAACCTGAATTGACAGGATCACAGGATCGGCAGGTTGAACAGGATGAGAACATGATCAGAACGACATCTTGGAATTCATCCTGTCCATCCTGAACATCCTGTGATCCTGTCAGTTCCGCGTCGCTTCCCCATGTCGCACAGCTATACAACGGTCATCGGCCTGGAAGTTCACGTGCAGCTTGCCACGCAGAGCAAGCTGTTTTGCCGCTGCAGCACGCAGTTTGGCGCCGAGCCGAATACGCAAACGTGCCCCGTGTGCATCGGCATGCCAGGAACGCTGCCGGTGATGAACCGCGCGGCGTACCAGCTCGCGCTCAAGACGGCGGTCGCTCTCAACTGCTCGATCCCCGAGTTCACTAAGTGGGACCGCAAGCAGTACTACTACCCCGACCTCCCCAAAAACTACCAGATTAGCCAGTACGACCTGCCGATGTCGTCCGACGGCGCCGTTGACCTCAGCGATCCCAAGGACCGCTTCGAGCCCAAGCGCATCGGCATCATCCGCGCCCATCTCGAAGAAGACGCCGGCAAGAGCGTCCACGACGAAGTCGCGGGCAAAGCCGACAGCGAGATCGACCTCAATCGCACGGGCACGCCGCTGTTGGAGATCGTCACCCAGCCGGACCTGCGCAGCTCGCTGGAAGCCAGGACCTTCTTGCAGGAGCTCAAGTTGCTGCTCACGTACCTCGGCGTCTCCGACTGCAACATGCAGGAGGGGAGCCTGCGGGTCGACGCCAACGTCAACTTGCACATCGACGTGGGCGACAAAGTCGTCGCCACGCCAATCGTCGAAGTGAAGAACATGAACAGCTTCCGCGCCGTCGAACGGGCGCTCGACTACGAAGCGCCGCGCCAGTACCGCGAGTGGCAGGAGACAGGCCGCCAACTCGGTGACGCCCCCAAGCAAACTCGCGGCTGGGACGACGCCGCCGGCGTCACCCGCGCCCAGCGCAGCAAAGAGGAGTCGAGCGACTACCGCTACTTCCCCGACCCCGATCTCGTGCCGGTGGTGACGATCGACGCCGAAGTTGATGAGGTGCGCAAAGAGCTTCCCGAATTGCCAGCTGCCATCCGTCGGCGGCTTATGACGGACTATGGGTTATCGGCGTACGATGCGGACGTTATCGTCAACCAGGGATATCTCTTCGTTGACTATTACATCGAGGTTGCAGATACATGCGATGACGCCAAGGCAGCTTCGAATTGGGTCACCCAGCAGGTCCTTCGCGAATTGAACGATCGGGACGATATGCCGATCTTCCGTTTTGAAATTCCCGCGATTCGCCTAGGTCGGATGATTCAAGCCATTTCCGACGGCCGACTCCCAGCCACTCGCAGCGTCGAAGCATTTCGCGTGATGATCGAGAAAGAGTGTGAGGTGGACTTAGCTATTGCCGAACTCAAGATCGAACGCGTCGACGAGTCCGCGCTCACGACCCTCGTGCAAGAGCTTCTCGCCGCGAACCCCAAAACCGTCGCCGACATCCGCGCCGGCAAACTCCAAGCCGCCGGCGCCCTCATCGGCCAGGCGAAGAAGAAGAACCCCAACGTCGACCCCAACCGCGTGCGCGAATTGGCGATCGAGCTGGCCCAACAGGCCGACGCCTAGTGCGCGTTTGCAAAAATCCTCCGGCCCCCTCCCCCTTGCGGGGATGGGAGCACCGAGCACGGGCGACCCGAAGTCGCCCGAGCGCAGGTGCTACCGCTTGCGAAGCAATGGGGAGGGGGAAGCGTGGGCACACGGCTCGCAAGGTTGCACAAGTCCCCGCCGCTTCACCCCTCCCCAAACCCTTCCCCGTCAAGGGGAGGGGAACGGAGGTTGTCCTTCAATTCTTCGCCGCATCGCTATCGCTGCGCTGCATCCTCCTCCGGCGCCTGCTTCGCGAGCTTCTGGATTCCAACGAGGTTCGCGGAAAACTCCGAGGTTACGGCGACCACGCACGCATCTTCCGCCGTGGTCGACTCGACGCGAACCTGGCAACTCTCCACCCCGCGAAGCCAGAATCTGAGGTACTCCCGCTCCGCCTCCGACAGCGACGGGGTCTGCGACGATTTCTGACCCACCTTGGCCAGCACATCTTCGGCCTTTGCCACGTTGAGCTGAGACTCGATTTCCGATTTAACCTGCGGCAAAAGCGCGTCCAGCGCCTCGGCGACTTTTTCCGCCGAAGCTGCATCCGCACATGTCATCGCCACGCGCATTCCTGCCTCGCTGGTCGCTGCGTCCAAGTCGAACCCAAAGCCATAGCGATCAACGTGTTTCAACACGTCCTGAGCTTGCGGCGCTTTGGGCGTCGGCATGTCGCAGTCGATGTGCGAGACGTCGGCCACGAACGTGATCAGCCCACCGTCGAGCGCCGCCCACTGTTCCGCCTCGGCCGCCGTGGACTCGTTAGCCAACCCAGCGCACACGTCCTTCAACCGGTCGACTCCTAGCCCACCGCATACGAGCGTCCGCTCATCGACCGCCGCGATCAGCAAGCGCCCCTTGCCAAACGCGGGAATCTCCGGCAGCTCGTAATACGTCAAATCGCCGTCGCTTTTCGCGGTCGAGCCGGGCATGTGCTTCCGCAGCCACGGCTCCCACGCCACGTCGCGGGAAAAATGCACGATCAACTCGCCAAAACCGAGCATCATGCGGCCTGTGTGGGGATTATCTGGATCCTTCGTGCGATCAACGGGTTTGATCGTCAGTTGCGGCGTACCGGCGACGTACTCGATCGCGGTGAGATCGAACTCCGGCGCCTCGGCCTGGAACGTCTGCGGCCAGAGTTCCCGACTCGGCGCGAGAATCTCTTCAACTGTCCACGCAAAAATTGGCCGCTGCGACAGCTCGCCCACGCGGACAACGAACAATCCCTTGTGAGGCCCGCCGAGCATCGAGAGATGGAGCGGCTGCCGCGCGAAGAGCGGCGCCGGCGCCGACGCGGCGGGCGTCGGCGCGACCGCCTCTGCCGCCCCGCGCAGGGCCGTCGTCCCGGCGCCGACCAGCGCGATCAGCCCCGCCGCTGCGACGCCCATCAGACGTCGCCGTTTCGTTTCGTCCGATCCGTCCGTGGATCGCAACATCGCAATTCTCCTCGTGAGGTGAGTCGACAACGCGGGCAGGACGAGCGGCTCCGCGCGGAGCCGCG
>JBIOVA010000125.1:0-4446 GCA_044867485.1 Lacipirellulaceae bacterium | reverse complement strand
GGCCGCTTGGCCTCAGGGTTCGTGATGACTTTGTAAGCGTCGTCGTCAACCCTAAGGCCGGACCTCCGGAATAATCGCGACGATGACGGCGACGTGGTTCATGGCGGACTGGCTCGAACGGGGAATCTTGCAGGCTCACGGTAAGGATAGCCCGCGGGCGGGGAGGTGTCAACGAACGGCTTGAACGCCCGCCGCGAGCGGCGGGGCTAAATAGTTATCCGACATTGCGTTCGCGGCCTGGCTTGGGCTGGTCGTCGTCTGCGTCCTCGTCGTCCTCCTCCCACTCTTCATCCGCGTCCTCGTCGACCTCGTCCTCGTCCCACTCGGCGTCTTCGTCCTCCTCGTCGGCGTCGGACTCCGCGTCCTCCTCGATTTCGGAGGCATCCTCGTCTTCGACCTCGGACCACTCCTCGTCGGCCGCGTCGTCCTCGGCGAGTTCCTCGTCTTCCTCCAGACCCTCGTCCTCCACGTCAGGTTCGTCGTCGGCTTCCCACGGGGCCGACAACATTGCCGTCGCGGCCGTGCGGCGCGCCGGGGCGGCGCCCTCTTCCAGGTCGCTCGGCTCGTCGGACCCAGGAAGAATCTTGTTCACGCGGCGCGGCTTGGGAGGTACTGTCGCGGCGGTCAACGGCGACGCGGGACCGGCTTGCCGCGACGCACCGCCGTCGTCGCCCTTGTCCGCGCTCATCGCCTCCCACTCGTCGAGCGAAATGAGCACCTCGCGAGCCTGGGCGCCATTGTATTCGCCGACGATCTTGTCCTCGGCCATGAAGTCGATGAGCCGGGCCGCACGGCCATAACCGATGCCCAAGCACCGTTGGAGCAACGACACGCTGCCGCGCCGCTCGCGGACGACGATGTCCACGGCCGCTTCGTACAGCTCGTCGCGACTCTTGAGGTCGCCCGGCTGCACGGCCTCCAATTCGTCCTTGGTCTTCAGCTCAATCAATTCGCGAGCGAACTGCGGCGAATCGGTGGCGACGAACTCGGTGACGCGCGTGATCTCGTCGTCCGACAGGAACGTCCCTTGCCCACGCAACAGTTGGCTCGTACCAGGCGACAGGAACAGCATATCGCCGTTGCCGAGCAGTTTGTCGGCGCCCATTTCGTCGAGCACCACGCGGCTATCCGTGCGGCTGGCCACCTGGAACGCGATCCGGGCCGGCAGGTTCGACTTGATGAGGCCCGTGATGACGTCGACCGTTGGCTTCTGCGTCGCGAGGATCAGGTGAATTCCCACGGCGCGGCTCTTTTGGGCGAGCCGAATGATGTGCTGCTCCACTTCCTTGCCGCTGGTCATCATGAGGTCGGCGATTTCGTCGGCCACGATCACGATGAACGGCAGGTTCCGCGGGACGCCCTCCCACTCGACCTCGCTCGTGGGCTGAATGCGGTCGCGGAGCTCTTCGTCGCTGAGCTGGTTATAAACCGTGACGTGCCGCACGCCGGCGCGGGCGAGCAGTGCGTACCGCTCCTCCATCTTGTCGACGGCCCACGACAGGATCGCCTCCGCCTTGCGCATGTCGGTGACGACCGGGTGCATGAGGTGCGGCAGTTGGCGGTAGCCCGACAGCTCGACCATCTTGGGGTCGATCATCAGCATCCGCACTTCGTCAGGCCCGCGGCTCATGATCATCGACACGATGATCGAGTTGAGGCACACGCTCTTGCCCGTACCCGTGCGGCCGGCGATGAGCAGATGCGGCAGCGACGCGAGATCGACGGTCAACGGGTTGCCCGCCACGTCCTTGCCGAGGTAGATGGGAATCTTCATCCGCTTGGCGCGGCCGTTGGCTTCCTCGATCACCTCGCGGAGGCGGACGAGTTGGCGGTTCTCGTTGGGCACCTCGATGCCGACGGTGTTTTTGCCGGGAATCGGCGCCACGATCCGCACGCTCGGCACACGGAGGGCGATCGCCAGATCGTCGGCAAGTCCGGTGATTTTCGAGAGCCGCAGGCCGGCTTCGAGTTCGACCTCGTATTGGGCGATGACGGGGCCTGTTTCGATTTCGACGACCTTCACATTGAAGCCAAAGTTGCGGAAGGTTTTCTCGAGAATCTTCGCCTTACGGCGGACTTCCTTTTCGTGCTCTTCGTAGGAAATTTCGTCGGCCGGCAGAAGCAGGTCGAGCGGCGGGAGTTCGTACTCGATCTCTTCGACGCCCTGGCTGTCGGCGGCTTCGAGTTGGTCGATCACCTCGTCGCGCTCGGTGCGTTTGGGGTCCTTGCCGCGGTTGTTCTTGATCCGCATCGAGGCCGCGGATTCGTCGGCCTCGGTGTTAGCCGCAGCATCTGCCTCAGCCTCAGCTTCTTCGGCTTCGGCCTCCCCGGTTTCGGCAGCTTCCTCCGCCTTCGACGCTGGCGTCTTGATCTTCACGACCGCCTCGTCGCCTTCATCCGCGTCCTCAGCGTCTTCTTCCTCCCACTCGGACTCCTCCTCGTACTCTTCCTCGGCTTCGGCGTCGTCATCCGCCTCGATCGGCTCGAGATCCGTCGCCCGACGGTGAGCCGTCGCAGCCGCTACGCGTTGGCCAACGCGGCCGAGCCGTACCAAGCCGGCGCCGGAGACGACGGTCGTACGGGCGGCGAGCTTCAGCAAGAGATAGTCGGTGCACAGGAGGAGTCCCGCGACCAGGACGCTCAAGGCCAGAATGAACGCCCCGGCCAGCGCGAAGTGGGATTCCAGCAGTGCATAACCCATCGCTCCGAGGTATCCGCCGGCGCCCACTTCGGGCCCGGGGGTCGATTGCGGCAGCGCCATCGCCGTCAGCGTGGCGACGGCCGAAAGCGATGCGGCCCAACCGACGCCCCGCAAAATCGGCTGGTTCATCTCCCGCCGCGCCAGCAGCAGCAGGACAGCGGCGGCGAGCGACGCCACCACGTAATACGCGGCGTACCCGACGCCGGCGTACAGGAGGTGAGCCGCGTAGGCGCCGACGGGCCCGCAGCGATTGGCCACGACGCTTCGCGGCGGATAAATAAGCGTCCCTGGCGGGTCGCCGGGGTCGTATGACGCCAGCGCCGCTACCAGGAAGGCGCCCGCCGCCAACAGCGCGAGCGCCACAAGATCGAGCTTGAGACTACGGTTCTCGAACATAGGCACGTGGGTGCGCAGAACGTGCCGAACCCCGAAGGGTCGGCGCGCGGCGCGGGTCTCCAAGACTCACGCCGGCACGATCGTTGGGCGCATCCGTGCCCGGTGTCCTACCGTTTCCCGATTCGTCTCGCTGCTTGGTCCGGACGCGGCGGAGTGGCGAGCGCGCGCAAAGCCACGACGAGGCGTCCGTCTGAGAGTTGTCTTCGACACGTCGCGCAGCCAGAGTTCAGCCCGGCGAGCCGTTGCGGCACGCCGGCTACAACCGGTCCAGGCCGACGACGCGCCCGGCCTCATTCTCGACGAAGGCGGTGGGGGCGCGGTTCTCGCTTTTGCCAAGAATCCGCCGGAAACCAAGCCGGCGGGCGGCGGCCGGTAGCGATCAGTCCGGCTGGGTCAAGTTTCGCACCGGCGCCAGCAGCCCCGGTGTTCGCTCGGCGAGAATCGCCACGAGATTCCCCTGCTCGTCGAGCGCGGCCATTTCCTCGCCGCGGGCGGCGGAGCGAGGGATCGGGCGGCCGTGCTGCAGCTCGCGGAGCTCGGCGTCGGTCACGACAATCGACGGTAGGGCCGCTGTGAGAATGGCGGGCGACTGGAGTCGCGTTTGCCATTGGTCGGCCAGCGCGTCCAGCGCAATGGCATCCGCGACGTGGAAGCCGCCGACGGCGGTGCGCTCCAGCGCCGCCATCACGGCGCATGTGCCAAGCGACTCGGCCAAGTCGCGGCCGAGCGAGCGAACATACGTGCCGCTGCCGCAGTCGACGGCGAGCACAAGTTCGAGGTCGTCGTAGCTCACGACGGCGAGCCGATGGATGACGACCGTTTTGGGCGCCGGCTGGAAGTCGACGCCGCGGCGGGCGAGCTTGTACGCCCGCTGGCCCGCGATCTTTACGGCCGAGTGCCGCGGCGGACGTTGGCTGATTTCCCCCAAGAACCGCGGCAATGCCGCTTCGATCTGGGCGCGCGTCGGTCGCGGGGCATCGGGAACCACTTCGCACGCGACCTCGACGTCGTCGGTCTCGCTGCGATGGCCGAGGAGGAACGTCGCGCGGTACGACTTGGGCAACCGCTGGGCGTACTCGATCAGCCGCGTCGCCTGGCCGACGCACACCACCAGCACGCCTGTCGCCAGCGGGTCGAGCGTGCCGGCGTGGCCGACCTTGTGCGGGCGGACGAGCCGCTGGACGCGGTCGACCACGTCCCGCGAGGTGAGGCCGGCGGGCTTGTTGAGGTTGAGGACGCCAAACATCGAGGTTGGAGCGGGGCCCCGTGACAGGGTTCCAATGGAATCGTTAGCCGCGACGCGGCAGCGGAGCGCGGGCAGTGCGTTGGACGGCGCCGATCGCTCCGCG
>JBIOVA010000124.1:0-66580 GCA_044867485.1 Lacipirellulaceae bacterium | reverse complement strand
CCGCCCCTGGTACACGTGTTCCACCAAATCTGATGCGCACTCACTCCCATTCAATCGTTGCCGGCGGTTTGGAGCTGATGTCGTACACGACGCGGTTCACGCCCTTCACTTCGTTGATCACGCGCGTCGAAATGCGAGCGAGCAGATCGTATGGCAAATGGCTCCAGTCGGCGGTCATGAAGTCGTCGGTGTTCACGCACCTGACGGCCAAAGCGTTGTCGTAGGTGCGGCAGTCGCCCATGACGCCGACGCTCTGCACCGGCAGCAGAACGGCGAAGGCTTGCGACGTGGCACGGTACAACCCAGCCGCTTTAATCTCGCCGACCACAATGGCATCCGCCGCCCGCAGCGTTTCCAGACGCTCACTCGTCACTTCACCCAGACACCGCACAGCCAAGCCCGGTCCGGGGAACGGATGCCGCCACACTAAGTCCTCAGGCAAACCGAGTTGCAGGCCCAGTCGCCGCACCTCGTCCTTGAACAAATCACGCAGCGGCTCGATCAGCTCGAAGCCCAACTCCGCCGGCAAGCCGCCGACGTTGTGGTGCAGCTTGATCGTGTCCGCCGGGCCGTCGGGGGCGGCGCCGCTTTCGATCACGTCGGGGTACAGCGTCCCCTGGGCGAGGAATCGGGCGCCTTCGATTTTCTTCGCCTCGGCGGCGAAGCAGTCAATGAACGTATGCCCGATGCGGCGGCGCTTCTCCTGCGGGTCGGTCACGCCGGCCAGCGCAGCGAGGAACTGGTCGGCGCCCTTCACCACGTGCAGGTCCGTCTTGAAATGCCGCGTGAACTCGCTGATCACGGCTTCCTCTTCAGCCTGCCGCAGGAGGCCGTTGTCCACCAGGATGCAGGAGAGCTGCGGGCCGATTGCCTGGTAGAGCAGTGCGGCCACAACCGATGAATCGACGCCGCCGGAGAGGCCGCAGATGACGCGGTCGCCGCCGACCTGCCGTCGGACGCGCTCGATCGTCTCGGCCGCGAAATCGCCGAGCTTCCAACTGCCGTGGGCGCCGCAGATTGTGAGCACGAAGTTCCGCAGCACCTTGGAGCCTTCCGGCGTGTGGGTCACCTCGGGGTGAAACTGCACGGCGTACAGCGGCAGCCGCTTGTGCCGGGCGGCGGCGAACGGGCAGGTGTGCGTTCGCGCGAGCGCCGAGAAATCCTCGGCGATGCCGGTCACCTGGTCGCCGTGGCTCATCCAGACTTGGGTCGGCGAGCCGACGCCCGCCATCAGCTCGCTGGCGTCAAGGGTTTCGCATTCGGCGCGGCCGTATTCGCGGGCCGGGGAGCTGTCGACGCGTCCGCCGAGCGCCTCGCACATGAGCTGCATGCCGTAGCAAATGCCGAGGACAGGGATGCCGAGCTGGAACAACTCCGGGTCGCACTTGGGGGCGCCGGGGGCGTAGACGCTCGCGGGGCCGCCGGAGAGGATCAGGCCGACGGGGGCGAGTTCCCGCACCCGGCTGGCCGCGATGTCGTGCCGCACAATCTCGCAGTACACGCCCTGTTCGCGCACGCGGCGGGCGATGAGCTGGGCGTACTGGGCGCCGAAGTCGAGCACCAGCACGCGTTCGGCGGCGGCGCCGGCGGCCGATGTCGCGTCCCTCGCTGCCATGTGACGATCCTGTCGGACGGGGAAAACCGGCGATTATACGAGGAGTTGGGGACTCGGGGCTAGGGACCGCCGAGCGATCGACATGGGCGGCTCTCATAGAACGTCTAAAGTCGTGTGACAGGTGAAGCCCTGTTTCCCGCCGGTTTTACTCATAGATCGTCTAAAGTCGACGGTCGCGCACGGGTTGCAGCCATGCGACGGTGCGTTGCCCGATCGCAACGCCGGTCGGTATAGTGAAGTGGTCGAGGTTGCGCAAATTGACGTCGCGAGCGACGAAAACGTCCCCGTTCCCCCATGCAGATCCTGCTCACCAACGACGACGGCATTTTCGCCCCGGGCTTGGCGGCCCTGGAATACGAGTTGCAGAAACTGGGCACGGTCGAGGTGATCGCCCCGCTGACCGAGCAAAGCGGCGTGGGGCACGCGATCACCTACCTCCACCCGCTCATGGCCCGCGAGGTGTACGACGGGCCGCGGCGCCGCGGCTGGGCGGTCGAGGGCAGCCCGGCGGACTGCGTGAAGGTGGCGATTGCGGAACTGTGCAAACCGCGGCCGCAATTGGTCGTCAGCGGGGTGAATAGCGGTCAAAACGCGGGGATCAACGTGCTGTATTCCGGCACGGTCGCCGCGGCGATCGAAGGCGCGTTTTTCGGGATCACGAGCATCGCGGTGTCGCTCGAATACGACGAGCAAGCCCGCTATGACAAGGCGGCTCAACTGGCCGTGCCCATTATCGAACAAATCCTGGCTCAAAAAGACAGCGAGCCGCAACTGTATAATCTGAACATTCCGCTGGAGGCCCTCGAACGACCGGCGGAGGTGCGGGTCGTGCCAATGTGCGTGGCGCCGTGGGGCGAGCAGTTCGAGCGCCGGCTCGACCCCCGCGGGCGACCGTACTACTGGGCGACGGGCCGGCCGCCAGTGCCGCCGGTCGACGAGCCCACCGACTTATCCGAATTACGAGCCGGGCATATTACGCTGTCGCCGCTGCACTTCGACATGACGCGGCGGGACAAGCTGGTCGACATGCGCGGCTGGCAACTAGGCGCGGCTAAAATTCCGACAAAGCGGGCGATTGAGCGTCAAATCATGAACTAAAGAGTGTGCCACTGCTGGCTCGTCCAGCAGTGGGCGCCGGATACCCGCTTCGCACTGCTGGACAAGCCAGCAGTGGCACGCGCGCGCTGGCGTCGGGGCAACGAAACAGCGCAGTTACACGGAGTCCACGCGATGAAAGCTTCGACCGCGGCGATTTTGGGTTGGGGGTTGTTGGCGATCGCACTGTTCGGGTGCGAGGCGCCGGAACTGTCGCAGTCGGCGAGCAGCGCGTCGACGCCGGCGGCGGCGCCTGCGCCGGCCGCCGCAGAGCAACCTGCTGAGGAACTGGGTCCTGGGGGCCGTCCGCTCCCGCCGCTGCCCGAGGACGAAACGCCGGTGACCGACGTGCCGCGAAAATTCGACGCTCATGATCCCATCAAGGGTCGCCGCTCGCGTGACGTGGGCGGCTACATGGGGGCGACGGCCGCGGCCAAGTTTTATGCCGAGCACCAAATGAAAATCCTCAGCATCGACCACGCCAATCAGCTTTATTGGGGCGAGCACGGCGACTGGCCCAAGTCGCACGAAGAGTTCATGAAAAACATCATCGAGTTCAACAAGATTGCTTTGCCCGAGATTCCCGACGACGAGGAGTACATTTACGTCCCCGAGCAGGGTGACATCGGCCTGCAGATTCGTTTGAAGCCCGGCAGCCCGCGGTCGTCCTTGCCGGCGCCGGCTGCTGGGGAAGAGCATGTCTATCATCCGCCGGCGGAAGCGGCCGTTGCGGCGGAGCCGGCCGCACCCGAGCCCTCGCCTAACATCCGCACGCGCGCCGAGCAGCTCGGCGACCGGGCGAATTCTCGTACCGAAGACCACGGCCTGGCCCCCGGGGGATTGGTCCCCGTGGGCGGGCTTGAATGATTTTCGCCACATGAGCGCGATGGAAGCCCGCGGAAACCGCGGGAAAACCACACCGGCGCCGATTGTGCACATCCTTCTCCCCGATTGTCGGCGCGTTGAGTTTTCGCAACCACGCGCCGGCTCGCCACTGATCCCCTTCCGGCTCCCTCCCCCTTGCGGGGAGGGCTGGGGAGGGGGTTGAAGCTGATACCTGCCTCATCACCCCTCCCCTAACCCCTCCCCGTCAAGGGGAGGGGAACTGAGCCATGAATCGTCCCACCTTTCTCGGTCTGCCGTCGTTTGTGTGGAAACTGCTGCTTGCCGCGGCGGTGATCGCCGTGGCAATCGCCAACCGCGCCAGCGCTCAACAGTGCGCCTGCACGCCGCCGGCGCCGACTGTTGTGCTTGTGGCCAACGAGCCCAAAGCGGAGAGCTGGGTCTATCGCCGCAGCCGGTACACGCACGATCCCGAGACGGGCGCGCGCGTCGCCCAGTACGCGATGAAGCCGCCGATTGAGCCGCTGGACGATCCGCGGCTGGTGACTAGCGGCTACTCGCGAACCCGCACGGTGCTTCGCGGTCCGGACGGCTCGGCCGACACGACTTACCGCGTGCAAAGCTTCGGCAACGGCCGCGGCGGGCTGGACGCCGAGTGGGAACGGTTCCACGACGCGTGGCGCGGCTCGACGATCGGCGGCGGTTCTTACCAGGTTTATCCGGGATATGGTTACGGATATGGCGGCGGGTACGGCGGCGGTTATGGTCCCGGCTACGGCGGACCCGGTTACGGCGGAGGCCCAGGGTACGGAGGCGGTGGCCCCGGTTACGGGGGAGGCCCGGGGTACGGCCCGAGGGGCGGCCCTCCGGGCTTCCGCAGCACGGCGCCATTCTACGGCTACGGTCCCGGCTTTGGCGTGCCCGACCCGGGGCTGCTCGATCCCGACGCCGCCGACGGCTACCGCGACCAACGCCCCCGCGAATCGGATCGGCGATTCTTCGACGGCCGCCCGCCATCGCGGGAATTTCCGACCCCGTGACCACTGCGTTGGGTCTATTTCACCACGACGACACGACGGTCACGACGATGGAGCATGGAACAGACAGGATAACAGGATGAGCAAGATTGACAGGAGATTCGTCGAAGGATTTGCATCCTGTTGATCCTCCGTCATCCTGTTATCCCGTCAATTCAGTGTTCCCTTCGTCGTGCTCGTCGTGCCGTCGTGGTGAAGCTTACTGGAGTGGGAGAGGGCGAGCCGTGCATTCATTGGAGACTCACCGCTTCGGCACGGCGCGGTTGCCTGCGGCGCTGCTGGCGGCGTCGATTGGCTGGCCGTTGTAATAGGCCGTGTAGTCGGCCAGCAACCACCGCTCGCCTTGTTTCACCCAATGCAAGTCGACGCGTTGCTTGTAGTAGGCCACCCGCAATCCCGAGCGGGCGTGAACGCCGTCCAAGAACGCAAGAATCGTCGCATCGGCGATCGGCGGCTGACCTGCGTCGTTGACGGTCACCTCGATCCGACCCATGGCGTTCGCCGCGTTGATTTTGATCTCGGGCATCAGCGCGGCGATCTCGGCGCGCACCTTGACGGCCGACGGGTCGACGGCGTTGAGCACGCCCGGCTCGTCGTTGGCCTCGATCGCATCAAGCAGGCCCGCGACGGCCTCCTCGACCTGCTCGCGATCGGTCGCCACGAAGCGCTCGACGAGCAGCAGACCTGCCGTGACGAGCGCGGTCGCCGCCAGCGCCGCGAGGGAGGCGCCGTCCCGCCGCGACAGGAACACAATCGCCGTCAGCGTCACGAGCAGTCCGCCGATGGCGGCGATCGGCAGCGGATTTTCCAGCAGCGTCATCAAATGGGAGTTCCTCGCGTAACTGACAGGATAACAGGATGGGGAGGATGAACAGGATTGAGGAAAGAGTTTCTTCTCATCCTGTCCATCCTCTTGAATCCTGTCATCCTGTCCATTCTGTCGTCGTGTTCTTCGTGCCGTCGTGGTTAAACCGCCACGGAGCTAAACTTGCAGTATGAGCGAGCGGCGCACCGTGGCGGAGTGGTTCGGCGGGATGTTTGTGCTGGACGTGCGCTCGCTCGCCGCGTTCCGCGTGGCGATTGGGGCCGTGCTTTTGGCGGACCTGGCCACGCGCGCCCGCGACTTCACGGCCTTCTCGACTGACGCGGGGATCGCGCCGGTGGATCTCGTGCGGCGGCGGCTCGCGCCCGGCGAGTGGTCGCTCCATTTGCTCAGCGGATCGGCGGCCGTGCAGGGGGCGCTCCTGGCAGTCGCCGCCCTCCTCGCCGTCGCGCTGATGGTTGGCTATCGCACGCGGCTGGCGACGATCGGCTCGTTTCTGCTGGTGGCGTCGCTGCATATTCGCCTGCCAATCGTGCTGAATGCCGGCGACACGCTGTTGCGGGTGCTGCTGTTCTGGGGATGCTGGCTGCCGCTGGGAGCTGCGTGGTCGATGGACGCCCGTCGCCGCGGCCCGCCGCCGTCGCCCGTCGTCGCATCGGCGGCGACGTTCGCGTTCCTTGTGCAACTCGCGCTCGTGTACTGGTGCGCTGGGCTGTCGAAGGTCAACGCCGCATGGCTCGACGGCGACGCGCTGGGGCAAACATTGTCGTTCAGCCTGTACGGTCTGCCCGCAGGGCGCTGGTTGGGGCAGTTTCCCGAAGTAACGCGCTGGCTCAGTCGCGGCGTGGTTGCGCTGGAGCTCGTCGGGCCGTGCCTGTTGTTCGTGCCGTGGAGAAACGCGCAGCTTCGCGTCGCGGCGGTGATTGCGTTCGCGGCGTTTCATGTGGGGATCGCGGCGACGATCACCGTGGGGTTGTTTGCCTGGGTGGGGATGGCGGCGTGGTTGGCGGCGATTCCGGGGGTCGTGTGGGAGCGGCTTGAGTGGAAGTCTGCGCCAAATGAGACTGATGCAGCTAGAATCCCTCCCGAGTCGCTGCGCGACCAGACTACCGCCCTGCGCACGGTCGCCACCGGCGACCATGCTCGGTTGCTCCCTCCCTCCGAGGGAGGGGGACTTCGATCCGCTTGCGTCTTTGCTTTGTTGGGACTTGTCCTGGCCTGGAATGCACTCGATTTCATCGGTCGCGACGCGGCGACGCGGGTGTATCGCGTGCTGCGACCCGTCGCCAATGCCACGATGCTTCGCCAGGGGTGGAAACTGTTCAGCGAACCGGCGCAGTTCGACGCCTGGTTCTATTACCGCGGGCGGCTTGCCAATGGCGACGTCGTCGACCTGGCGACCGGCGAGCCGTTTGTCGACGGCACGCGACCGACGGCGCCGCAGCGGTTCTCGAACCACCGTTGGCGGAAGCTGCACCTGCGATTGACCGCGCTGGACGAGGCCGCGTTCCGGCAGCCGGTGGCCGACTATGTGCTACGCACATGGGACGCGAGGCACACGGCGGACCAGCGCGTCGCCCGGCTCGACTTCTACTGTCTGCGGCTGCCGGTGTATCGCCGCGGACAGCCGGACGGATTCGTGCGCCAGAACCTGGCGATGATCGTCGTCGACCCGTCGCAGGGGAATTTCGCGGATGCGCTGCGGGAGCTGGAGACCCCACAGAAATAGGACCAACCACAGAGGACACAGAGTTCACAGAGAGGGGATGAAAACAGTGGAAGGGCTGCAGGGATCTTCCTGGCGCTCCTCTGTGTTCTCTGTGACCTCTGTGGTTAGCTCTGATTTGCGGTTGGAGACGGCGCAGCGACGTTGCCCATGCGCTGCCGCAGGAGTAGGCCAAACGACACGGCGCAGATTACGCCGAGGATGATCTCCAGCGGCCAGATGGGAATCTCCGGCTGCCCGGGCGTGGCATAGACGGGGGCGCCGACGGCCTTTTTCTCACCGCTGCCGCTTTCAGTGATCTGCACCTTGCCGCTGGCCACGGCGGCGCGGGCCTGGTATTGGTTTTCAATTTTCGCTTGCCGTCTACCGAGCTTGCCGCCGGTGGAGATCAGCGCGGCGAGCCCCACGGCGGAGTACAGCGCGAACCACATCCATGGAGAGTCGGTGATTGGCTCGGCGGGCTTCCGCAAACCTTCTTCTTGTTCAGTCATCGGAGGAAGAATTCACCACAGAGTGCACTGAGGACACAGAGGAATTCCAGGTCAATTCAATCGCCGCAACCAATTCGGTCCCATGCGTTCAGAAACCGTTCAACGGCGTACTCTCGCGGCTGCAACCAGTATGATATCCGCCCCTCCTTTTCCCCGCGATGTGCCAAGTCGCGCACCTCAATCGGCGTAAGGATGTAAGCCGAGGGAATTGCTTGGAGGTTGTTGACAACGATCCAATAATTCCCCATCAATCCATCGATCGACTTTCCCAATGGCACGGGCGCTTTCTTTGATAACGCCTTTACTTGAATTCCAACGAACCGCGTCGCAGTCAAGTCGTAGGCGATCACATCAACGCCACGAGCATTGCGAGCCGTTGGCATGACATTCCAATGTCGACGCGAGAGCTCGTAGCAAACAAAGTACAGGCCTTTGTTCCCAGTGATTTGGGTTTGTACTTTGGCCATTTAAGAAACTCACTCCGTGCCCTCTGTGTCCTCTGTGTCCTCTGTGGTGAAACCCCCTATTTCTTGAGGAACACCGGTCCGCCGTACACGGCCGTGTCGCCGAGGATTTCTTCGATGCGCAGCAGTTGATTGTACTTTGCCATGCGGTCGCTGCGGGAGGCGCTGCCGGTCTTGATCTGCCCGGTGGCGCACGCCACGGCGAGGTCGGCAATCGTGCTGTCTTCGGTCTCGCCGCTGCGGTGGCTGGTGACGCTCGAGTAGCCGTTGCGGTGCGCGAGATTGATCGCGTCGATTGTCTCGGACAGCGTGCCGATCTGGTTCACTTTGATGAGGATGCTGTTGCCGATTCCCTCGTTGATGCCGCGCTGCAGCCGCTCGACGTTGGTGACGAACAGGTCGTCGCCCACGAGCTGCACGCGGTCGCCGAGCGTGTCGGTGAGCTTCTTCCAGCCGTCCCAGTCGTCTTCGGCGCAGCCGTCTTCGATCGAGCAGATGGGGTACTTCTCACACCAGCCGGCGAGTAGGTCGATCATCGCGCCGGAGTCGATCGTCTTGCCGTCGATCGTGTACTTTTTTGTCTTTGAGTCGTAGAACTCTGTGCTCGCCACGTCCATGGCGATGAAGACCTGCTCGCCGGGCTTGTAGCCGGCGTTCTCGACCGCCGAGAGGATCACGCCGAACGCGTCGGCGTTGGCGCCCAAGTCGGGGGCGAAGCCGCCTTCGTCGCCAACGGCGGTGTTCATCCCCTTCTCCTTGAGCACCCTCTTGAGGTTGTGGAACACCTCGCAGCCGCAGCGGAGGGCGTCGCTGAAGTTGTCGAAGCCCAGCGGCATGACCATGAACTCCTGGACGTCAACGTTGTTGTCGGCGTGCTGGCCGCCGTTGAGGATGTTCATCATCGGCGCCGGGAGCATGTTGGCGTTCGACCCGCCCAGGTACCGGAACAGGGGCAACTCGCAGTAGCGGGCCGCGGCGTGGGCCGTGGCGAGGGAGACGCCGAGGATCGCGTTGGCGCCGATGTTCTTCTTGTTCGGCGTGCCGTCGAGCTCGATCATCCGCTGGTCGATGGCGAGCTGCTCCATCGCGTCCATGCCAATGAGCTCGTCGGCGATCACGTCGTTGATGTTCGTGACGGCCTTGGCGACGCCCTTGCCGAGCCACCGCGACTTGTCGCCGTCACGAAGCTCCCAGGCCTCGTGAGCGCCCGTGCTGGCTCCGCTGGGCACGGCGGCGGTGCCGACCGAACCGTCGCTGAGCGTGACGTCGACCTCCACGGTAG
The DNA here is from genome assembly GCA_044867485.1 of Lacipirellulaceae bacterium. Lineage (GTDB taxonomy): Bacteria > Planctomycetota > Planctomycetia > Pirellulales > Lacipirellulaceae > Lacipirellula. The sequence goes on along the minus strand of JBIOVA010000124.1, from coordinate 57,204 downwards.
GATTGCCGCGGCTGTCGAGAATCTGGCGGCCGCGGATGTCAACAATCGTGCTCATGGCGGGGTCCTTGCGAGGGCGGGGGCGGTGGAAGAACCGAACCCGTCATTTTAGGCCTTCGCCGCTGGCTGTCGACCCGCTCCGCTACGCCACCTTGCGGAGCTTCGTGACGCGGCCGCGCTGCACCCACTCGGCGACGTAGATGTTCCAGTCGGCGTCGAAGCAGGCGTCGTGCGGGTGGACGAATTTGCCGGGGAGCCATGACTTCTCGTCGCCGCGGATCGCCCAGCCGGTTTTCTTCACGCCGTCGGGCTTGTCGGCCGTGATCCGCTCGCTATCGTCCCCCAGGTGAGCGATCACGTTGTTGTCGCCGCCCAAGAGCGTGACGCGGCCGACGAGGTCGGGCACGAGCAACACGTCCCCACGGCGGTCGACGTTGGCCGGGAGCAGGAAGCCATCCTGCGTGCGGCGGTGCTCGCCATCGAGCGTGAACCACTGCAGACGCGAGTTGGCGCGGTCGGCGACGACAACGAGCGGCTCGCCGCCGCGGTCGTCGATCCACACGCCGTGCGGCGTATCGAACGTGCCGTCGGCGTCGGCGTCGGCGGAGGGCTTGCCGAACATGCTCAGCCACTTGCCGTCGGCGTCGTAGCGGTGGATGCAGTAGCCGCCGTAGCCGTCGGCGAGGTAGAAGCCGCCGGCGGGGTGGAAGGCGAAGTTCGTGGGCAGGAAGCGGTCGTTGCCCCAGGGACTGTCGGTGCGCGGCTGAACGTCCTCGCCCTCGGCGTAGATGCCGCACTCCATGGGCGCGTACTTGTGCCAGACCGTCTGGCCCGTGAGCGTGAGCTTGGCGAACGAGCGCTTCGCTTGGTAGGCGGTGACGTAAAGAAATTCTTCGTTGCCCTCGCGATGCACTTCCAGGCCGTGGCCGCCGCCTTGGAACTGATTGCCGAACGAGCGGACGTACTTTCCGTCTGCGTCGAAGGCGAAGATCGCCGGGTGATCGGGTTGGTCGCCGCGGCCTTCGTGAATGACGTACACGAGCCCGTTGCCGTCGACGGCCACGTTGTGCGTGGTCTGCCAGGTGAACTTATCGGGAAGCTGCGCCCAGTTGTGGCTGGCTTCGTACCGGTGCTCGCCGTCGCCGATGACGGTGATCGCGGAGTCGGTCTTGGCGGCGGTGACGATTGCCGGCGCGGCAAGCGTGGCGAGCGATCCCGCGGCGACTTGCTTGACGAACGTGCGGCGGGTTGGTTTCGCGGACATGAGAGGCCTCCGTGACGACGAGGTGCACTGCGGACGAGATCCGTCCGATAGCGTATCCCGGCGACGCGGGCGCGGCAATCAACGCCCGTAGGACGCGGGACTAACCGTTAGCCGCGACGCGGTAGCGGAGCGAGGAATCGCCCGTGGCGCCGAGCGCTCCGCTCCGCGGACTCCGCGTCGCGGCTAACGGGAGAGGCGGCGTTCACGCCGGCAGTCTTGCCGCGTCGCCACGGAGTTGGGCGGCGGCCCAGGCGAGCCATTCGGGCGTCGGCGGGCCGTAGGGGCGGAATTTGGTTTGCGTGCCAAGATCGTCGCGGTAGAGGATCGCGCGGTGTTCGCCCAAGAGGGCCGCCGCCGGCGAGTCGATGAGGCTCGTCGAATCGGCCGCGCTCATCTGCGTGGCAACGCGGTACTCGATCTCGCGCAGCGACAGCCGGTCGATGCAGCGCGTAAGGCTGTTGTACGACTCGCACCAGACGAGCACATGCACGCCCACGCCTGGGCCTTCTTTGAGGACGTCGCGGAACCGGCGGTCGACGGCCGGCGGTTTGCCGTTGCCGCTGGAGAACGAGAAGCTGAAGTCGTCCTCGGTGAGCCGCAGGTCGCGGAACTGGGCCAGGTCGTGGATCACCAGGTAGATCGAGCCGTAGCGCTCTTCGGGCGATTGCGTGCGGCGGGTTACTTCGTCGGCGAGCGCCAGGATCGCGGGGCCCGCGGTGCGCGGCGGGACGACTTCCACCTGCTCGCCCACGGCTTCGGCGACCTTGGTCCACAAGCTCGGCACGGCCGACTCCGGCCGCGTGCCGTCGAGCACCGTGAACTTGGCGCCAGCTTCGCCGTGTTGCGCCGCGAGCGCGACGATGGCGCCGGCGAGCACGCCCGCGGCCAGCTCCTCTTGCGCCCCGACGATGACGAGGTTGTGCCCGCCCTGCCGGCGCAGCACCAAGTGCGTCGCGGGCTCGATGCGCACCGCAGCGCCAAGCCACAACTTGGGCTCCTGGTGCGTCGTGCGTTCGGGGTGGGCGATCGCGGCGACGAGCTCTGGGTTGTCCTGCGGGTTGGCCGGGACGTTGCCTTCGAAGACGATTGTCGGTTCGCGCGGGGGGCGCCCGGCCGCTGAAGCGGCCTCGCCGTCGGAACGATCGCGGAGCGTGGCGAGGTACTTCACGCGTTCGGGGTCGGGGAGCCAGACCACCTGGAACGGGTGATTGCCGGTGAGCAGGCCGTTCTGGTCGTTGTAGATCGCCTCGCCGGGGCGCGAGAGTAAGCGCGCAGCGGTGTTCTCGTCGCTGAGGATGAGGTGGGCGTCGGCCTCGCTGCACTCCAAGGCGATTCGCACGGCCATCTGGCCGATCGTGCTGCGGGCCAGCGAGTAGGCGCCCGACAGCGTCTGCGAACCCAGGAACACGTGGATGCCGAACGCGCGACCTTGCCGCACGAGCCGGTCGAGCAGCAACGCCGCCTCCTGCGCCAGTTTGTCGTCGGCGACGAACAGCTCCTGGAATTCGTCGATGATCAGCAGCGTCCGCGGCATCGGCGTGCCCGGCACGGCGCGGCGGAACCCCGCCACGTCCTGCACGCCGTGCTGGCGGAACAGTTCGCCGCGGCGGCGGAGCTCCTGGTCGAGCCGCTCCAGCACGCTGACGCCGAACTCCCGTTCGCTCTCGATGGCGATGACCCGCGCGTGCGGCAAGGCACCGCGGGCGTAGGCCTGAAACTCGACGCCCTTCTTGAAGTCGACCAGGTAGAACTCCACCTGGTCGGGACTGTAGTACAGCGCCGCGTTGGTGATGATCGCGTGCAGCAGCGTGCTCTTGCCGGAGCCTGTCTTGCCGGCGGTCACGGCGTGCTGCGAGGTGCCGACGCCCAATCGCAACGATTGGAACTCCTTGGCGCCCGCGCGGCCGATCGGCACGACCAGCTCCCGCGCGCTGTCGCTCGTCCAAATCTTGTCCGGCGGCGGGGCCACCATCGCGAACGGCACTTCCACTTTGCTTGCCTCGCGCGACTGCTCGCCCGCAATGCGGAGGACTTCACTCATCCGCTCGGGCTCGGGAATGCGGTCCAGCTCCAGCGGCAGCTTTTCGTACAGCGGGTACTTCCACACCAGCCGGTTTTGCTGCCAATCCAGGTGCACCGCGTCGGCAAGCAACTGGTCGAGGTTGAACTCGTGCGGCAGGCGGAGCTGCGAGTCGACGCTCAACAGCGTGTAGACGCCGCACCGCGGGCCGGTCTGCGAGATCGACACCAGCTTGCGGGCCGAAGCGTCGCTGAGCCCCGCGGGGAAATTCGCGACCACGACCACGTGGTACGGCTCGGCCACTTCGCCGGCGCTCTGGTTGTACTGGTGGATCGTGGCGAATTCGTTGCGAAGGTACTTCTGCAGCACCTTTTCCATGTGTTCGCTGAGCAGCGACAGCCGTTCATCAATGTGCTTCGAGTCCGTCCAGATGCGCCCGCCGGCGACAAGCTGTTCGTCGTAGTCGGACAAGTGCATGAAGCCGGAAAAGTTTTCGCCGAGCCCGGCGGGGTCGATGATTGTGAGCCGCAGCTTGCCGGCGGGCATCGACGTGAGGAATCGCAGCATCACGAGCTGCAGGACGTCGACGGCGGCCCGCCGACCCGCCCCTTCGGCCGTGATCACCAACCGCGGCTGCTCGGCAAGCGTCATCGTCGCGGGAAGCACGAGCCGTTTGACGCCGGGGTCCAGCCGCTTGTCCTCGGGCACGCCGTGCTTCACGAGTTGCAGCGGCAGCGGGCTCTCGCCGAAGCGGATCGCTTCGGGCGGCTCCACGGGCCGCTGCCAGCCGACAAGATCTTCCAGAGACCAGTTGGGGAACAGCTCGCGGCAGCGCTCCTGCATCCCCTCGAGCTCGGCGGCGATTTCGCGGAAGCCGGTCAGCCACGCCTCGGCCATTTCCTCCCACGCGGCGTCGTGCCGGGCGTTGGCCTCGGTGCGGCGGGCGTCGAACGTCGCGGCGTTTTCGCGGTCGGACTGCTGGCGGGTCGATTCGTTCTGGCCGAGCAGCGGAGGGTACTTGTCCTCAGCCGCCGAAAACGCCGTGTCGCGCTCGGTGGCGAGAGACAGCTTCCGCTCGGCAAGCTGCGATTCGAGCGGCGCCACCTCGGCGTCGTACTTGGCTTCGGCGGCGGCGACTTCCTGATCGCGGCGCTGTTTGGCGCCGGCCAGGTCGCGATCGCGTCGGCGGACAATGTCCTGGGCGAGCCGATCGCTGGCGGCGCGGGATTCGGCGGTGGCTGACTTTTCGAGCTGCCGGGCGTCTTCGAGCTGCCGCTGGACGACGCCCCATTGGGCGAGCATCGACCGTCGACCACGCGGTACGAACACCGCCAGCATCACGGCGCCGATCACTAGTCCCGCGGCGGCTCCGGCGAGCCAGCCAACGAGGGAGAAGCTCGTCGCCACCGCTCCGATCGCCGTGGCGATCACCACGGCGGCCACGAGCCAGGCCCACCGGCGGCCGCCCTCGTTGAACCAGGAGGCAACCTTCAGGTCCTGCATGACGATGACGCTTTGGTGCACCGCCTGCAACATCGCTTGCAGCTTCTCCTCGGCAGTCGCGGAGGCGGGAGCCTGTTCGCTTGAGGCGTCGCCTGTTTCCGCGGCGGCCGCGCGCCAGTCGTACGATTCGGCGGCCTTGGTGACGCCCCGCATCTCCAACAGCGTGCGGGCGTCGCGCTCCAACCCTTCGATCTGCCGCCGCCGCTGCTGCATTCGCAGGGCCGCCTCTTCGATAAGCACGAACGGCTTGTTCTTGTCCGCGTCGTAGACCGACATCGCCTGCCACTCGGCTTCCTTGGCGAAGTGCTCGATCCCGACGACCACCGAGTCGCGACGGTCTTTGGCGGCCTTGATCGTTGCGGAGCGGGCGGCCTCGGCCTGGGACACGCCGACTTGAAAGGCGTCGGCCGCGGCCCGCTTGGCCATGCCGAACTCGGCCTCGAGCCTGCGGCGCTGCTCCGCGTGCTCTTCGTTGAGCCGCCGGGCGGTGGCCTCGAAATCCTTCTCCGCCTCGGACAGGGCCGTGGCGAACTCGGTCGCCAACGCCTGGTCGTCGCGCGCGCGGCGATCGGCCAGCTTCTGCAGCCGCTGCAAAAGCTCGATGACGCGGCGGGTGGAAAGGCGAGTTTCGGTCACGCGAGATTCGTTTCCGTGGGCGCCGTGGGGGGCATTCTTGGCGAGTCACGCATCGCAGTCGCGGTGCATCTGGTCGACCAGCGTCGACATCCGGGCGATCGAATCGAGGGCCAGTTTGACAACCGGCCCCATGGGTTCCAAGTGGTTGTTGCAGAACGAGAGGCTTACGCCGTCGTTCCAATGCTGCGAGGCGTCGAGCCACGCCGTTTGCAGGTCCTCGATCGCGTCGCGAATGTGGGCGGCGCTGGTGTAGAGATTGGAACTATTCATGGCCGTCGACGGTTTCGGTGGGCGCGGCGATCGTCGCACTCTGCGCCGGCACAACGGTGCGGGCGTGTGATTCCGCCGCGGCGGAGTCCAACACGCCATGGGCGGAATGCGCGTCCGGCGCCTGCTCAAGTCGGTACTCTTCCAGCCGGAGGACGATCTTGGCCAGCAGGGCCCGGGCGTTCGGCACGTCCTGCTCCAGCAGGCGGCGGAGTTGGCCGATGCGGCCGTGGAACTCCATCGCGTCGTGGCGGAAATTGCGCTGCCACTTCTTGACCAGCTCGGCCTTCTCGCGGCAGTAGTCGAGGCGGACCTTGGCCTTTTCGAGCGCCGCCTTCTGCTCCCGACACGCGGGGCGCTGGCCTTCGACGACCGTCATCATCAGGCAGCGCTCCAACTCCAGCTTGGCGTCGTGCACGCCCTTTTCGGCCTCGTGAATCTGCTTCCGCCAGTGCGCCGGGCGGTCGTGATCGATCCAGGCGTCGGCCCGCCGCAGGTCGGCCTCCAGCGCATCGAGCGACGCCTGAACGCGGTCCTGGAACTTCGCCAACGCCACGCTCATGCCGTCGATGGCGTCAGTTGAACGAACTTGGGCGGGGCTGGACATAGGGATTGGCTGTCGGCTCTCGGCTGTCGGCTGTCGGCTAAAAAAAGGCAGAAGGAACGCGCTGCGTCCCCTCTTGCCGATCGCCAATAGCTGACAGCCGATAGCCTCCCGCTCACTTCTGCTGCAAGTACTCTTCAATGCGCTGGGCTTTGCGCAGCAGAAAGGGCGCGTACTGGTTCGTGGCCTCGATCGAACGGTTGATGAGCTTGAGGTGCTGCTCGAACTCGTCGGCGAATTTCTTCTGTTCCTGGTCCCGCCACGTGGCGCTGAGTGCGTGCATCTGGGCCGCCAGCGTGGTGAGCCGCTCCTCCAACTCGGCGTTGAACGTCTTGAGCTGGTGGGCGAATCGCCGCAGTTCGGCCGGGTCGACAATGGCTTGCGACATAGCGGAGCACTCGCTTGCTGCGTGCGGGGCGTGCGCGCGAGAAAAGATCGGCAAGTCGCGGCGCAATCCCCAAGCTCGATTCTAACCGGGGAACGCCGAACGGTAAATTCACGCATTTAGCCCCCGGTCACTGACCGGGGACTCAATGGGCTACCGCGGCGGCAGGACTGCGGCTGTCGCCGCGCCAACCCCTACAACTGCTTCCGGCAGCGGTCGGTCGGCGCCACGGTACGACGGGTCGATGCTGTCCAGCTCTTCAGCCACGGCCCGGATGGTCATCCGAATCTGCTCGGGCGTGTGCAGGCTGGTGATGAAGAATCGCAGCCGGGCGGCGCGCTCTTCGACGGCCGGGTACATGATCGGCTGCACGTTGATGCCGCGCAGTTTGAGCTGGTGCGACAGCCGCAGAGCGTGCTCAGAGTTGCCGGTGATGACCGGGACCACGGCCGTGTTGTTGCTCGTGCCGGTGTTGAGCCCCGCGTCCTTGGCCAGCCGCAGGAACAACCGCGAGTTCTCGGCCAGCCGCGCCACGCGCTCCGGCTCCTCCTGGAGCAGTTCCAACGACGCGAGGGCTGCGGCGGCGTTGGCCGGCGAGAGGCCGACGCTGTACACAAACCCCGGCGCCGTGTACTTGAGGTACTCGACCAGCTCCTTCGCCCCGGCGATGTACCCGCCGCAACTTCCGAACGACTTGCTGAGCGTACCCATCCACATGTCGACGGCCCGCGGGTTGATGCCGAAGTGCTCGCTCATCCCGCGGCCGTGCAGGCCCATCGTGCCGATGGAGTGGGCCTCGTCGACCATCATGTACGCCTTGAACCGCTCCTTCAGCTCGACGAATTTCGGCAGGTCGGGATAGTCGCCGTCCATGCTGTAGACGCCTTCGAGCACGATGAGCACGCGACGGTACTCGTGCCGGATTTCGCCGAGGATGCGCTCCAAGGCGCGCCAGTCGTTGTGCGGGAATGGCCGGCGACGCGCGCCGCTGAGGATGGCGCCCTGCATGATGCTGTTGTGCGACAGGGCGTCATGGACAATCAGGTCGCCGGGGCCGAACAGGTGGCCGATGACCGACTCGTTCGTCGAGTGCCCGCCGACGAAGACGATCGCCGCCTCCGCGCCGATGAACTCGGCGATGCCGCGTTCCAAAGCGCCGTGCAGCGGTTTCTCGCCCGAGACCAGCCGGCTGGCCGAGACGCTCGTGCCGTAGCGGGCCACCGCCTCGCGCGTCTTTTCGACGACGTACGGATCGCCGCTCATGCCGATGTAGTTGTAGCTGCAGAAGTTGACGTACTCCTGCCCGTCGATCACGGTGCGGTCGTTGGTGATCCCTTCGTGCACGGTGAAGAACGGATTGGGCATCCCGCTGGCGGCGGTGAGTTGGATGTTCTCCTGCAGCCGCAGGTACTCCGGCGACTTGGCGAATTGGTAGTCCTCGTCGGCCACGTCGAGAGCTGGCCGCTTGGCGCTGCGATCCTTGAGCTCGCCGCCCAAGTGCTGCTGGATCGCCTCGACCACCTCGCCGCACGTCTCCATCGACGGCAACACGTGGTCGGGAAACCGTCCGCCGAACGCCTCTTCCAGCGCGGCGACGATTTCCATCCGCTCGAGCGAGTCGAGACCCAACTCGACGATGTTCGTGCTCCAGTCGAGCTCGCCGACGCGCTCCCGGCCAATCTCGCGAACCTTGGCATAGACGACGTCGGCGATTTGGGCGGCTTTGTTTGTGGGAGGAACCGGAACGCGGCGGTGGTCCAGCGTGGCGCCGCCGGCCGCTGAAGCGGCCTCGCCGTTGAGATGAACGACTGTCTCTTGTTCTGGTTCCAGTGGGGCGAGGTCGGCGGCGGCTTCCATACCGTCGAAGTCGAGTTCAGCTTCCTCACGATGGCCGCGGCGGCGGATTGACTGGGCAATCTCCACCTCGCCGCTTTCGAGCGACCACGTGGCCACCGCGGCCAGCGTGCCGGCAAGATATCCTGCCTGGCACGCATGCCGTTGGATCTTGCCGCTCGATGTTTTGGGGATGCTCCCGGTTTTGAGCAGCACGACCGCCGACACGGCCAGCTCGAAATCCGCGGCGATGCGTTTGCGAATCGCCGCGATAATCCCTGCAAAGTCAAGATTGCGGCCGCGCTCCGCTTCTTGCACCACGACTAGCCGCTCGCCGCCGGCCTCGCCGACGGCAAACGCCGCGCCGGCGCCCTTTTGCACATGCTCGTGCGCCAGGTCGACGCTCCGCTCGACGTCCTGCGGGTAGAAGTTCACCCCGCGGATGATGATCAGGTCCTTCAACCGCCCGGTGACGAACAGCTCGCCGTCGGCCAGGAAGCCAAGGTCGCCGGTGCGCAGGAACGGGCCGCGGCCATCCGCCAATCGGGCGCCGAAGGTTTGCCGGGTCTCTTCCTCGCGCCGCCAATAGCCCTCGGCCACGCTGGGGCCGGACACCCAGATCTCGCCCACGCGGTTGCCGGCGCACGGCACGCCGGTGTCGGGGTCGGCGATGACGATGGTCTGATCAAGCAGGTTGCCTCCGCTGCCCACGAGCTCGCGGTCCCCCGGCGAGGGTGACTCGACGGCGACGACGTCATGCTTCTCCAGCGCGTGCGCGTCGAACGACCGCACCACCGGCGGCGATTGCTTGTAACCGCCAGTGACGATGAGCGTCGCTTCGGCCAGGCCGTAGCAGGGGTAAAACGCTTCGCGACGAAACCCGCACTCGGCGAACGCCTTGCTGAACCGCTCGATTGTTTCCGCTCGCACCGGCTCGGCGCCGTTGAAGGCGAGCGACCAGCGGCTCAGATCGAGGCTGCGCTTCTGCTCGGCGGTGACTTTCTCGGCGCACAAATCGTAGGCGAAGTTCGGCCCGCCGCTGATCGTGCTGCCCGATTGCGAGATCGCCTGCAGCCAACGCACGGGCTTTTGCAGAAAGTGCGTCGGCGACAGCAACGTGTTGGGCCGGCCCATGTACAGCGGTTGCAAGATCCCGCCGATGAGCCCCATGTCGTGATACAACGGCAACCAGAAACACCCGCTGCCCGAGCGCGAATGCTCGAATGCGTAGGTGATCATCGCCGAGTTGTGCATCAGGTTCGAGTGCGTGAGCATCACCCCCTTGGGCGTGCCGGTAGAGCCCGAGGTGTATTGCAAGAACGCCAGCGTCTCGCCGTGCACGTCGGGCCGGCGCCACTGATCGGCCTGGTCGGCATCCCACTGATCGGTCGCACGCCAACGGATCCGCTGCAGCGCTGGTGTGTCGGTGATCATCGTCTGCACGCGCTCCAGCACCTCGAAGGTGGTGAGCGCGATCTTCGCCTCGGCGTCGTTGGCGATCGCGTCGATGCGGGCCATGTTGCGATTGCGACGCGGCGGATACGCCGGCACCGCCGTCACGCCGGCGTACAAGCAGCCGAAGAACGCGGCGACGAAATCGAGCCCCGAGGGATACAACAGCAGCGCCCGTTCGCCCTCCATCTCCATCGCTTGCAGCGAGGCGGCGATGGCGCGGGCTTTGCGGTCGAGATCTGCGTAGGTCCATTGCTGGAGGACGCGCTCGCCGTCGGTGAGGTACTGAAAGCCCGCGTCGTCCCCTTGGTGTTGGGCCCGATGGCGCAGCAGCTCAACCAGGTTCGACGGGCCGAAAAACGATCCGGGAAGGTGATCCAAATGCACGGTAGTTCAAACTCCTCGCGCGACGGCATGGCGAATGCACACGCCGACCGTCGCGACGGGGCCCGGGAGGCGGGACGGCGCCAGCAGACGCACCCAGGCGTTGCCGGGCCGCGGAAAGGCGAGCCCTGTCATAAGCGGTGGTAAAACCGACAAAGCGTCGATTGCGGTCAATCTCCCGGCCGCAAGGGGGCAGACGGACAAGCGGAGCGATCTGGCCGAAACTACGGCCTCCAGCCGCTCGAGGTTCAAAAACCCGTCGTTCAACCAGTGGACCAGCCGCCGCCATGCCAACAGCGGCGCGACCAGCCAAGCTGGCATCCGCCGATCGCCGCTATTGTATTTCGCCGACATCGTGAAAGCACCCCCCTGGAGAGGGAAAATTGGGGCGTCCGGGGCCCGAAACAATAGGCCACCTAGGACCCTACCCGCGCGTGGGGGGCCGGGCAACTTGGGCCCCCCCTCATGACAAGCGAATTGGCACGAATGTCGTTACTAGTCCGAGCGCCACCGGCCTACGCCGCAAGGCCAAGGCAGCCGCACAGGATTGCCCAACCGGCCAGGTGGAGAAGGGGTGCATGGGCGCCACGCCCTCAGCGCAATGCCCTAACACGCGGCGCCCTGGGCTACGCGCATTGGTCGTAGGTCGTTTTCGACACCGAGGTCCGCCGAGGCGTCCCGTCGGCTTGCGGCCGGACCGCCTCGGCCGATCCTTCGGCGGACCTCAGGACAGGCTCTCGGCGTGACAAGCTCTCTTCGCGGCCATCTGACCGGCGACCCCGCGCGACTCTTGCTTGCTTGATCGGGCGTTTTTCAGCATAATGCAAGCGGCGTTGGCGTCGCCGACCGCCCCCTATCCCACTTAAGGAGCACACCCGTTGCTAACCGAAAGCGAAGTCTCGCGTAGTTGGAGCAAGCTGTTCAAGGGCGGCGAGTTTTCGGAGACGACGTTCGAGCGGGCCGAGGCCTTGCTGGACGAGCTCCGCGGTACCAGCCCACTGCGGCACCGCCTGATGTCTGAGCTCGAAGAATTGCGCCAGCTCCACGGCGAGCAAGTTCAAGCCTAGAGCGGCTTGGCGGCAACAAGATTTGTCGGCCGGCCGCCGCGGCGGCCGAAGGTCAGCGATCGGGGTCTGTGCGCCGATCGCTTTTTTGTGCGCCCGTCGATGTGGTAGGAAGCCTTGGCGCAAGAAAAAGCCCGGGGCTTCCGCCCCGGGCTGTAGCCCCCTCTCCCAAGGCGAGAGGGTTAGTACACCGCTTCGACGCCGAAGTCGAGGCCGTTGATGAAGATGTCCTGGTTGCCGCCCTCGAGCAGTCCGATGTCGGGCAGCCGGTAATCCACGATTTGCGACGCCCGGGTGATGTTGTCCACGAACATCGCCGTGTAGCCTAGCTTCAGGGCGAACGAGCTGGTGATCTGGTAGCTGCCCTCCACCCGCATCTCCGCCATCGGCGAAAACGTGTTGTCTTGCCTGCCGTACTCGCTGAACGTCGGCTGAGCGTTGACGAGCGAGTTGACGCCGCCGGGATTCAGCCACTCGCCCACCGCCGCGGATTGACTCAGGTCGTGGATGTTGTACGCCGCCAGGAATCGACCGTCGAGGTCGAAGCCAAACCGGCCGCGTTGGTGCGTCCACTTCGCGCGAATCTGCGGTCCGACGAGTTGATTGACCGCGAGGGTATCCACATAGGTCCGGCCCAGCACGTCGCCGCGGCCTTCCCAGTAGAAGCCGTCCCGGAGCTTGAAGAACCGGGCGCCGTAGCCAATCGAGAAGCGGTTCCGCTGCTCTTTGACCGGCAGGTACGAGTTGTCGAGCTCATGGGTCCGCATCAGCTCGACGCCCGTCGTCTCGGTGACGTTGCGGACGAACAACTGATCGAACCGGATATTGAACAGGTGAAGATCGTCGAAGTCGACGCCGGTGGCGATTTCTTCGCCGTCGTCGAACATGCCGTTGCCGTTGGCGTCGACGAACACGACGAAGAACGTCGTCAGGTCGCCGTCCAGATTGTCGGGAATTCCGTCAGCGTGCCGGGCCAAGATGATGTCGGTAATTTGGCCGTTGACGAGCGTCTCGCCGACCACGATCAGGCTCGGGCCGCCCGTCGTTGGCTGCTGCTCGTTCAACGGTCCGTTGACGTGGTAATCGCGAAACCCGCGGAGGAACCCGGCCGGCGTCTCGAAATTCACGTGAACGCTACCGAACCCTTCCGACGTGGTCGTGAGATCTGCCGAGCCCGCCCCTAAGCCGGTGTTGACGGGAACGGCCCTGGGCAGGAACGTAATTCCAAACCCGTCTTGGCTGAAATTGACGTCATTCAGCGCGTTCGAGAGTGGCAACGAGTTAGGGATCGTGAGCTGCTGAAACCCGTAGAGCCGTTGCGACGTTACCTGCGGGCCGTCGAGGATGCCCAACAACCAGCCGTTGCCGCCGCGGTAGTAGCCCAGCTCGTAGCGGTCGCCCCAGCCCCACTCGGCGTCGGGCGGCGCGTCCTGGATGCCGTTCTGCACCGGGTAGGTCTCCGGCGGGATGCCCTCGTCGAACGGGCCCTGGGTGTAGATCTGCTCCGAGTCGACCACCAGGTCCTTCTTGCCGATGACGGCGCGCTCGCCGGTGGCCGTCCAGTTCAAGCGGTTGTAATTGAAGAAAAATCCGCAATCGTCGCGGATCGGCAGACAGTTGAAGTCGAAGTCGACTGGCGCGAACAGTTGCATGTCGTGATCGCACAACGGCTCGCAGTACGCGTCCTGCTGTTGAGCGTGTGCCGCCGACGCCGTCACAAGGGACAGCAGGCATCCGGCAAACCAATGAGCAAGGTGGCGACGCTTCATGTTATTCCAACTCCCCCGTATGGGAGGCGCCCGTGGGCTCCCGGCCCAGTTTCCGTGAGCGCATCGACCTCTTCCGACAGCCGGTGCGCGGTGTACCTGTGCCGGTAGTATCGGATGCGCCTGATTCGCCGGTTGAGTAAGATCGGCAAAGTCTGCGGAAAATGCCGGTCGTCCGGCCGGCGGCGCCGCTAGCGGGACGGGCGGGTACGCGGTTAGCCGCGACGCGGAGGTCCGCCGAAGCGGAGCGCGGCGTCACGCGAGATTCAGCGCTCCGCTACCGCGTCGCGGCTAACACGTGGCCGCTAAATTGCCGGCGAGCGCCGCAGCCGGATATACTTCCGCTAGCGTCTCGCCCTCGCGCCCCACCCCAGGACGACCCCATGCTCCGGCTTTCCAAGCTCCCGCAAACCGCAAAGTTCCGTCATTGGGTCTGGCTCGTCGCGCCGCTGGCAGCTTTGGGTTGCGGCCCGTCGGCCACCGCCGAACCCCAGACCGTCGCCGAACCCGTTGAGGCGGATCAATCCGGCCTGGGCGAAACTTGGGTCCGCGTTCTGCAAGATAAAGACGACAAGACGCTCGCCATGCAGACAGCGATCGTCCGCTACGTGCCCGCCGACGAGTATGCCGCGGACAAGGAACCGGGCGACTACGACCGGTACGTCGACCTCGTGGGCGCCGTCCACGTAGGCGACCACGGGTATTACGACAAGCTCAATCGCCGCTTCCGCCAGTACGACGCCGTGCTCTACGAGTTGGTGGCGCCCACGGGGACCAAGGTTCCCCGCGGCCGCGGCACGTCCAGCGGTCACCCGCTGGGGGCGCTGCAGAACGCCATGAAGTCGATGCTGGAGTTGGATCACCAGCTCGAAGAGATCGACTACACGCGGCCCAACTTTGTCCACGCCGACATGTCGCCTGACGAGTTCTTCGCGTCGATGGACCAGCGCGACGAGAGCTTCATCGAGTTGTACTTCCGCATCGTCGGCGCGTCACTCGCCCAGCAAAGCCAGCAAGCGGCCGAAGGTCAGAGCCCGGAACTGGAATTGATGTCCGCGCTGCTGGCTACGGATCGCGCTCGGCGGCTCAAGATTCTCCTGGCCAAGCAGTTCCAGGGGATGGAGTCGCTCATGCTGGCGTTCAATGGGACCGACGGCACGACAATTATCACCGAGCGGAACAACCGGGCCCTCGATGTGCTCAAGGAGCAACTTGCCGACGGCCAGGAGCGGCTGGCCATCTTCTACGGCGCCGGCCACCTGGGCGACATGCACCAGAAGCTCGTCGAGGATTTCGAGATGAAGCCGGTCTTGATCGAATGGCTCGACGCCTGGGACCTGCGAACGAAGTGAAAGCCCCCGGCTCTGCCGGTGGACGGATCGTCGCGGGGCCAAGTCAAAAGTGAACGAGTCCCCCGGCAGAGCCGGGGGCTCTCATCGCGGTCGATCACCCGCCTGTTCCGCGACGGGGCGGCCTGTTAAAATTTCGCCGTCAGGCTCCGCCGCATTTGGCGGGTCGCATCTACCGCCAATTGCCCCGCTGGAGAGTCCCATGGCCAAGCCCGGTCGTAAAGTCAAGAAAGCCAATCACGGCAAGCGCCCCGCGTGCAGCCGCCCCCGCAAGAACCGCCGCCAGAAGGTGAAGACCTGAGTCGGTGCTCGGCGTCTGTCACGTCGGAGGTCCGCCGAGTCGTCCGTCCGCAAGGTGTGCCGACCGGCCCCCTCGGCTGACCTCGGGGTGATAAGATCTCTCCATGTTACCATGCCCGTCAAAGACTATATCCTCGACCCCGCCGAGATCGACTGCGACCATGTCGTAGCCGACATCGAGACGATCCATCGCTACTTGCCCCAACGGGGCGCGATGGAGCAGCTCACGGCGATCGTCGTCGACGATCTGGACCGGCACATTTGCGTCGGCTACCGCGACATCTCGCCGAATGAGTTCTGGGTCGCCGGCCACATGCCGGGGATGCCGATCATGCCTGGCGTGGTCATGTGCGAGGCAGCCGCCCAGGTGCTCACCTTCCATATTCAGCGGCACGACCTGTCGGGCTCCGAGTACGTGGGCTTCGGCGCCATCGACAAGGTCAAGTTCCGCGGCGTGGTGAAGCCCGGCGACCGGCTGGTGATCGTCGTGCAGGTCACTAAGCACCGCCGCGGCCGGATGGTCACGTGCCGCTTTCAGGGCTTCGTCGGCGATTCGCTCGTGTGCGAGGGAGAGCTCTCCGGCGTGGCGTTGCCGGCCGAGGCGTTGCCGCTCAACACGCGATCGTGAGTGCGTCGGCGCGTGCGCCGTTCCGAGCATTCAGCACTCCGTACCGAGGACTCTGTACTGCGTACTCAGTAAAACGCAGGCGGCGCAATGGGCCGTGGAATATCGGCTCGTTTTCATACAGAATCGCTCCATGGGCCGTCGCGCGCTTCCCAAGATTGATCCCACGCTGGACCTGTCGCGACATCTGCGCACGGTCGCCGAACTTTGCTCCGCGCCCTGGGACCGACAAACGCTGTTCGGCCGCACCGCGCCTCTCGAAGTAGAGCTGGGCAGCGGCAAGGGGTTGTTCCTGCAGAATGCCTCGTTGGGGACGCCGGAGCATGACTTCCTCGGAATCGAGCTCGCCGTGCGTTACTCCCGCTTCACCGCGTCTCGACTCGCCAAGCGAAACATTCCTAACGCCATCACGGTAGAGGGCGACGGGCTGCGGCTGTTCCGCGAGTGGATTCCCAACGCCGCGCTCACGGCGATCCACGTGTACTTCCCCGATCCGTGGTGGAAGGCCCGTCACCACAAGCGGCGCGTGATGAACGAAGCGTTCCTCGCCGACGTCGTCCGCACGCTGCAGCCCGGCGGTCGGCTTCACTTCTGGACCGACGTGCAGGCGTATTACAACGCCACGCTGGAGCTGATCGCCGCAAAGACTCCGCTCGTCGGCCCGCTGCCCGTCGCCGAGCGCCCCGCGGAGCACGACCTCGACTTCCGCACTCACTTCGAACGCCGCACGCGGCTGCACGGGGAACCAGTGCATCGGGCGGAGTTTGTTAGCGAGGAACGAGGAGCGAGGGGCGAGGGGCGAGATTGACTCGATCCTCGCCCCTAATCCCTCGCCCCTGCGCCTTCGTAGGTTCGCTCCGCGCTGGCGTCCGCTTCGCGCTCGTAGTTGTCGAGCGCCACCTGGTACAGCTTCTGCCCCCACGGCGTCGGGTACTCGCCCGTGATGCACGCCTGGCAGAGTTGGTTGGCAGGCTTGCCCACCGCGCGGGCGATCGCCTCCACCGGCAGATACCGCAGCGAGTCGGCGCCGAGCTGGGCCGCCATTTCCGCGTACATTTCATCGGCCGGCAGGCCCTTGGCCAAATACGGCGGCGCGAACAGCTCGCGAATCCGCGACATGTCGATGCCGTAGAAGCACGGCGCGACGATCGGCGGGCACGCCACGCGAACGTGAATTTCCTTCGCCCGGCCGTGCTCGCGGATTTTCGACAATAGCACGCGCATCGTCGTCGAGCGGACGATCGAATCCTCGACGAGCAGAATCCGCCGACCTTCGAGCACCTCGCGCAGCGGCGTGTATTTGGCCGCCGCCTTGGCCTCGCGCCCGGCGCCGCCCTCGATGAACGTCCGGCCTGCGTACCGATTGCGAATCAGACCTTCGACGCTTGGCACGTTGAGGGCGTAGGCCATCGCGTCGGCCGCCGCCTTGCTCGTGTCCGGCACCGGCACGACGATCAGGTCCTCGCCGGGCGGCACCGTCTCAACTCGGGCCAGCTCCTCGCCCAGCGCCTTGCGGGCGAGGTACACGCTGCGTTCGTCGAGCGTGCTGGCAACGTTGGCGAAATAAATCCACTCGAAGTAACAGTGCGCCGGCCGGGGCTCGGCGAACTTGTCGATGGAAATCTTGTTGTCAACCACCGTGATCGCTTGCCCCGGCGGAAGCGACTTGATCGACTCGCTGCGGAACCCCAGATTCGCCAGCGCCACGCTCTCGCTCGCCGCGGCCAACAGCGGACCCTCGATCGCGTAGCACAACGGCTTGTTCCCCAACGGATCGCGAGCGATGAGCATCTCGCCCTGCGCATTGATCAACACCAGGCTGTACGCGCCGTCGAACCGCTCCGCAATATTGCGCATCACGTCAATCAGGGCCGGCCGCCGGTCGCCCGACAGCTCCCGGCTGATCTCGTGCATGATGATCTCGGTGTCGGTTGTGCGGGTGAGATGGTGGTCGTCTTCGGCAAGCAGCTTGTCGCGCAGCGCCGCGTAGTTGGCAAGCTGCCCGTTGAACGCGAATGCGAACCATTTGTGCTTCTGCAAGTGGTGCCGCTCGAACGGCTGGGCGTAGCTCGTGTCATCGCCGCCGCAGGTGGCGTAACGCACGTGCCCGATCGCCGCCCGCCCGGCATACTCCCGCATCAAGCCCTCGGCCTTCCGCCGCCGGTTGAGCCGGAACACCTCGCTGACCGTTCCCAGCTTGCGGTAGGTGTCGATGAGTTGATTGCGGTCGGGGTTGTACGTGGTCATCCCCGCCGAAAGCTGCCCGCGATTCTGCACGTCGAGCAGCATCCGCGGCATGAGCCGGGACGCTTCGTCAGGCCCCTGCGACGGACAGAGCGGGCTGGTTTCGCGCCCGGCCAGGTGGTAGATCGCCGCAACGCCGCATTCGTGATGGAGTTCGGACATGGAATCCTTAAATCCGGCGCCGCCCTTGGTCGTTTCCTCCGGCCCCCTCCCTTCGATGGGGATGGGACCAACCGAGCACGGTCGCCGGTGGCGACCGAGCGCAGGGCGGTAGTCTGGGCCGTAGGCCGGAGGGGTGAGGCGGCGTCTGCGGGGCGTCGACATCGATTCTACGCCACAACGCCCAAACCCTCAACGGCCCGACGCGCCAAGAGCGGAGTACCTTCAGGGCGCCGCCGACAGAAAAGCGACCAGGTCGCGCAGATCTTCCACGGTCAGTGTGCGCTCCAACCCCTCTGGCATGATCGACAGTTCGCTCGGCGAACGCAGCTCGATCCTCTCGCTTCGCAGCGAGAACTCCCGGCCTTGCGGATCGGCGTACACCTCGACGCCGTCGTCGCCGCCCTTGGGCAATCGCAGCCCCGCATGCGAGAGGCCGTCGTCGGTCACGAGCGTCCACGCCTGGTAGTGCGGCGCAATCTCGCGGCTCGGCTGCAGGATCGAGGCGACGATTCGCTCCTTCGACTGCTGCCGACCAATTTGCGTAAGATCGGGCCCGATCCGCCCTCCCCTGCCGCCGTGCTGGTGACACGCCGCGCATCGCGGCCCGGCGCCACCCATGAAGAACAGCCGACGCCCCGATGCCGAGTCGCCGTCACCGACAAGCAGCGCGCTCCAAGCTTCCAACTCGCTCGCCTCCGGTCGCCCCGCATCTTCATCCCCCAGCCGCTTGCGGCTTAGCGCGAGCACCCGCGCCGCTTCCCGCGCCACCGCCGTTTCGTCCCCTGCCGCAAGTTGTTCCAACAGCGTCGCCTGCGATTCAACATCGGCCGCCAAACCGACGACGGCTTCGGCGCGCAGCACGGCGTCGTACTTCGCGTCCGCGGCAACTTCGGCGAGCGCCGCCAACCGTTCGGGATTCGTCTGCATTGCGAGCGTTCGCACCGCCTCCAGCCGCAGCGCCGGCGACTCGGACGCGAGATACCCGCACAGACGCTCGATGGTGAGCCACTCGTGGTCCGGGGAAATCAGCCGCAGCGCCAGCGCGTGCAGCTCCGGCGAACGATTCTTATTGACTAACTCGCGCCGCAAAAGTCCATCCGAGATTCCGCTCGACCGCGGCGATGCATCCCCATCGAGCCACTCGATCGCCGCGAGCACGGCGAGAAAATACCTCTCGCTGGGAATCGGTCCGACAAGCAGCTTTTCCACATCGTCGCTCAGCTCGGCGATCCGCTCGTCCGCGATCCACCGCACGGCGTAAAGCCGCACGTCGGGATCGTCTGAAGCGAGCGCACTCCTTAACGCGCCCACGGCGTCGCTAAGTTGTCGCCAGCGGTGGCTTTGCAGCCGCGCGACGCGCATGGCAGAGTCCTTGTCCCAATCCACGCCGCCGCCGCTCGCGTTCTTTCCCGTGACGACGTACAGTTGTCGAAGGCTGGTCGAATTGCCATCCCAATCCTCCCAACGGATGCGTCCTTCGTTGTCGTCCGACTGATACGGCACGTCGTCGCCGTCCGGCAGCTGAAGCCGCCAGATGCGCCCCTTCCCATGAACCGGGTAACTCCGGTCGACCCAATCGGCGAAATATATGGAGCCGTCCGGCGCCACGGCCGCGCCCGTGGGACGAAACTCCGCATCGCCTTGCACGATCACCTGCATGTCCGCGACGAGGGTCTTTCCGTGTGCGCGATGCACACGAGCCGCATATCGCTCAACGCGATGGTCGCCCCAGCTCGTGACCCAGAGATATCCCCGGTGAGAGAGAATCGCCGTCGGCGCTTCGCCCGTGCCGCAGATCATCGGCAGCGTGCCCGGCAGCTCGCCGTTCCATGCCTGGAGCGGATGCACGCCCGCGCGACCGTATTCCCACCTGTGGCCGTAGTCGCCCCCGGGGAGCACTTCGATCAATCGGCACGGC
Organism: Lacipirellulaceae bacterium; assembly: GCA_044867485.1. Lineage (GTDB taxonomy): Bacteria > Planctomycetota > Planctomycetia > Pirellulales > Lacipirellulaceae > Lacipirellula. The sequence continues at coordinate 37,431 of JBIOVA010000124.1, read as the reverse complement.
GGACTGGCGTCGGGGTCGTTCTCGACGCAGTACATGCCGTCACTGCCTGCCTCGCAGATGCTGAACGGATTCCAAAACCCTGCGGCAACGCGTGCCAATTGGGAGCCGTCGGGTGCGCAGCGAAAGATCGCTCCTACGCCGCCCGAACCGTCGATTGCCGTTCCGTCGCTGCCAACCAACTTGTAGGCGAAGCCAAAGTTCTCGCCCAGCCCGACGACTAGCCCTCGGTCGTCAAGCGTGATGCCGCTCAACCCGTTATGCGGATACTCCGCTTCCGTCTCGAGCCGCAGAATCGGCGTTTCCTTGTCCGCGGAACCGTCGTTGTCCGTATCTTCCAGTAGTCGCACGTCGCGGCGCGTGACGAGGTAGATGCCGCCGTCCGGCCGCGCGCAAAGGTTCATCGCCTGCTGGAACCCCTCGGCGAAGGTGCGCCAGCGGTCGAGCCGGCCGTCGCCGTCGCCGTCGGCAAACACACGGACGCGATCACCCGCCGGGCCTTGGTAATCCTCGGGTCGTTGATGCGTGTGTGATTCGACGACCAACAGCCGGCCCTTCGCGTCGAACCCCATGCCGATCGGCGTGACGATGTCCGGCTCACGGGCGACAAGCTCAAGCTTGTAGCCGTCGACAAGCACGCGCGGCTCGGCGGCGCGTCCTTGAACACCGTACGAGGCGAGCGCAAGACAGACAGCGAATCGCATGAGTGCGTCCCATCAACGACAAGAACTAGCCGTGAGCTCAGAACTCACGGGACCCGGACGGCGTGGCCGTCCGGCTAGTGTAGCAAGTTCGATGAGCCGCGCCGCGTCAGTGCTTCGCCCATTCGGCGGGGTCGATGTACGCGCCGTATTTCGTCGCCGTGGTCAGCCGCGAGAAAAAGTCGTACGCGGCTTGGGAGACCTCGCTCATTGCGGGTTTCAGCTTTCCGCCAGCGTCGTAGGCGCCCATCGCAACCACGATGTACGGCCGGCCCTCCAGCTCGACGAGCGCCCACTCCGTCTCGACGCCGGGAATGGAACCCGCCTTGAACGCCACGGGCACGCTCTCCGGCAGCACCGAATTAACGGCGCCCTTCTTGGTCTTGCGCATGATCGCCAGGGCGTGGTCGCTTACCTCGCGGTTGACGATCTTGCCTTCATGCAGCAGCCGCAGGATGCGGGCCGCGTCCGCGGGCGTCGACACGTTCTCGTCGCCGCGCGCCGATGCGGTCGTGTCCATCATTCGGCGTCGCAGTCTGACGCCGCCGCAGTCAAAGGAGAGCATCGTCGCGTTGACGTTCTCCATGCCCACCAGGTCGATCAGCATGTTTGTCGCCGTGTTGTCGCTGAGCACGATCATCAGCACAGCCAGGTCCTCGACGCTCATCTGCGTCGTGCCGTCGCCCAGTTCCGACAACACGCCGCTGCCGGGGACTTGATAGTCCTTGGTCACGCGATGCGGATCGGTCAGCTTGAACTTGCCTTCGTGGGCCTGCTTCAGCACCTCGATGAGAATCGGAATCTTAATCGCGCTGGCCTGGGCGAACTCGCGGTCCTCGTTCACGGCAAACCGATGCTCTCCGGCCAAATCCTCGACGACGATCCCCATCACGCCGGGCACGCCCGCGGCGATCTCCTCCAACCGCGCCTGCGTCTTGCGAGCCACGTCAGCCACGAGTTTCTCCTCGCCAAGTGCAACAGGACTGTTTACCGCTGCGGCAAGAACTAATGCTGAGAAGATCTCTCGCAGAGGCGCAGAGACGCAGAGATCGGAAATGAACGATGAAAAAATGCGGTGCATTCGTAGCCGTCTGCTCAAAGTCTTTGAATTCTTCTCATCCGTCCTCTGCGTCTCTGCGCCTCTGCGAGAGATTATTCCGTTTCCTCATGTCGCAGCGCCGCAATCAGCGCCTCGCCGTACTCTTTCCACAGCGTCGGCCCATCCATACCCGCGTCCTCGGGCAGTTCCAGCGTGATGATCGGCTTGCCGAGGGTCAGCCCCACGAACGACCCCAGCGACCCGGGCCGGCTGCCGACCACCTTTACAGGCAATTTGCAGTGCGCCGCCATCGCCTCGGCCAACCCCGCCCCGCTTGGCCCATCATAGTCGACCACTGCGAACGGCTGATGAATGGTCACGACGCGATCCGGCCAGTACCGCGACAGAATCTGCATCAGCACGCGGCTCTCTGGCTCCGACAACGGCGCCGTGCCGTAGGTCTTCACCGCCGCGTCGAAGTTGCCGGCAGGAAAATTGCGATTCAGGTCGACGTCGTGCTTGTTGTGCCGCTGGTTGGCGGCGAACCCGTCGGGATTCGCCACCGGCGTGATCACGACGCGGCGCCCGGCAAGCTCCTCGGGATGCGCCTGCAGCCATTCGACGAACTTTGCCACCAGCGGCGTGCCCGCCGCTTCGTCGCCATGGATCGTCGCCAGAATCCACAGCACGTCCTCGCCGTCGCCGAACACCTGCGCGTGGATCGGCCGGCCTTCGAGCGACAGGCCCATCACCTGCGCGTTGGGCAATTCGGCATCGGTCTCGGCGGCAACGCCGTGGCCCATCGCGGCAAGCAGTACGCCCAGCGCGCCAACGGATGCCGCGTAACGTGAGCGGCTAGCAAACTGCAACATGCGAATATCTCCAAGTTGCCGTCGATCATCGCCACAGCGCTGCCGCGCGTCAAACGGCAGCCCTGGTTTCATCCCCGCGAACTATCGCGGATGCGCACCAGACCCAACTCTCCTTGACCGCAACCATCGCAACTCTCTCGGATCTCCATTTCTTCCTCTGCTCCCTCTGCGCCCTCCTGTGGGTTATCCGGATTTGCGCAGGAGAGCGCCGAGGACGCAGAGACGTCGGCCGGCGATAGCACGCGCCGTTACAAACGTGTTACTCGATCGGCGTTGTGGAGGGCGACCCGCGCGAACTAGAAATGAAGTGGAGGCCGCGACGCCCCTATCGTCGCGGCAAGAACTTGTCCCCCGTTCGAGGAGAGGCCCCATGGTTCGCCGCGCGTTGGCCCTTGCCGTCGTCACGTTGCTCGTCGCCGCCGCTCAATCCCCGCTACATGCCCAAGCCGTCGACGGCCGCGTCACGCACGTGACGCTCTACCGTGGCCAGGCTCAGGTGACCCGCAGCATCCCCGTCGACGGCGACGCCGGCGCCCGCGAGATCGTCGTCGGCAACCTCCCGGAGCAGATCGTCCCGAACAGCCTGTTCGCCGAAGGCGGCGACGCCCTCGACGTCCGTGCCGTCCGGTTCCGCACTCGGGCCGTCGGCGAGGCGCCGCGGGACGAGGTCCGTCAGCTCGACCAGAAAATTCAGGAGATCCAGCGGCAGAGCGAACTCACCGCCAAACGCCAAGCCCTGCTCGCCAAACGCACCGAGTACCTCGGCAAGCTCGAAGGATTCGTGGCGCCCACGGCCCAAAGCGACCTCACCAAGGGCGTCCTCGACGCTGAGGCCCTGGAGCGGCTCACCAAGTTCACCTTCCAGCAGCACGACAAAATCGCCGAGGACGAGGTGGAGCTCGCTCGCCAGACGGCCGACCTCAACGCCCAGCTCGTGCTGCTGAATCGCCAGCGGGGCGAGATCACCGCCGGCGCCGAGCGTACGGTGCGCGAAGCGGTGCTGTTCGTCGAAAAGCACGCGGCGCCCGCCGCCGAGTTGCGGCTTTCGTACCTCGTGACCAACTGCGGCTGGTCGCCGTCGTACACGATGCGGGCCGCCGGCGATCGCAAGCAGGTGCGCGTCGAGTACAACGCCCTCATCCAGCAGCTTAGCGGCGAGGATTGGACCGGCGTGTCGCTCACGCTGTCGACGGCCTCGCCGTCGCTCGCCGCGGCGGGGCCTGGTCTCGCGCCATTTCACGTTACGCTTTCGGCAAGCCCAGACGGCCAGCAGCAGGCGGCGTTCGGCAACGGCGCCTACCGCGCGCAGGTCGTCGACCAACTGGGCCAGCTCAACGCGCAGAGGTTCGAGTACGCCAACGCCGCGGCGAACGCCGTCGCATTCGACGATCGCAACCGGCTCGCTTGGGACCTCAACGTGTATGGGTGTTCGGTCCAGCAACTGGAGCTCAACTGCCCCGCTTGGACGATCGGGGTGTTACGCGCCGAAATGATGGGCGTGGAGGCGCCGAGCATCGCCTACCAGCTGTCTGGCGGCGTGAGCCTGGCCAGCCGCAGCGACCAGCAAATGGTTCGCGTCATGCAGGCCGACATGCGTAGCGAGTTCTACCACGTCGCAGTGCCGGTGCTCACGTCGTTCGTCTACCGCGAGGCGGAGCTGCTCAACGGCAGCGACGAGGACTTGCTCGCCGGCCCGATGACGGTGTATCTCGACGGCCGATTCGTGGGCCAGGGCGAAATTCCGACCGTCGCCCGCGGGCAGCGGTTCGTCGTCGGCTTCGGCGCCGACCCGCAGTTGCGCACGCGCCGCGAGCTGGTCGAGAAAAAGGACGATCTACAAGGCGGAAACCGCGAGACGCGATTTGAGTACCGACTGGTGATCGAGAACTACAGCGGCGAGGCGATGCCGGTCCGCGTGCTCGACCGCCTGCCGCACGCCGACAACGGCGCCGACGTCGAGGTGACGCTTGGCAAGCTGAGCGACCCGCTCAGCGACGACATGCTTTACCAACGCGAAGAACGCCTCATGGGCCTGTTGCGGTGGGACGTCTCGGCACCGGCCGACGCGGCCGGTGAGGACGCCCGGCTCATCGAGTACGACTACACGATGGAGTACGACCGGCAGTATGTGGTCGCATTGCCGGAATCAAAGCAAAAGCAGCAGGAGGAATTCGAGCGCCTGGAACGCGGCCGAATGAAGCGGGGTGGATAGATCGCATCCCTCTCCGGCTCCCTCCCTCTTGTGGGGAGGGCTGGGGAGGGGGGACGGAGCGGATTACCGCTCCGCATCAACCGCAAACGCCTCGAGATCTTCCAAGTCAACGAACTCGAGCGCCGACACGTGCGTCGCTTCGAGCACGATCTTCGGAGCCATTCCCGCGTCGAGCGCTTCCTTCCACCGCTCGACGCACAGGCACCAGCGGTCGCCGGCCTTGAGTCCGGGAAACTGGTACATCGGGTTCGGCGTGCTCAGGTCGTTGCCGCGGTCCTTCGAGAACGCCAGGAATTCGTCGGTCGCCTCGACGCACACCAGGTGCAAGCCATAGTCGTCCGGCCCCGTGCGGCAACAGCCGTCGCGGTAGAACCCCGTCAGCGGGTCCGTCGAGCACATCTGCAACTCGCCGCCCAGCACGTTCTTCGGCATGGCCATGGCACGACTCCATCACTTAGCCCTCGGTCATTGACCGGGGGCTAAATGGCGAAACAACGTTGATTGTTCAATCCAAATGAAACACCTCCGCCAGCGGCGCCGATCGCGGGCTGGCGTCGGCGTTTGTCTGCATCACATCTTTCATATGAGCCCACCACCGCCGGCACACATCCGTCTCGGCGATCGCCGCCCAGCGCGCCTCGTCCTCGAATTCGACGTAGGCGAACAACTGGCTTGTCTGCGGGTGTAAGAAAATCGAGTAGTTGCGCACGCCGTGTTCGGCGAGCGTACGCGCCAGCTCGTCCCAAATGGGCCGGTGCCGCCGCTCGTACTCCGCGTGGCTGTCGGGATGCACCTGCATGACAAATGCCCGACGAATCATGCTGCCGCCTCGCAAGGGTGATGTTGGCGCCCCAGGACGGCGCCTTCCCGGATCGTAACACGTGCCAAGGCCGCTCGCTACGTACACGAAGCTGGCAGCTTCGTATACGGGTCCGGCGTTCCTTGCATCCGCCGCGTTGACTTCGCATACTGGCGCCAGCCAGCCGGGCGTTACGCCCGCAGAACATGCCCACGCGGACGAGGGCGCGGCACCCCACCGATCACAGACGTCAAGCTCGCCATGCTCCGTCACGTCCTCGTTCTGCCCGAAGCTGCCGTCTACGGCGTCTCGTACGCCTTCCTGCAGAATATCATCCGCTCGCCGACGCCGCTCGACCCCGAGTGGACCTGGCATGCCGTCACCCGCGACATGCCGCGGGGCACGAACTGGATTCGCGCGCAGTGGCCGATCAAGCCGCTCCGCCGCGTGATCCTCGGCGCCAAGATGAAGCAGGACCACGTCCTGGGCATCTCCGCCCACTACGACGTGTCGAACGACTTCTACGAGCTGTTCCTCGATAAGCGGTACATGTTCTACTCGTGCGCCGACTTCCATCGGCCCGACGAAACACTCGAGGAAGCCCAGCAGCACAAGGCCGACCACATCCTTGGGCTAATCGACCCCAAGCCCGGGCAGAAGATTCTGGAGCTCGGCTGCGGCTGGGGCTCGATGCTCCGCCGCATCGCCGAACACACGGGCGACAAGCAGAACCTCTACGGCCTGACGCTGTCCAAAGAACAGGAGCGCTACAACCGCGAGCACAACGGCTTCAACGTCGACTTCGACAATTTTATCACGCGGCAGTATCCGACGAACGAGTTCGACGCGATTTATTCCATCGGCGCGTGGGAGCACGTGCGTCCCAATGAAATCAAGCCGCTATTGGCCAAGCTGTACGGCGCGCTCAAGCCCGGCGGCCGGCTCGTGCAGCATTTCATCACGCGCGTAAACGACAGCCTCGTCGCGACGGTTGCCTGCTCGCAAATCTACTTCCCCGGCTCAATCGGCGAATCGTTCCGCTTCCACAACGCGGCGCACGAGGAAGCTGGCTTCCGCACGACCCATCGCTCGATGCACGACTATCGGCCGACGTTGCGGGCGTGGTTCGACAACCTCGTCGCCCGCCGCGAGGAGGCCCTCAAGCTCGTCCCCGTGCAGATCTACAACCGCTATCTCACGTTCTTCCCAGCGTCGTGGCGGTACTTCAACGACAACTACGGCGTGGTCATCCGCTGGGTGCTCGAAAAACCGCGCTAGCTCGAAAGGGGAAGGCATCCACAGATGACGCAGACGAGCGTAGACAGGAAATGAGAACGGGCAATCTCTGGCTCCGCATCTGTGTTCATCTGCGCCGTCTGCGGAGGAATCTGCGCGCGACATTTTGTCGGCAAGACTGGCAAAGACTGTGCGAATTTCGAGCAACGATGCGGTGCTCGGCGGTTGGACGGCTCCCTGATCCCCGCTACACTTCCCCCGAGCGATAACGTCACCATCGCCCGAGGTCGCCTGTGCTCTTCCAATTCGAAGACGTCACCAAGACCTACGGCGCCATCACGGCCCTCAACAGCCTCACGCTGGCTGTGCCGGAGGGCGCCGTCGGGTTGCTCGGGCCCAACGGCTCCGGCAAGACGACGATGATCCGCACGCTGCTGGGGCTCATCCCCGTTGACAAGGGCGCGGGGCAGATCCTCGGCAAGGACTTTCGCCGGCAGCAACTCGACATTCGCCGCGAGGTGGGCTTTGCCCCCGAAGACGAGTGCCTGTTTCCCCACACCGAAGGCGTCAGCTTCGTCGCCTACGCCGGCGAGCTGGTCGGCATGGGCCGCAAGGATGCGCTGCAGCGGGCCCACGAAACGCTCGATTACGTGGGGCTCGGCGAAGCCCGGTATCGCAAGGTCGAGTCGTACTCGACCGGCATGAAGCAGCGGCTCAAGCTTGCCTCGGCCGTCGTTCACGATCCCAAGCTGCTGATCCTCGACGAGCCGACCAACGGCATGGACCCCGCGGGGAGGCAGGAGATTCTCGAGCTGTCCCGCGACCTGGCCCATAACAAAGGCATGAGCCTGTTGTTCTCCAGCCACCTCCTGCCCGACGTCGAGACAGTGTGCGACTACGTGATCGTCATCGCTGCGGGCAAGCTGCTCGCAGAGGGGAAGATTCAAGAGCTCAAGCAAATCCACCGCCAATCGTTCGATGTGCGGATCAAGGGCGAGCTCGCGCCGTTCGCACTCCGGCTCGAGGAACTGGGCTGCGCGACCGACGAAGTCGACGACGTGCTGCGCGTGCAACTGCCCGACGGCCAGACGCAGCAGCTCCTGTGGCAGACCGCCGCGAACTCCCGCGAACAAATCCGCTACCTGCGCCCGCAGCGCAGCACGCTGGAAGAAGTGTTCCTCAGCGCCGTGGAGCAGGCCTAAATGCCCATCTTCGATCAGGGCTACCAACATTGGTCGGGAATGCTCCACAGCCACGCCTGGCGGTGGTTGGCGATCACGCGCCACGGCGTGCGCGTGGCGCTCACCAACCGCTGGTTGAAGTCGGCGCTCTTCATTTCATGGCTGCCGGCGTTCGCGCTGGCGGCGATGCTGTGCGCGTGGGGCCTTTTGGAACAAAAGTCGGAATTGATCCTTTCGATCGCGCCGCTGTTGGGTTTCCTCGACCAGGCAATGCTCATCGACCCACGGGCTCACCGCATGGAGGTGTGGACGCTGAGCTACACCTACTTCATGCTCACCGAGCTGCGGTTCTCGATGCTGTTGATCCTGATCGTCGGGCCGAACCTGATCAGCCAGGACTTGAGATACAACGCCCTGCCGTTGTATTTGTCCCGGCCCTTGCGGCGGTTCGACTATTTCCTGGGCAAGCTGGGCGTGATCGTCGCCTTCCTCGGCGCCGTGACGATCGTCCCTGCGGTGATCGCCTACGTGCTCGGCCTGCTGTTCAGCCTTGATCTGTCGATCGTCCGCGAAACCTTCCCTTTGCTGCTGGCCAGCATTGCCTACGGACTGGTGATCTCAGTCTCCGCCGGCATGCTCATTCTGGCGCTGTCGTCGCTGTCGCGCAACTCGCGGTATGTGGCGCTGTTCTGGCTCGCCGTCTGGCTGGGAACGAGCGCCGTCTCGGGCGTGCTGCAGTCGGTCGACATGGCCCAACGCCGCCATGAGGTCGATCGCGGCGGACGCGATCGCTTCAGCGCCGAGTCCGTCGATCGCGAGCTCGACGCCGCCAAGACCAACTGGCGGCCGCTGGTGTCGTACACCGCCAACCTGTCGCGCGTCGGTCAGCAGATGCTCGGCACGGACGACGCGTGGGCTAAACTCAGCGAGCTCCGCCCCGGCGGCGAGCGCGGCCGCTTCCTCCTCCGCAATCTCGGAACCCAATACCCCTGGACCTGGTCGGCCACGGTGCTGATCGGCCTGTTTGGAATCTCGGCATGCATCCTCAACGCGTCAATCCGATCCCTGGACCGGCTGAAGTGACGCCCGTCGTCGCCTTCCACGAACTGTCGAAGTGGTACGGCAACGTCATCGGCGTCAACAAGCTCACGCTGGCGATCCGTGCGGGCGTGACCGGCCTGCTGGGGCCCAACGGCGCCGGCAAGAGCACGCTCTTGCAGCTCGCCACAGGCCAGCTTCGACCCAGCCAGGGCACGGCGCAGGTGCTCGGCCGCGACGCGTGGAACAACCCGGGGCTGAATCGCTTCATCGGCCTGTGCCCCGAGCAGGACGCCTTCTACGAGTGGATGACCGGCTGGGATTTCGTGGTCACCTGCGCCCGGCTGAGCGGCCTGGGTCGCCGCGAGGCGCGCGACGCCGCGCAGCAGACCATCGAGTCGGTCGGCATGACGAAACATCAGGACCGCGCGATCCGCGGCTACTCGAAGGGCATGCGGCAGCGGATCAAGATGGCTCAAACCCTCGTGCATGACCCCGACGTGCTGTTTCTCGACGAGCCGTTTACCGGGACCGACCCCGTGGCCCGCCGCGACTTGATGGACATCGTCCTGCGGCTCGGCGCCGAGGGCAAAAGCGTGATCGTATCGAGTCACGTGCTCCACGAGGTACAGTCGCTCACGCCGAACATCGTGCTGCTCAACCACGGCCGGCTCGTGGCCGAGGGGCATGTCCGCGAGATTCGCGACCTGATCGACAAGCACCCGCACCACATCGTGCTCGTGTGCGACGAGCACCGTCGGCTTGCCAGCCGCGTGCTCCAGTGGCCCGACGTCGAGGGCGTGCGGGTGCTCGCCGGCGAGAGCGGCGTGATGGTCGAGACGCGTGCGCCCGACGCCTTCTACAGCCGGCTGCCCGCGCTGTCGCTGGAAGACGGGCTGGCCATCCAATCGGTGTACTCCGACGACGACAACCTCGAAGCGGTGTTTCAATACTTGGTGAGCAAATGACGGGCTCCGTAGCGCCTGCCTCCGATGCCAATCGTTCGTTCGGCGTGTCGTACGTCGGCGCTCTGGCGACGCTCTACGCGCTCACGCTGCGGCAATACTTGCACGGCAAGCGGTGGCTCGTGATGGGGCTGGTGTTCCTGCTGCCCGCGGGACTGGCGATCCTCATCCGTGCAACGGCGCCAGACGTGCCGCCGCAAGTGCTCGAGTTCCTGCTGGCGATGATGTTCATCCCGCAGTTGCTCCTGCCGCTGGTGGCGCTGTTGTACGCCTCGGGAATGATCCAGGACGAGCAGGAGGAGCAAACGATTACCTACCTGCTAATCCGCCCGCTGCCCAAATGGGCGATTTACGTGGCCAAGCTGCTGGCAACGCTGACAACGACCATCGCGCTGACGGTGTTCCTCACCGCGCTGACCTACGCTGCCATCTACATCGGCGCCGAGGCGCCGCCCGATGGCGTCGTCGCCCGCGCCGCCAAAGCCGCCGGGATCCACTCCCTGGGCGTCGTCGCCTATTGCTGCCTGTTCGGACTGTTGAGTTTGGTCACCAAGCGCACGCTCGTGATCGGCATCGTCTACGCCGCGGTCGTCGAAGGCCTGCTCGCCAACCTGCCGTTCGGCATCCGGCTCATCACCGTCATCTACTACACGCGGCTGATTGCGTACCGAGCGTTGCCATTCCTCGTCCGTGTGCCCCACGGCGGCGTCGAGAACATCACGGCTGAGGCTTGGCAGCTCAATGTGCGCGAAGACCCCCAACTGCTGGAGCATCCGCAACTGTCGACGTGCTTCATCGTGCTGCTGGTCGGCAGTCTCGCGTGCACAATTCTCGCGGCGTGGATTTGCACCAGTCGCGAGTTCCACGTCAAGACGCCGGAGAAGGCCTGAGCGGCGCGACTCACCGCGGCAGCCAGGTTGTGGGGTCCTGCCGGTAGAAGTCGACGAGCGCCGCATACAACTCCGGATGCCGCCGCTGCATCGGATGCGGCAACTCGAAGAACGTCTCACTGGCCACGGCGAAGAACTCCGCCGGACTCGACGCTCCGTAATAGTCCAGCAGCGACTCCGCGCCGTGACGCGCGTCGTCCTCGAGCCACGCCAGCTCCTGGTCGGCGACCTCGGCCCACCGCGCCTCGGCCTCGACCGGCAGCGGCGGCACGCCGTCCATGCTGCCGTTCAAGCCGTCGAGGTGATGCGCGAACTCGTGGATCACCACGTTGCTCCCGGCCGAGCGTCCGCGGCGTTCGTCGCGCACCGCCGCCCAGGACACCAGCACCGGCCCCCGCTGCCAGGCGACGCCGTCGAGGGCCGCCGAATCCGGTAGGTGCGGATTGGTGGCTGCCTGCTCCGGCGCAAACCGCACCGTGCCGCGATGGACGACAATCGTCTCGAGTCGATCGTAGAAATACGGCTCGTCGAGCCCGCTGACCATCATCCCGGCGATGCCCGCGATGGTGACGCGCATCTCGTCCGTAATCTCGAATCCCGCGGCGGCCGCCCAGTCCTTTTCGGCGACCATCACCTGCACAATCTGACACACGCGATCTTGCTGCACCGCAGGCAGGAATTGGTACTGCCGCACGCGGCGGCGCAAGATCTCGCGCCACTCTGGCGGAAACGGCTCGGCGAGCAACCGGCGCCGGCGGCGAGATTTCAGCCAACCGAAGATCATGCTGTCACCATAGCACGGCAGCCCGTGCTGGCGCCAACCCGGCGCGCGCTGCAAATGATCTGGCCGGCCCGCATACCGGCCCGTATAAGCCAGCGCGTTTGCGCGGTCTCCGCGAGCAAAGCTTCCCGCACCTTCGTTGGCAAACTTGGCATGCCCCGCCCCGCCTTCTTCCAACTCCTGACGGTTATCTGCGCATTGGCGTGGCTGTCGGGCGGCTCTTGGGCCGGCGGCCAGTCGACGCTGGCCGTCGCCGCGGGCGAGTGCGTCGACGGTCAATGCCACATCGACAATGCAGCGCCGCTGTTGAGCTTTCGCAAGTCCGACGCCGCGACCGCCAATCCGCTCCGTCCGCAAGCCGAGCCCCGCGCCGTGATTCCGCAGTACGCCGATCCCGCGCCTGTGACGCCGCCCACTATGGCGCCACGATTCGACGCCCGCGTGCTACCCGCGGCTGCGGCTGAGAGCGTCCCCCAACTCGTCGCCGAAGGCGACTACGCCGCGGCGCCCAGCGCGACCACTAATGCGCAGCCAGCCGCCGCCGTCGCCGCACCGGCTCCGTTGGCGTCGTACGATGCCAGCGATCGCCGACTGGCGCCGCCGTCCGCGAGTCGATCGAGCGGTTCCACGAACCGCGCGTCGCGCACTCCTGTGTCGCTGGCGCCGTTATTTGCACAGCTCAAGTCGTTGTCGTCGGCCGGAGGGGGACTGGCGATCGTGATTGCCCTGCTCGTGGCTAGCGTGTGGCTTCTGCGTCGCAGCGGGCCCAAGCCCACCGGCGCCTTGCCGGCGGAGGCGTTTGCCGTGCTTGGCCGGGCGCCGCTCACTGCGCAGAGCTTTGCCCAACTGCTCCGCATTGGCAATAAGCTCGTGCTGGTGGCGGTGAGCGCCGACGGCGCCCATCCCTTGGCTGAGGTCACCGACGCCGCGGAGGTGGATCGCATCGCCGGCTTGTGTCTGGGCGGCCGTTCCGGTGGTTCGTCGGCGGAGTTCCAACAAGTGCTCGCCCAGTTGTCGCGCGAACCAGCCCGCGGCTTCCTCGGCCGCGAGGGCTCCGCGGCGCGGCGGCGCTCGTCGTAGACCATGCTCAACCATCGCCTTGCCATCCGCTGTGCTGTGATGCTTGCCGCGCTCGTCGCGGCGACTCCGACAGCCCTCGCGCAAACGGCGGCAACTGGCCCTTTGCAGTTGCCGCTGCCCGGCGGCGTCGGCGGTCCGCAGCAGTGGACCAGCCCCGAGGGGATCAGCTCGACGCTCCAGGTCATGCTGCTGCTGACGGTCGTGAGCCTCGCCCCGGCGATCCTGCTCATGACCACCAGCTTCGTCCGCATCCTGGTGGTGATGGGCCTGCTGCGGCAGGCCCTCGGCACGCAGCAGTTGCCGCCCAGCCAGGTGATCACCTCGATCGCCCTGTTCATGACCGCGCTGATCATGACGCCAGTCTGGAGCAGCGTGTACGAGGACGCGATCAAGCCGTACTCCGAGAGTCGCCTCAGTCTCGACGAGGCATGGGACCGCGGCACGCAACCGGTCCGGAAGTTCATGGCAGCACAAATCATCCGCACCGACAACGACGACGACGTGTACCTGTTCCTCAGCTATCTACCAGGCGAGCGCGACCCCGACACGGGCGAGCTGCCGGACAACTACGTGTACTTCGACGCCAAGCAGGACGAGCGAAATGTGCCGCTCCAGGCGCTATTGCCGGCGTTCATGCTGAGCGAACTCAAGACGGCGTTTCTCATCGGCTTTCAGATTTACCTGCCGTTCGTGGTGCTCGACATCGTCGTGGCGAGCGTCACGATCTCGATGGGCATGCTGATGCTGCCGCCGGTGCTGATTTCGCTGCCGTTCAAGCTGCTCTTGTTCGTGCTGGTAGACGGCTGGCGGCTGGTCGTCGAGATGCTGCTCGAAAGTTTCCAGGCAATCGCGTAGCGAGGGGCGGCGACGCGCCGCAGGCGACGATGGATCCGCAGGATGCCGTGGACTTGGGCCGCGAGGCGCTGATGATCGCCACGTTGGTGTCGGCGCCGGTGCTTGTCGCGGGCATGGTCGTTGGCCTGGCGATCGGCCTGTTGCAGGCGCTTACGCAAATTCAGGAACAGACGGTGGCGTTCGTGCCAAAGCTCGTGGCGATGGCGCTGGCCCTGGCGCTCGCCTTGCCATGGATTCTCATGCAGCTGCTCGACTACACGGAGCAACTCATCTCGAACATTCCCAACACGATGTAGATTCCCACCCTCCTCCGACTCCCTCCCCCTTGCGGGGAGGGCTGGGGAGGGAAGCAGCGGGTACAAGTATCCAAATCCCGACTGGCCTCATCACCCTCCCCTAGCCCCTCCCCATCGAGGGGAGGGGGACGGAAGAGATCACATGGCATGCCGCTGCTTGAAACCTACCTGTTGAGCCAGTTCGGCACGTTCGTCCTCGTGTTGGCCAGGATTGGCGGACTGATCGCGACGGCGCCGATCTTTGGCACGCGGGCCGCGCCGCTGCAAGCTCGAGCCGGATTGGCGATCGCCATGGCGCTCATCGTTGCGCCGCTGTACAGCGGCTCGGCCGCCGTCGATCTGAGTCACCTGCTCGTCTTCGGCAAACTGGTGCTCAACGAAACGCTGGTGGGGTTGCTGCTGGGTCTGGGCGTCATGTTCCTGCTCAGCGGCGTCCAAATCACGGGGCAAGTCGTCAGCCAATTGGGCGGAACGGCGCTGGCCGACGCCTTCGATCCCAACTTGGAAGAGAACGTGCCCGTGTATTCGCAGATGTTTTACTTTCTCACGCTCACGATGTTCGTGCTGTTGGACGGGCATCGGCTGCTCACCGAGGCGCTGCTTGACACGTTTGTGTGGCTGCCGCCGGGCAAGGCGATGCTGGGCGAGTCGTTCGTCGTCGCACTCACGACGCTGCTCGGCCAGAGCTTCGTCCTAGGCATTCGCGCCGCGGCGCCGGCGATGACCGCCCTACTGTTAGCCACGCTCGTGCTTGGTCTCATTGGCCGCACCGTTCCCCAAATCAATATCCTGGCCATCGGATTCAACCTGAACGCGCTGCTCACGGTCGGTGGGCTGTTCGCATCGCTCGGAGCTATTGCGTGGGCGTTCCCGCAGCAGACGGTCGAAGCGATCGACCTGTTGCGCAACGCGGTGCGCGAAGCGGCAACGGCAGCGGAGTCCGTAGTCCGTAGTCCGTAGTCCGTGGCAAGAGACCTGGCAATCCGCCATTCAACGGACAGTTAACGTCCATCGCAAATGCCCGAGCAATCCGGCGAAAAGTCGTTCGATCCCACGCCGCATCGCCGGCAGCAAGCCCGCGAGCAGGGGCAGGTCGCGTACAGCCAGGATCTGGGATCGGCCGCGCTCCTGTTGGTCGGCTCGCTGCTGTTGCTCTACTGGGGCGGAGCGGTCGTCGACGCATCGGCCCGGTACATGGAGCGGCAACTCGCCGACGCCCAACCAACGGCGTACGACCCGGCGGCTGCCGCCTCGGACGCCCGATCGCTGCTCAGCTTCTTCGGCCCGCCGCTGGCCCCCATCCTGGGTCTGCTGATGCTGGCCGGCGCCCTCGCCACCGTGCTGCAGATCGGCTTGCTGTTCATTCCCGACAAGCTGCAGCCCGATCTTTCGCGGATCAGCCTCCTGGCCGGCCTGAAGCGCATCTTCTCGCTTCAAGGCGTCGCTCGGCTGGGATTCGGGCTCGTCAAGGTATTGATTATCAGCGTCGTGACCGGCGTCGTCTTGTACCGCCGGCGCGTGGAAGTGATCGGGGCCGCTGACCTTGAAATTGGCGATTTCGCCCGCATGCTTGCCGATTTGTCGCTGTCGACGGCGTTATGGGTCGGCGCCGCGCTGTTCGTACTCGCCTTGTTGGACTACGGCTTTCAGCGCTGGCGGCACGAGCAGGATCTGCGGATGACCCACCAGGAAGTCCGCGAGGAGATGAAGAACCTGCAGGGCGACCCGGCGATCGTCGCCCGGCGGCGGGCCATCCAACGGCAGTTGGCGCTCAACCGCATCGGCGACAAAGTGCCCAAGGCCGACGTCGTCGTGACCAACCCCACGGAGTTGGCCGTGGCGATTCAGTACGACCCGCTCACGATGGCGGCGCCGATCGTTCTGGCCAAGGGAGCCGGCGTGCTCGCCCAACGCATCCGCCGGCTGGCGCTGGAGAACAACATCCCGGTCGTCGAGCGGAAGCCGCTGGCGCAACTCCTGTACAAAGAGGTGGCCGTCAATCACCCCGTGCCCGACCAGAGCTATGCGGCCGTGGCCGAGGTGCTCGCGTATGTGTACCAGCTCAAGGGCAAAAAGATGCCGATGCCTCTCGCGGCGTGACTCGATCTGCCACTTAGCCGCCGGTCATTGACCGGGGGCTAAATGTCACTCGTACCCGAACTCCCCGAAATACCGCGACCACTGTTCGCGGATCATCGGCTCCGTCGCGTCATCCGACTTGTGCCGGTTCGTACGGTAGTCTTGCACCTCGGCGAGGTGCTCGTCGAGCGCCGGCTCAACGCGGCCGAAGTCTCCCAAGTCGAGCTGCTCGTAGATCATCCGCACTTGGGCCTTGGGGTCATCGACAAGCTCCTCGTACCGGAGCTCCACGAGTTGATCGCCGCCCAACAGCCGCCGATCGTCAAAATACGCATCATACATTCGTTGCAGAGAGTCGATGACCGACTGGCTCAACCATCGGTCATCGCGCACGGCCTGCAGCCCCTCTTCGGCATTGAGCGCCTGCCAAAGGCTCAGCGTCGACCTGTAGAGCGAAAAGGGATCACGGGCGATATGTACGAACTTGGCTTCGGGGAACAGCTCCAGCAGGGTCCGCACGCGGGCCGTATGCGCCGGCGACTTGATTACGATCCGCCGGTCGCCATCCAGCGACAGCCGCTTGACAAACTGCAAGAGTTGCCGCTTCCACGCGTCGCGTTCGCCGGGCGACAGGTCCCGCAGCGTGAGGTACTCGGCGTACTGCTCGCCGCGATTGGGAAACATCATCGACAGGTACGGCGTCGGCGCCCCGAGGTTGGCCAGCGCGAACTCGTCCTCCATCGGCCTGCCCCACCCCGCGGCCATGTTGTCCATCGGCCGGCGTTCAGGGACGAGGAATCCGGTCCACGGCGTCACATATTTTTCGGACAGCACGAAGTGGTGCGGGGCGAAGCATTGGTACGTGGTCGCGTAGGCGTGAGCCGGGTCGCGGATCAGCAGTTCGTGGAGAAACGTGGTGCCGGCGCGCCAGTGCCCCAGGATGAACAGCGGCGACTGCGTCAGCTCGACTGCGTCGACCCGCCGGCCGTACACCAGCCGATCGAGCCCAGCGAGCGCCGAGTTGAGCGCCGTGAAGCAAGTGATTGAGCAGGTCATCGGCACGCGGCTGGGCGACACGGCGAATCGATTGCGAGCCAGCTCGCGCATCCACGTCGAAAACCGCATGCCGTGCCAGAAGCGCGGCATGTACCACGCCATGGGATGCTTCACCACGCGGCGGACAGCCGGCGCCTCGCGGCTGGGAGTGCTGACGCTCATGCCGATGCTTCGGTTCCGATGTGCCGCGCGCGGCCGCGGAGGATGCTCGTTCAAGGCTCGGCTGCGTCGCGCGATTCCGCGAGAGGGCCGAGGTCTGCATCGTAGCCGCTGCGCGACAATCTGGCCAATCGGTCGCGGCGAGCCGTGCGGGCCACGGCTATCCAAACCGCGGCCAACGCGGCGACGAAGACCGCGCCGATCGCCAGGCCGCGTCCCGGCGACACGCCGCCAGCCGCGGGCCGCAGCCACTCCGGCTGGGCGGCGATCACCAACGGCGCCGCCATCCGCTGCGGCATACGCGGTTCCTCGTCGTCGGCGCCGGTGCGGCGGGCGTACGTCCACCGCTTGAAGAACACCCCGGCGATGCGGATTGGCTCGTTGATTCGATCGCCGGTCGGAAAGCCTGCCGGGAGACTGGTCGCACAGCAAATCACCGGCAGATTTTCCGAGTCGGCGGTGAACACGTCGAGCTCGTAGTATTCGCCAAGGTCGGGGGGCGCCGACTTGTCGTCGACGATCACGCGAACCGCACGGCGGGCCGTGCCTTCAAGGAGCACCAGCCGGCCGATGCTATCGGCCGGGGCGACAAACAGCGGTCCCACCGACGACGCGCCCTTGGCCGCTCGCCTCTCGACCGCCGCGGCAACGGCCTGTCGGCGCCGGAGCGCTAAAATCTGCAGCTCCAACTCGGGGCGGTCGCCGGGCGAGGCGTCGACCATTTGGGCGGCAAGCTCTTTCCGCTCGGCGCCGGCGGCCGTGGCGGCGGACTGCCAACGCTCGACCGCGTCGGACACCTCCTGCCGAGCCAGCCGCCAAAGTTCGCCCACGTTGCCGCGGCGCACGGTCGCAATGCACGAGTAAAACGCCTCCGCCTCGCGCGAGTCGGACGGCTTGCTGAACGGGCTGGCTGGCCGCACTTCGTCCAACAGCGCCGCGTCAAATCCGTGGGCCGTCAGCCAGGCAACGCCCGTTGGCATTCCTGTCGTCGGATACCAGGCCAATCGATTGGTGAGCACCGTAAATTGTCGCGGATCGGCGTCGGCGGAAACCCCCGCGACCACGCCGAGCAATTTGACTGGTTCGCGCAGTTCCTCACGATCGCGCCAGGCTTGCGGGACTCTGGCCGAGATCACCGTCGCCGCGCCGCCATCGGACAATTGGACCTCACATCGCCACAAGGGGACGCCATCCGCCGGCCCCGCGATCGGCCGCGCGGAAGTTGCCGAACCACCCATCCGGACCAATGTTCCGGCTGCGAGCGGCGCCATGTCTTCGGGGAACCGCTCAATCACCATGGCACCGTCGGTACCCAGGCTGCGAATCTGACCGCGGTCAAGCTGATCGAGCCGAAACAGCACTTTGCCGATGATCGCCGCTTGTTCGTCCGTTAATTCGTCGTCGATCTCGGCAAGTTGAGTGAAGGCATCCTCCCCGACGCCGGCGTCGGTCAGCAGCGTCCGAAAATCCCCGCCGGGTTGGGCGACGGCGGACGCGGCAAGCAACGCCATCATTGCGACCGCCCAAAGGCATCGCCCCGCGACCACCCGCGGCAATCCGGCCCCGCGGCCGCGGCGCGTCATGGCTCCGCCTCCGCCTCGGCGAGCCGGGCCAGCGACGCGCGAGTCGCCTCGCCTGTCTCGACCGCGGTGGACACGCGCGGCCGCCGCGTCTGCCAAGCCACCCAGGCGGCCAGGCAGGCCGCTGCGGCAGCCGCGCCGACCACGCCGAACCACAGGCGATCCGATCCGACCGCCGCCGGTTGCCTCGCCGCCGCCTTCGGCGCCTGCCAGTGAATCGACCTCACGACAATCACCGGCGCCAGACCCATTTGCTCGCCGTCCGAAAACGACCATGTCTTAAAGAAATACCCATCGACGACAACCGATTCGCGCAGATCGTCGCCGCGGGGAAACTTCGACGGCAAGTCGAGGGTGTAAACCACAAATGGCAGGTCGCCGCCCCCCGAAGGGGCCAGCGTGAGCTGATGATACTCGGCAATACCGCGGTCATTCTCGGGCGCACGTTTGAGCGACTCGCGAAGCACCGCCCCGCGCACGCGGACAGGCTGACCGCGATATGTCTCCGGTTGGCTGACGAGTTGCGCGTACGCCACGTCCGTCCCCGCGGGAGCAGCGTCCGCTGCGGCCGACGCCTCCCGCGCTTGCTCCAGCAGCGAGAACCATGCCTCCTGTTCCGCCGGCAGGAAGGGGGCATTGTCCTTGACGGCTGCCCACGCCGCGGGGTCGCCCGGCAGCGGGAGCGCCTTCTGCGGCGGCGCCTCGCCGCTGGCCGTCGTCTCGCCCGGCGCTGGCATCGCCAGGGCCCGCCCCAGTTGCTCGCCCGCGTCGCGGCGCTCGAGTTGTCGCATGAGCAGCGTCACCGCGCCGAGCATCGCCAGCAGCATCCACACGCGGCCCCGGGCAGGCCCCGCCGCCCGGCGCGCTCGCGCGGCTGCAGACTTGGTTCCAAAGCGAAGCACCGGCGGCTCCTCCTGACGATGAGCGTCGAGCTGATTCGCTCCATTCTACTCCCGGCCCTGCCGGCGTCGCAGGGCCGGCCCAGTCCCGCCAATCGCCACAGGCAGCGCAATTCGCCGCGGCGCAAGTGACGGGAAAATAGGCCCCTGCTTGGTTGCCGGATCGCTGACCGTTAAGATGGAGTTGGAACAGAGACTGCGGATCGGGCGGCGCCATCGGCGACTGAGGTGGCGAGTGCGCGCCTCGCCATCGATCCCTTCTCCACGCGACAATCGCCCCCGCCGCTTCATCTGGCGCCGACATTGCCGCGCGCCCCATCCTCGTCGTCCCGACATCGCACCGTGATACGAGCACACAGTCAACGCCGCAAACTCATCGTCGCGCTGTTGGCGGCGTCGACGACGGGAACCGTCGCCGCCGCGGCCGATCGCAACACCGAATTCGTTGCCGCGCTCCGCGCCGCCGGCTGGGACGACACCGCCGTTCAGTTCATCGACTGGGTCGAAGTCTCGCCGCTGATGACCGACGAGTTCGGCCGGCAGATTTCCTTCGAGCGGGCCGTGAGCCTGGCCGCCCAGGGCCGCCAGTCGCGCGACCGCAACGAACAGACGCAACTGCTGCGCCAGGCGGCCGAGAACTTCCAGCAGTTTGCCGGCGACGATCCGGAGTCGACGCGGGCTCTCGACGCCCTGCGGCAATCCGCTCATCTGTACGTCGAACTCGCGCTCGCGAAACTCGCCGTCGCGGCGCCGCTGCCCGACGAGACCGCCGCCGCGGAGATCGCCCGCCGCGAAGCTCGCGAGGGCTTCGACCACGCGGCCACGGCAACTGAGCAGCTTCTCGGCCTGTGCACCGATCGGCTCGCTGACTTGCCGAAGCCCACGGTCATCCAATCCGATCCCGAGGCCAAAGCCCTTCGCGACCTGTTGCGAAACCGCCAGGCGGAGGCCCGGTTCCTGCTCGCGCTGATTAGCTTCGAGTCGGCCCGGGCCTACGAGCCGGAGAGCGACGAGCGACGCGAAGCACTCGGCCAGGCATGGAACGGCTTCGGCAAGCTTCACGAGGAGTTCCGCGACACGCAGGTCGGCTCCTCCAGCCGGCTCTACCAAGGCCGCTGCGCCCAGCAGCAGGGCGACTACGCCAAGGCGCTGGGCTGCTACCAGGACCTCATTCAACCGACGCCGGTCAATCCGGAATTCCGCCGGTTGGCGGCCCGGGCATTCCGCTACCGCGCGGAGTGCTACCTCGCGCAGGACAAGCCGGACGATGCCATCCGCGAATGCGAGGAATGGCTCAGCACGTCGCGACCCGAGGAGCGGAAGAATCCCGAGTGGCTGGAAGTGGCGTTCCGGCTTGCCGATTCGTACCAGGCTCATCTCAAGAATTCCGACAACGGCGCCCGCGACGCGAAGCGCGTCGAGTCGGAAGTCCGCACGCTGCTCCGCGACGTGGCGGACGATCCCAACGAGTTTCAACGCGAGGCGCGACTGGCGCTTGCCTCGCTTGCGCAGCGGGGAGCGGGAACGTCTGACTTCGCCAATTTCAGTGAGGCGCTGGCCGCCGGCAGGACCGCACTCGAACTGATGAGCTCCTCGAAACTCGCCGCCCGGCTGGCTAGCGAGAACAATCCCGACGCCGTTGCGGAGCTGGAAAACGACGCGGTGCGCAGCCGGGACGACGCGCGGCGGGCGTTCGAGACCGCCGTCGATCTGGCCGATCGCCAGACGCCGCTCGAGCAGATCAACATGGCGCGCTACTACCTGTGCGCCCTGGATTGGGAAGACGGCCGCCTGGAAGACGCGGCCGTGCTTGGCGAATTCATTGCGTCCCGATACCCCGAACACGAGTTCGCTCCCAACGCAGCTAACATTGCCCTGTGGGCGTGGGACAAGCTGCATCGCGAGTCGCGCGCCGCAGCCCCAGCCGGCGCCGACGCAGGGGCCTTCGCCGGCCGGAAGCTTGCCGAGACGGCGCAGCTTGTCGCCTCCCGGTGGCCCAACGCTCCCGAGGCCGATCGCGCCGTGAGCATCTTGATCAACGTCGCTCTCGGCGAGAACCGCATCGATGAGGCCGAGGAGCTGCTCGCCAAGCTGCCAGCCAACCGCCGCGCCTCCGCGGAGCTCACGCTCGGCGCCGCGCTGTGGCGCCAATACCTGCAAACAACGGAGGGCCGCGACGCCCAGTTCGACGAGGCCGCCAACGCATTGCGGGAAAAGGCCGCGGGGCTCCTCTCCAGCGGCTTCGCGGCCTATCGCGACGCCGCCGAGCCGAGTGCCGGAGCGACCA
The DNA here is from genome assembly GCA_044867485.1 of Lacipirellulaceae bacterium. Lineage (GTDB taxonomy): Bacteria > Planctomycetota > Planctomycetia > Pirellulales > Lacipirellulaceae > Lacipirellula. The sequence continues at coordinate 15,429 of JBIOVA010000124.1, read as the reverse complement.
TCAGCACGCTGTGCTACGTGCAGCTTTTGTTGTCCCGCGGCGAATGGCAACCGGCGCTCGAGGCGCTGGAAGACCTTGCCGTCGGCCCGCTTACGCTCGTCCAGTCCGAGTCGGACGCCGCCGCCCAGCCCGAAGTCATGCTCGAAACTTACAAGCTCGCCCTCCGCGCGTACCTTGCTGCTCAACCGCCGCGCCGCGACGAAGCCCAGGATGCGATGAAGTCTCTCGACGAGTTCGTCGCCAAGCAGGGCGGCGATGCGACCGAGAAGCTCGCGAGCGTCTACCTCAGCCTCGGCTTGCAGCTCCAGCGGCAAATGAAGGACCTGTCGGCCGCCGGCCAGGACGCACGGGCCGAAGAGGTGGCCGCCGCGTTCGGCGACGTGCTGGCCCGCGTCGCCGCCCGTCCGAACGGCGGCGATTGGAAGCTGCTCAACTGGGTTGCCCAAACGAATCTGCAAATCGGCCAGGGATTGCGCGGCGATCGGGCGCGCCCCTATTTGGAACGCGCCCAGCAGTCGCTCGAAGCCGTCCTGGCCGCTGCCCAGCAAGGGAACGACGGCGCCCCCGACGCCGCTCAGGTGCTTGGCGTTCGCAAGCGCCTCGCGGATTGCCTCGTCGCGATGGGCAAGTACCAGCAGGGCGTCGAGCAGTACGCGCTGCTGCTCCGCGACCGGCCGGCCATGCTCGATGTGCAGCAGGCCGCCGCCGCCGCTTATCAGGCGTGGGGCGCCGCCGAAGAGCGGCCCGAAGCCATCGACCAGGCCATCCGCGGCGCCGCCGCGGGGCGCGACGGCAGGAATCTCGTGTGGGGCTGGCTGCGCCTCGCCACGGCGGCCGACGGAGCCCGGCGCCGCGCCGCCGAAATGGCCGCCAGCGACGCCAAGGCCGCTCAGGACGCGACGCGATACACAGAGATTTTCTTCGAGGCTCGCTACAACATCGCCCGCGCGCGCTTCCTGGGCGCCACGATTGCCCAAGGCGGCGCCCGCCGCGACCAGCTCGAGGCGGCGCAGAAGAATATCGAGTCGATGCGAACGCTCTACCCCGACCTCGGCGGACCGAAATGGAAGGCCGCGTTCGAGTCCCTATTGAAGCAAATCGGCGAGGAGTTGACGAAGTGAACCTGCCCATTCGACAAGTTCTTGCAACGGTCGCACTGTTCGCGATGAGCGTCGCGAGGTGCGACACTTCGTACGCCCAGGGTGGCGTGGACCGCGTCCATCGCCGCAGTGGCGTCGACAGCGGGCAAATCACCGCGGTCACCGCGCTCAACGTCACCATCTCCAAGGGAGGCGTCAGCTCGACCGTCCCCGCCGAGGATATCGAGAGCCTTTACTTCGCCGGCGAGCCGACCGAGTTGAACGCCGCACGAACTGCCCTGCAAACGGGCCGACCGCAGGAGGCCCTCGCCGCACTCGAGAAAATCAACGCCGCGACGATCCGCCGCGACGAAATCCTCGCCGACGTCGAATTCACCACGGTGCTGGCCAAGGCCCAGCTCGCAATATCGGGACAGGGCGACCTGGCGGCGGCCACGACCGCGGTTCGCGGCTTTATGTCGCAGCGCCGCACGAGCGTGCACATACCGCAGGCCATCGAAACCGTCGGCGACCTGCTGGTGGCCGCCGGCAAGTATGCCGACGCCCGCGCCGAGTACGCCAAGCTCGCCAAGGCGCCGGCGGAGTATTTCGGACTTCGATCCGCCTTGCTCGTCGGACGCGCCTGGCAGGCCGAAGGGAAGCACGACGAAGCGCTCGCGGAATTCGAGAAGGTTGCCGCAACGACGGAGTCCGGACCGCTGTTCGACCCGCTGAAGCTTTCCGCCACACTGGATCGGGCGGTAAGCCAATCGGCCACCGGCAAGGGCGCCGACGCGGCGGCCACGATCGGCCAAATCATCGAACAGTCCGACCCCGAGGATGGCGAGCTCCTAGCCCGCGCGTACGCGGCGCTGGGCGACAGCTACCTCGCGGCGGGTGACAAACAGGGCGCCCTGTTTGCGTTCCTGCACGTTGATTTGCTGTACAACAACTCGCCAGACGTGCACGCCAAAGCGCTTCACGAGCTGGTGACGTTGTGGCGCGATGCTGGCCGCGAAAGCCGCTCGCAGGACGTCGCGCAGAAACTGGCCGAGAAGTACCCGGCCAGCCGTTGGGCAAAGCCGTGACGGAACCCATGCCCGCTCACGTTGGAGAATCGTCGGTAAGACATTAGATTGAAGCTTGGTCGCCAAACGTTCCCCTCTCTTGAAGGGAGGGAGACAAAAAATGCCGCCTTCCACTCCTCGCAACGAAAGCCATTTCTCAATGCGATCCTCGAACCGCATCCCAGCCTCCGCGCCGCAATGGAGCCGCCTCGTCGTCGTCCTCGTCGCTGCGTTGATCTGCTCGGCCGCCTGGATGCCCGCTGCGCGCGTCGCCGTGGCTCAGGACGCCGATGAACCCGCCGCCCCGGCCGACGCTGCCGTCGACGAGAGCATCCGCGACGCCGCGCCTGCCAGCGACTCCGAGCCGTCGCCCCAAGTCAGCTATCTGCAGTGGATCGTTGATGCCATGGGCTGGCACTACACGATCGTCTTCCTCGCGATTTCGTTCGCCCTAGTAGCGCTGTTCGTGATGAACGTGCTGGCCGCCCGCCGCGAAAATGTCGTCCCCTCCGCGTTGGTTGAAGGCTTCGAGCAGCACCTCGCCGCCAAGCAGTACCAAGAAGCGTACGACCTGGCCAAGGCGGATGAATCGTTTCTTGGCCGCATCCTCTCGGCCGGACTGTCGCGGGTGTCAGTCGGCTACAACGAGGCGATCGAGGCCATGCAGGAGGTGGGCGAGGAAGAGAATCTGCGGATGGAACAGCGGCTCGGGTATCTCGCCCTCATCGGCACGATCAGCCCAATGATCGGTCTGCTGGGCACGGTCGAAGGCATGGTCGAGTCGTTTATGGTCATCGCCAACACAAACACTGGCGCCCCCGACCCGCAGGAGCTTGCCAAGGGCATCTCGAAGGCATTGTTCACAACGCTCGTGGGCCTGTACCTGGCGATCCCCGCGTTGACGGCCTATCACCTCATCCGCAACCGCGTGTCGCGGCTTGTCCTGGAAGTGGGCGTCGTGAGCGAGGGCCTGATGCGCCGCTTCCGCAAGCCGGCGGATAAGGCGTAGCCACCTGAAGCGGAAGGATACGGGTCATGCGAATCAAGGCGCGCCACAGCGGAACGAACGCCGATCCGGACATGACGCCGATGATCGACATCGTGTTCCAGCTCATCGCGTTCTTCATGTTCACGATCAACCTGTCCGACGCCGAGCAGGATCAGCGCGTCACGTTGCCGGCCAGCGAGCTCGCCAAGCCGCCCGAAACGCCGTACAACCATCCGCTGACGATCCACCTCACGGATCGCGGCCAATTCATCTACGCCGGGGAAGCCCTCAACAGCCTCGACGAGCTGCGCTCGGCGCTGCTGCGCGAGAAGCAGATCATCGAGCGGTTCGCGATCGAGGAGCTCAAGGATGTGACGGTCATCATCCGCGCCGATGAAGATGCCCGCACGGGACTGGTTCAGGAGATCATCCAGGCCTGCCAGGAATTGGGCTTCGAGCGGTTCGCCCTCCGCGGCAAGCAAAGCGAGGTTCGGACGATTCGATCGCCATGAAGATTCGCCACACCGAACACAACGAAAAGCTTGAACTGCAGATGACGCCGATGATCGACGTCGTCTTCCAGCTCATGGTGTTCTTTGTGTTTACGTTCAGGATCACGCTGCCGGAGGGCGATTTCAACGTCCGCATGCCGGCCGAAGCGGGCATGGCGGCGGCGCCCAGCGACTCGCCGATCATCAAGGTGCGGCTCCGCGCCGGCCCGGATCGCGACCTGGCCAGTTTGCAGATCGGCGACGTGGCGATCACCGGCGACAACCCGTTCTCCGAATTGCACGCCCGGGTGCGCAGCATGGTCGACGACTCCGCCGGCCCCGGCTCCAGCGAGCAGGAGGTCGAGATCGACAGCGACTACGACCTGAAGTACCAGTACGTGATCAACGCCATGACGGCGATCACCGGCTACGTCGACCCCGCCACCGGTGCGACGCACAAACTGATCGAAAAAGTGCGCTTCGCCCCGCTGCGAAAGGCGGAGTAGGAGGCGTCACTCCGAGCGCAGCGAAGAATCTTGCTGGCTATCAAGATCCTTCGCTGCGCTCAGGATGACGGTGACCTGGCAGGATGACGGCGTCCCGCGTTTGTTCACGCCCGCGGGTGATGCTTCTGATGCACGCGCTTCAGCCGCGCGTGGTCGACGTGCGTGTAGATCTGCGTCGTGGCGATGCTCGCGTGGCCAAGCATCTCTTGGACCTGCCGCAGGTCGGCGCCGCCGGCCAGCAGGTGAGTCGCAAAACTGTGCCGCAGCGAGTGGGGGCTGATCTCCGTCGGCACGCCTGCGCGGGCCGAGTACCGCTTCAGCAGCTCCCAAATCCGCTCGCGGCTGAGCCGGGCTCCGCGGGCCGACAGCAGCAGCCACTCCGGCGGCGGCGTGCGCCGGGCCGCCAACGGGCCGCGCTCGCTCGTGAGATACGCTTGCACCGCGGCCACCGCCCGCTCGCCCAACGGTACGACGCGCTGCTTGTCGCCCTTGCCATGGCAGGTCGCGAAGCGTTCCGCCAGATGCACGTCCCGCACGCGCAGGTTCGAAAGCTCCGACACGCGGCAGCCGGTTGCGTACAGCATCTCCAGCAGCGCTCGATCGCGGAGCCAATGTGGATCGGCCCGCCGCGGCGCCGCGATCAGCCGGTCCACCTGCTCGGCCGACAACACCGTTGGGACGCGCTGCCACAATTTCTGCGAGCCGAGCAGCTCGGCCTGGTTGTCGACGATCGCCCCTTCGAGCTGCAAGTAGCGAAAAAACACCTTAAGTGACGCGACGTGCCGCACAACGCTTTTGGCCGCGAGGCCCTGCTCGGCAAGCCATGCCGGGTAGCCCGCCAATTCGCTCACGCTAAGCTGCCCCAACCGCCGATTGCCGAGCCACGCGAAGAGTCGCTTGAGGTCCCGGCCGTACGCGGCCACGGTGTTGTCGGCCAGATGGCACTCGGTGCGAATGTAGCGCAGGAATCCTTCCTGCCAGCGCGTCGCGTCCGCGGGGGCAGATTCGCGTCGGGGTCGCAGTTGTTTCTTAAGGGGCTTCATCGTGAATATTTCACTTAGCCCCCGGTCAGTGACTGGGGGCTAATAGGGTATCGGCGCCGCATCGCCCGCTCTGGTCACACCGCCGAATCGTGCGGTATCTTTGACAAATCCTGCTCCCGCCGTGCCGCTTGGGCAAACTGTGCCGAGGCCCTGTAGCCGATGCAAAACGTCATCATCGAGGAACCCTACCAGTTCGTTCCGCCGGTTTACTCGCACTTCTGGCCGACCTTCATTCGCCGCTTCTTCGTGCCCGCCTTCCTCCGCAAGGCGCATGGCGTCCACTCGATCGAGACCCGCGGCGGCGAGCGGCTCAAGGCGTCGCTCGACGCGGGCCTCGGCGTCATCCTGGCGCCCAACCACTGCCGCATGTCCGACCCGCTCACGTTCGGCCCGCTCACCAAGCAGGTCGGCCGGCACATGCACGCGATGGCCTCGTGGCACCTGTTCAAGCAAAGCCGGCTCAACTCCTTCATGCTTCGCCGCATCGGCGCCTTTAGCGTCTACCGCGAGGGGGTCGACCGCCAGGCGATCAACACGGCGGTCGACATTCTGGTCGATGGGCAGCGCCCGCTGGTGCTGTTCGCCGAGGGCGCCATCTCGCGCCACAACGACGTGCTGATGCCGCTCATGGACGGCGTGTCATTCATCGCCCGCACGGCCGCCAAGCGCCGCGAGAAGGCGGGCGGCGCTGCGGGCGTCGTCATCCACCCGGTGGCCATTCGCTACTTCTACAGTGGCGATCTGATGGCGACGGTCACGCCAGTCATCGAGGAAATCGAAGGCCACTTTTCCTGGTTCCCGCAAAGCGACAAGCCGCTCATCCAACGGCTCCGCCAGATTGCCCAGGCTCTGCTCTCACTCAAGGAAATCGAGTACTTCGGCTGGGCCCGCACCGGCGACTTCTACGAGCGCGTCGACAAGCTCGTCCAGGACTTGCTCACGAAGTTCGAGAAGCGATGGAGCATCCGCCCCACGAGCGAAGGCGTCGTCGCCCGCGTGAAGAATCTCCGCGGCGCCATCCTGCCGACGCTGCTGGCCAAAGAAACGCCCACCGCCGAACGCGACGAGTGCCGCAAGCAGCTCGCTGCATGCTACTACGTGCAGCAGATGTCGCACTACCCGCGGAACTACGTGCGGCAGTCGGAGAAGAATGTGCCCGAGCACATCCTCGAAACGGTCGAGCGGTTCGAAGAGGATTTCACCGACAGCATCCGCATCCACGGCCCGCTGCACGCGGTGGTTCAAGTGGGCGAGGCGATCCCGGTGAGCAGCCAGCGCGACCGCACAGCCGTGGTCGACCCGGTGATGGAGCAGATTCGCACGCAATTGTCCGGCATGTTGACGGCGCTTTCCGAAGAGTCGCCGCGGATTTGAGGCATTATGGCGACGCCTCGCTTGCAATTCTCTGTCGGCGGACTGCTGCTGATCACGACGGTCGTCGCCGCTGTTCTCGGCGGGGCCGCGGCGCTTGACGTCCCCTTTTCTCATCCGATCGTGCAGGGGCTTCTGGTCGTCTATCTGGTCGTATTTGGCGTCCTCGCAGTGGTCTGCGGCCCGCGCGTCATTCATGAGCTGAAGGACCTCCGGCGACGACGCCGAGAGCTCGACGGCAAGCGAGCGGCGCTTGCCGAGAAGGTTCGCCAAGCGAAGCTCCGCAAGCCGCCGCAGTCCTGACGAGTTGCGAATTGATATCGCCGCGCGCAGAATGAGGGCCATGCCCGCCGCGCAAAAGAAACTCATCGAGGATGATCCCGCCGCCAAAACGGCGCGACTATCCGACCTCGCACATGGCCAGGAGGCCGACTTCTTTGCCCTGCTCTCCGGCAAAGACGAGCAAACCACCAAAGACGGCAAGCCTTACTTCCGCGTGGCGTTTCGCGACGCCGGCCGGGAGGTGAATTTCCCCATTTGGTCGGACTCGCCGCTCGCTCTCGCGTGCCGCGACGAATGGGCCGTCGGCAAGTTCTACAAGCTCCGCGCCCAATACCGCGAAACCAACTACGGCCCGCAGCTCGAAATCCGCCGCCTCCGCGAGACCAATGACGCCGACCAGGCCGATGGGTTCGACCCCGCGATGTGCCTGCCGCGCTCCCGCCGCGACGCGGCTGAGATGTTCGCCGAGCTCCGCGCCCTGGCCGTCGACCACATCGCCGACGCGGGCGTCGCGGCGATCGTCACGCGGTTGCTCGACGACAACCGCGACACGCTGCTCAAGCTCCCCGCGGCGACGTACAACCACCACGCCTACGCCGGCGGGTTCTTGGAGCATGTCCTGAGCGTCGCCCAAACGTGCGTCTATCTCGCCGACAAGTACGCAGCGGCCTGTCTCGACTTGCAGCCGCCGCTCGATAAGGACCTCGTCGTCGCCGGCGGCGTGCTCCACGACATCGGCAAGCTCCGCGAGCTGCAACTCACCGCCACCGGCGCTGAATACTCTGAAAGCGGCGTCCTCATTGGCCACATCCTGCAAGGCCGAGACATGCTCCGCGAGGCGGCCGCCGCTTGCGGCTTAGCGGGCGAAAAACTTCTGCGTCTCGAGCACATCATCGTCTCGCACCAACGGCTGGCCGAATGGGGCGCCCCCAAGCCGCCGATGACGCCCGAAGCGCTGCTGGTGCACTACGCCGACGACATGGACGCCAAGCTGCAGATGATGGTGGCCGCCCTCATCGGCGACGCCTCGGCCGGGCCGATCACCACGACCCGCAACCCGCTCAAGCAGAAGTTCTACCGCGGCTCGCTCTCGCCGCCCTCGAATTCGAGCTGAATCACCTCTAGCTCGCCGCCCAGCATCGACGCCCCGCGTCGCACCGTAACTTTCACATCGTCGGTCAAGCCGATCGTGTCGCCGTCGGAAATCACCTTACGGCGATCGAGTTGGTAGTGCGCCACGTTGTACACGAATCCCACAAGCTGCTGCGGATCGCCCTCGAACCGCGGCACTTCAATCTCCTCGCCCCCGAGCGCCTCGAGCCCGGTCGTATACAAACGCAGAGCCCCATCGTCCCGCCGCTCGACGCGGAAGTCGACCCACAAGAACAGCGGCAAATTCCGCTCGCTGATGTCCGTCACTTGCTCGATGAACGCCGCCGGTTCGTGAACCAATCGCCCCGGCCCCCAAAACACACCCACGCTCGGCGTCGGCGCCGCCAGCGCCGCCGTGAGCTGCGTCAGGTGCATCGCCTTCTCGATCGCCCGCCCCCCCTCGTCGACCAGCGTCACGAGCAAATGAGCCGCTTGCCGGCTGAGCGCGTCGACGGCGCCCGGCCAATACCAGGCCGTCGCGACCGGCCCCTCGAGCTGAGACCACGGAATCGCCCGCGGCACGAGCGTCGCCGCCGCGGTGTACTCGCCGATCGTGAACGTGAGTAGATTGTCCGTAGAGCCCGCCGGCTTAAGCAGCGGCGCGTCAGGATAATGCTCGGCATACCAGGCCGCCACCACATCGAACGCCGGCAACACCGGCCGCTCCAGCGCCACCAGCGACAGCCAACGCAGCGGGTGACTCATGCCACTTCCTCCCGCCGCGCTTGCACGACGCGAGCCAGCCCCGCGAGATCCTTGAGCGTGGGCCGCCGCTCCAGTCCCGGCGTCGCGTCGACGAGCTGCTCCACGCGCCCGACGATCGTCGGGCTGATCTCCATGAGCAGCCAACCCCCGGGCCGCAGCCGCTCGGCAGCCTGCGGCAGCAGCCGCCCGATGACGCTTGTCCCATGTTCCCCGCCGTCGAGCGCCAACTTCGGCTCAAAACGCCGCACATCGTCAACCAGCGCGGCGAGCTCCGCTGTCATCACGTATGGCGGGTTGCTTACGATCAGGTCAAAGTAGGGATCAAAGTTAAGACCCGACATCAGGTCGGCCTCAATGAAATCAATGCGACCCTCGACCCCATGTCGATCTGCATTCCGACGCGCCACGTCTAACGCGGTAGGGCTAAGGTCCGTTGCTGTTATCTGACAACACTGTGAATGCTTCGCGATTGCCACGGCCAGCGTGCCGCTACCAGTTCCCACGTCCACAACCTGCTGACATTGCTTCGTTTCATGGAATCGCCCTTTGATGAGATCAAGCGCCCGCACTACGACCAGCTCCGTTTCCGGTCGCGGAATCAGCACGTCCGGCGTCACCTCGAACGGCAGCGAAAAGAACTCGCGTTGCCCCACGAGATAGGCTACTGGCTTCCCGCTGGCCCGCTCCTTGACCAACGCGCGAAACCGCTCGCGCAACTCGTCGCTCGCTGGCTCCTCAAACGCCGTGTACAGCTCGATCCGTTTGCACCCTCGCGCAAACGCAAGCAACACCTCGGCGTCCAGCCGCGGACTCTCCGCCCCCTTCTCGCGCAGAAAATCCGTCGTCCAGGTCAACAACCGGCCAACGGTCCAGGGAGCTTCGGGCATCAGAATGGAACGCGGATGAACGCTGATTAAGCGGATGACCGCGGATCAGAGTCAAGTGAAATCGGCAATTCATTCGGACTTGGTTTTCTGCATCTATTCAGATCCGCGAAAATCCGTTCAATCCGCGTTCATCCGCGTCCTATTCCCCCGCCGCAAATGCATCCCGCAATTGCTGCCGGTCGTAGTCCACCAGCGCGTCCGTCACCGGCTGCAGGTTCCCCGCGATGATCTGGTCCAGCTTGTACAGCGTCAACCCGATGCGGTGATCGGTCACGCGGTTATCGGGGAAATTGTACGTGCGAATCCGCTGGCTGCGGTCCCCCGAGCCCACGAGAGTCTTCCGCTGGTCGGAGCGCTTCTTGGCCTCTTCCTCGCGCTTGTGCTCGTAAATTCGCGTCTTGAGCACCCGCAGCGCCTTGGCCAGATTCTTGTGTTGACTCTTCTCGTCCTGGCACTGGACGACGATGCCGGTTTCGAAGTGCGTGAGCCGCACGGCGCTCTCGGTCTTGTTGACGTGCTGCCCGCCGGGGCCGCTGGCGCAGAACTTATCGAGCCGGTAGTCGTCCGGCTTGAGCTGCACTTCCACGTCCTCCGGCTCCGGCATCACGGCCACAGTGGCCAGCGACGTGTGAATGCGGCCCTGCGTCTCCGTCTCCGGCACGCGCTGGACGCGATGCCCGCCGCTCTCGTACTGCAATTCGCGATAGACTCCGTCGCCCTCGAGCCCCAACGACACTTCCTTGAACCCGCCCAGCTCCGTGCCGCTGTGGTCGAGTACCTCGACCTTCCACCGTTTCGTCTCGGCGTAGTGCTTGTACATTTCGTACAAGTCGCGGGCGAATAGCGCCGCCTCGTCGCCGCCGGTGCCGGCGCGGATTTCCATAATGCACCGCGTTCGGTTGGCGTCGGCGCCTCCGAGCGTGAGCTCCAACAGCTCGTTCCACAGCGCCTCGCGCTGCTCGACCAGGTTGGGAAGCTCCGCGTCGGCCAATTCTCGCAGGTCAGAATCATCCCCGTCGATCATCACCCGCGCGTCGGCAATCTCGGCGTTCAGCTCCTTGAACCGCCGGTATTTCTGCGCGAGCTTCGCCAGCGACCCGCGCTCGCGCGCCACGGCGGCGATCCGGTTGGAATCCGACTGGACCGTCGGATCCAGAAGCTGCGCATCAAGCTCCTCGAATCGCGCCAGTTTCTGTTCGAGGAGATCGCGCATCGGAAAGGCTGGAGGCTGGAGACGGTAACGGACTTGTTCGATCGATCTGTCCCCCTCCCCTGGATGGGGAGGAGTGAGGGGAGGGGTGACGTACCCGATGCGCCCCCTCCCTAGCCCTCCCCGCAAGGGGGGAGGGGACCGGAGGACCAAGTGTCGCTACTTCTCCGCCTTGACCTTCTTGCCCGTCCCCAGGCTCGTAATGCCGCTCTTGGCGAACTTGCTCTTGAACCGCTCGATGCGGCCGGCCGTGTCCACGAACTTCAGCTTGCCCGTGTAGAACGGGTGGCAGGCGCTGCAGATGTCAACCTTCAGCTCCTTGCGCGTGCTGCGCGTGACGAACGAGTTGCCGCAGCCGCACGTGACTTGCGTTTCGTAATAGGCGGGATGGATGTCGTCTTGCATGGCGATGGCCTCGCGACAAATACCGATGGCTGACGGCTGAAATCGAATCCCAAATCTTATACCCCGGACTCCGCGGCAGCAAGGGCCGCGGCCGACGGCTCGGCAGCCCGTTTTCGCAGCCGCTCCGCCAGAACGGTGTCGATCAAGAGCTGCTCGAAGTGGTACGCGACCATCGGCAGCACCGCCAGCCCACCGAAGTCGATGGCGATCGCCAGACCGATCATGAGCGTCTTCTGGCTGCCGGCGAAGCCGACGCCGATCTGGTCGGCGCGGGGCAGCCCCAACCGACCGGCCATCCAAAACCCCGCGAACCACGCAGTCGTGTGCACTGCCGCGACCAGGACAATCATAGCGACAATGTGGCCGGCCAGCGGCGCCAGGCCCTCGTCCAGTCGGGCGATCTGCTTGCCGCACTCCACGGCGCCGACGAACACCATCGAGAGAATGCCCAACTGGGCGTACAAGCTCAAACGCCGCGCGTGCCGCATCGACCAGGAGCGTATCGGCGCGACGGCCCGCAGCAACTGGCCGGCGACAATCGGCGCCACCACGACAACCGCCAGCCGCAGCACGAGCTTGCCGAAACTCTGCCCGGCGCCGCCCGTACGTCCCACGAGCAGTTCCAACCACGCCGGCGTCACCACAAAGCATGCCAGGCTGGTCGCCATCGTCGTGAGCACGGCAATGGTGTCGTTCCCGCCGGCGCGGCGTGTCCACACCGCCGCCGACGCCTGCGTGCAGGGCACGGCCGCCGCGACGATCAGTCCCTCGGCGAGGCTTGGCTCCAACACGCGCCCGGCTAGCCACGCCAACGGCGGCACGAATCCCAGATTGACCGCCACGGCGAGCGCCGCCCCGGTGGGCCGCCGCACCGCGTTCCACATCGCACGCGTCTCAAGCCCCAACGACATCACCAGCAGCACGCTGGCGACCATCGGATCCTGCGGCATGAGCGCCGCCAGGGGCCCAAGCTGCGCGTGCCCGACGATGCCCGCCACAAGAGAAGCCGCCAACGCCGCGAGAAACCAATGGCGCTGGATCAAGGAACGCATGGCGATTGTCGCGGCGGACTATTCGGCGTTGCCATCGTTCGCCGCTCCGTCGGCGGCAACATCGGGCGACGCGGCGGGCGACTCGATCTGAGCGGCAATTTGCCTCGCGCGAAGTCGGTTGCCATACCGCTGCGGCGCCTCTTCGGGATCGGACTCCAACAGCTTGATCGCCTCGCCATGGCGCCCCAGCACTTCGTAGGTGCGCGCCAGATTGTACCGAGCGCCGTGGGCCCATTTGCCCTGCGGCTCGCGCTCCAGCGATCGCCCGCCGAGCCAGGAGGCGGCAATCTCGTAATTTCCGCGATCGTAGCTCAACAACCCCAGCCAATAGCTGGAGGCCGCCTTCGCCGCCTCGTACACCGTTTGCTTCGCCGGTTCGAGCTTTGCCAGCATGTCGTCCGATGGCCGCACGCTGCGATCCTGATAGAGCCCCAAGGCATCCTCATGGCCCAAACGGGCCTCGGCCAGCGGGTCGCTCCGCTCGGCGGCCCGCACCTCCTTGTCCCCCTGGAAATGCAGCACGCGGGCCTTCCACAGCAGCGGCCGCTCGGCGAACGGCTGAAACTCGGCGACCGCCAACGGACGGTAGGGCCGCGACTTGGTATTCGGAAATGTCAATTCGTCCGCCACGGCCTGGAACGGTCGCGTCCAGAGCTTGACCGACGCGATGTGCGGCTGCTTGGCAAGCCGCTCCGCGACCGCGCTGGGGCTGGCGGACAGCCGCACGAATTCCTCGCCCTCAAGCGCCGCTTCGAGCCGAGCGCTGCGACGGGCCAGTTGCAGGTGCGACGCCGCGACGAGCGCATCGACTTTTGCGAGTTGCTCGGCCGTGAGCGGGTACTTTTCCGCGTCGCTCAGGTCGAGCTGCCGCAGCAGCTCGGGCTTCTCCGCCGCTTCGTCCAGCGTCGCGATCGCCGCCGCTTCGCCCGGCAGCGGCAGGCCGAGTTGCGGATCGAACAGGTAAATCTTGTCGTCGACCAGTGCGCCCACCAGCAGCGGCGCCGGCGTGCCGTCCGCCGCGGCAGACGGCTGCAATAGCGCCGCGTCGATGCCCTGCTGTCGGCACAATTCGATGAACACCCACGCCCGTTGCTCAACCGTACCGTGCCCATAGACCAACGCCTGCCAGGGATGGAACACCATCGTGGCCTGGCCGGCCGGGTCGAGTTGGATGTTGCGCACCGTCCAGTCGAACAGCCGGACGACGGCGTCGAGATCGGCGAGCGCGTCGCCGCGGGCCCACTGGACAATGTCGCGGCACCACACCGCCTGCTCCAAGAGCCGCCCCTCCCACTCGGCAAACGTCCCGTCGCGCAACTGGTCCGAGCCAATTGCGTCGGCGACCGGCTTCGACTGTCGAAGCTCCTCGGGCAGTCCGTCCAGCAGCGGCTCGATGCGCCAGCCGCCATCGTTTTCGGCGTCGCTTTCCGGCTGGTTCCGCAACCACTGGTTGGCCCGCTCGACAATCTGCTGCAGCGCGGCGAGGTCGGGACTCGGCTCCCACCCGGCCGGTGGCCGGCGATCGCGGGCGTAGAACACCATCCGCGAGCGAATGGCCTCCATCCGCTTATCCGAAAATCGCCAAATCTCGATCCTCTGCGGCGTCGCGGCCGGGCCGCTTAGTCCGCCTTCGACGATCAGCGCGTTCTCGCGATCGACCGCGTCGAGCCGGCGTACGCGCAGCTCCAGGGCGGTCCGCTGCTCGATGTCCCGCTCGGCCGCGTCGGCGTCCAGGTTGACGTAGTACCGCACGATGTCGCCGGAGCGGACTCCCAGCGTTGCAAAGTTCGCGTTGCCGTCGACCGCGTGCAGGTAGTTAACCAACCCGTCCGGCGAATTGGGGTTCTGTGTGCAGATCGCTCGCACTTCCTTCCCGTCGGCGCTGGTCGAAGCCGTGAGGATCGGCTGGGCCGGCAGCAGCTCCAAGTCGAGCGCGTTGGGCAAATCGTTGAGCGTGGCGGCAACGCTCCGCAGATACACGTCGGAATTGTTGCCGCGGAATCGCAAGCTGGAGTTGCGCGGCGCCGCCTGCTGCGTGCAACCGACGATCGCCGCGACCGCCATGGCGCAAGCCACCAGCCCGACGACAAGAAAACTGCTGGAGGTGAGAAGAGGAAACCGCCGCACGTTCAAGCTGCTCCGAAAAGAGTGTCAAAAACTCGCCGCCTGCCGGATCGCCAACAACCGCTCCATCATCGCTTCGATCTCGCCCAGGGGAATCATATTGGGGCCGTCGCTCGGCGAGTTGTCGGGATTGGGATGTGTTTCGCAAAACAAGCCGTCGATGCCCACCGCCATTGCCGCCCGGGCGAGCGGCTCGACCATCGCCCTGTTGCCGCCCGTCGTGTCGCCCAGCCCGCCGGGCTCCTGCACGCTGTGCGTGGCGTCGAACACCACCGGCGCGCCCAGCGCCCGCATTTGCGGCAGCGCCCGCATGTCGTTCACCAACCGGCCGTAGCCGAAGAACGTGCCGCGTTCGCAGAGCAGCACCTCCTGGCAGCCGCCCTCCCCCAGCTTAGTCACGACGTGCCGCATGTCGCCGGGGGCCATGAACTGGCCCTTCTTCACGTTGACCGCCCGACCGGTTTGGGCGGCCGAAAGCAGCAGATCGGTTTGCCGCGCCAGGAACGCAGGAATCTGCAGCAGCTCGCACACCTCGGCTGCAGGAGCCGCTTGCGACGGCTCGTGAATGTCGGTCGTCATTGGCAGTCCGGTCAGCCGGCGCACCTCGGCGAGCATCTCCAACCCAGCGGACAGCCCCAAGCCGCGGTAGGAGCTGACGCTCGTGCGATTGGCTTTGTCAAACGACGCCTTGAACACCAGCGACACGCCTAGCCGGCTGGCGATGCGCTTCAACTCAATGGCGATTTCCAGCGCCCGCTCCAGCGTCTCCAGCACGCACGGCCCGGCGATCCACAGCAGGGGTTGGCCGGTCCCGCACAGGTACGGACCCACTTGAGCGGGATTGTGAGGCACGATCGGCGAATCCTTACCAGACAGCGGCGCCCAGGGTGGCACGCCCTAAGGTCCGCCGCAGGGCGTGGTGAGGCGATTTCGGATCGACGGTCAAGCACCACGCCCTGCGGCGGACCTTAGGGCGTGCCACCCTGGGCGCCGCTGTCTGGTAAGGATTCGCCGATCGTGCCTCACAATCCCGCTCAAGTGGGTCCGTACCTGTGCGGGACCGGCCA
>JBIOVA010000123.1:0-3271 GCA_044867485.1 Lacipirellulaceae bacterium | reverse complement strand
ACTCTCCAGCGCCTTCAAAACCCTTCGCGGACAGGGGAAGCTCTCCGAATCGAACATGCGCGATGGGCTGAAGCTCGTCGAGCGCTCGCTGCTGGAGGCCGACGTCAGCTTCGGCGTCGTCCGCGACTTTATGGGCCGCGTCACCGACGAGGCCGTCGGCGAACAGGTCCTCAAGTCCCTCAACCCCAGTCAGCAGGTTGTGGGCATCGTCTACCAGGCGCTGATCGAGCTGATGGGCCCGGTCGACCACTCGCTCCACCTCAAGGGCCGCGGCGACGTCACCGTCCTGATGATGTGCGGCCTGCAGGGCTCGGGCAAAACGACGTCGTGCGGCAAGCTCGGCCGCATGCTCAAGAGCGCGGGCCGCTCGCCCCTGATGGTCGCCGCCGACCTGCAGCGCCCCGCCGCCATCGACCAGCTTCACATCATCGGCGAGCAGCTCGGCATTCCGGTCTATTCCGACCGCGCGCAAAAGGATCCGGTGATCGTCTGCCGCGCCGCCATCACCGAGGCCAAGAAGCAAGGCGCCGACGTCGTCATCCTCGACACCGCCGGCCGACTGCACATCGACGACGAGCTGATGGAGCAACTCAAGCGGATCGATCGCCAGAATAGCCCCGACCAGGTGTTGCTGGTCGTCGACGGCATGACCGGCCAAGACGCGGTGAACAGCGCCAAGGCGTTCAACGACGCCCTCGAGCTCGACGGCGTCATCATGACCAAGCTCGACGGCGACGCCCGCGGCGGCGCCGCCCTCAGCGTTAAGCACGTCACCGGCGTGCCGATCAAGTTCATCGGCGTCGGCGAGCACCTTGATGCACTGGAGGAGTTCCACCCAGACCGCATGGCGGGCCGCATCCTGGGCCAGGGCGATATCCTCACGCTTGTCGAGAAGGCCCAGCGCGAGTTCGACCAGGATGAAATGCGGCTCCAGGAGGAGCGGCTGCAGAAGGGCGAGTTCACGCTCGACGACTTCCGCAAGCAGATGGGCCAGATCGGCCGGCTCGGGCCGCTGCAGAAAGTCATGGGCATGATCCCCGGCATGAGCAGCATGATGCAGGGGCTCGACGACCTCGACGCCGAGGGCGACTTGCGCCGGCTGGGCGGAATCATCGATTCGATGACGCCGGAGGAGAAGCGCAACCCCACGAAAGTGATCGACCAGGGCCGCCGCCGCCGCATCGCAGCCGGCGCCGGCGTCGAGCCGCACGAGGTCAACGACCTTGTCAAGCAGTTTGACGCGATGGCCCAAATGATGACCTCGATGGCCGGCAAGGGCATCCGCGAACGGATGAAAATGGTCCGCGAGCTGCAAGCCGGCGCCATGGCCAATCCCGACGGCGCCCTCAGCCGCAAGAAAGTCGGCACAGGCAAGCGGCTCACGCCGCAAGAACGGGCCAAGCTCAAGAAGGATCGCGACCGCGAGATCCGCAAACGGCGTCGCGAAGCCAAAGGCGACCGCAACAACCCACGCGGGTAATCATCGTGGCGGACGATTGGCAGTCGAACGTATAATTCAACGAGACGCATACCCACCGCATCGATGGCTGAGCACCTGTTGATGATGACGACCTACGAATTCACGCTGATTCTCAATAGTTCGATAGAATTGACGGAAGAGATTGCCGATCGGTTGTTCGCGGCGGGGTGTGACGACGGTACTCCGGGAACCTGCCAAGGGACGTTCACCATCAGTTTTCACAGAGAGGCGCCAGCGCTGGAAGAAGCGATCCGCTCGGCTGTCTCGCAGGTGCAAACCGCAGGGTTCGTCGTCGAGCGAGTAGAGATTGAGGCCGGCGCCATTCCGGTCTCAGCCTGACGCGATCGACTCGACGGCAGCCGGCGGCCGCTGACGCGACGCCTTCCTTTCCTAGCCGCGGCCGGCAGATGGTGGGTCACTAAAAGTGTGGCGGCCAGAATTGAGCAGTCAGTACAGCAATAGCGCGATGAACGTGAGCACTAACCCAAACACTCCAAAAGTGCGCGGATGTTTGAGCAAGACGCCAACCGCGAGGACGGGCAGCCCGAATGCGAGGTAAAACCACGCTCCAAATACGAGCCACCAGTCTGCGCGTGGAAGGCTGCTCCAGTTAGGCATATCGGCCCAGGCGACACAAGAGACGGCCGCAAGGGCTGTCGCAAAAAGCACATCGCGCGTCGAAAAGCGCAGTCCCTGGCCCATGCAGCCATCATAGCAGGGGTTGGCGTTAACCGCCGTAGGCCGTTTGCATCAGCCCACCGAACATCCATCCCGTCGTTCGTGCTCGTCGTCTTTCGCGCAAAAATGCGCCTTGACATTTCAGGCGGAATGTGTACAAATAAACACTTCAATGAAGCTGGTGGCCCGACAGGCATCGTAACGAAGCACGGCGCGCCGCAAGCGCCGCCGTGAACGAAACGCGAGCCATGGGAGCTTCTCCAAGCGTGAGAGAGACTCCTGCGGCTCGTTTTTTTTGTGACTTTGGGTAATCGCCAAGCGCCCGAGCCTCCATCGCGCGCCCGGCTCGCCGTCTGCGCTGCCACAGTGGAGAACCCTTCGAGACAACCGCCGGCGACAGAACGGTCCGCGCTTCGAGCGTCAGCGCAAGTTCAACCCTGCAAGCGAGATACGCCATGCATCTCCCTCGATTGGGGGAATTATGTCGCCAAAAATGCGTTCCGCGACAAAATCCAGGAGTAACCACCAAGGCACAAAGGCGCCAAGAAGAGGGGAAGAGTCGATGACCGTCGTAGTCAGATCCCTCGTTATCCCGAATGCCAACCCTCAGATCCCCTCTGTCGTCGTGCCGGTTGGCGCCGTCGCGGTGACGCGCCTTTGGTGTCTTTGTGCCTTGGTGGTTGTTCATTTCCGGCGTTTCGCCCCTTGCCAAACTACCCCCATTTCCGCCAAGATGGTGGATTCGCGGTCCATCCACGGAACGCGGTAAGTCGAGTCGGAATCACGCTTTGAGGAGCCAGTCGTGTCGGTTGTCATTCGCATGAAGAAAATGGGGAAGGCCCATCGCGCCTTCTTCCGCATTTGCGCCACGGACAAGCGCGCCCCGCGCGACGGTCGCGTGCTGGAGGAGCTTGGCACCTACGACCCGTCGGTCCCCGAGACCGACGCCCGGGCGCGGTTTAACGGCGAGCGCGTCTCCTATTGGCTTGGCGTTGGCGCCAAGCCGAGCGACAAGGTCGCCATCCTGATCAAGAAGTACGGCCCCGGCGGAACGCACGTCGACGCCCAGCAACAGGCGCTCGAAAAGTTGTCGGCGCCCAAGCAGGTGCCGAC
>JBIOVA010000122.1:0-8969 GCA_044867485.1 Lacipirellulaceae bacterium | reverse complement strand
TGCGTGCCGCGGCTGGCTAGCCAATCACTGCGCGGCGCACCTGCTTCGCACCGGTAGACAAGCCAGCAGTAGCACCTGGTGCTGCCAGATGACCTATCAAGGTGCTGAAGCCCATGAGATGACTTCAGCGCCCTTCGTGCCCGAGCCGATCTCATTACGGGTGGTACACGACGTTAATCGAACTGCCGGGGGAGTTGGTGATCGCCGGGCGTTTGCCGCGCCAGACGTCGCCGGAGTTGACGCGGTTGTTGCTGCCGTTTTGAATCCAGATGCTGTCGACCGGGCAATCGCTGATGGTCACCCGAGAGACCGTGATATTGGTGCTGTTGAGGATGAACACGCCGCGGGAAGAGTTCCAGACATTGGCGTAGGTCACAGTGGCGCCGCTGCAGTTGTTGGCAAACCGCAGGCCGGCGTACGTGGTGCCTTTGCCGCAGTTGTCGGCCGTCACGGTGCCGATCTTACCATTGTTGCCATTGTTGATGAGCACCCCGCACCCACCCAGGCTGGAAGCGCGAACGCCGTCGATGTCGTAGTTGTCGATGCTGTAGGTCTCCAGGCCCTGCTTGTCGCCGCTGGGCATGTCGTAAATAGACACGTTTCGCACATACAGCCCCGACGTGCGCGTGCTGCCTTCGGAGTCCACGCGGATCGCAACCGCCGGCTGGCTCGTGTTGTTGAAGTCGAGCGTGCAATTGGTGATGCTCGGGCTGGGGCAACTGCTCAACCGGATCCCGTAGGTCGGATAGCCGTTCATTTTCAGCCCATCGATCCTGATGCCGCTAACCTTGTAGGCATAGATGGCCGGAACATTGGTCGTCGCATAGCAGTACGATGAGGTGAGGTAATTGAAGCTGGTGCTGACGCGCAGTCGGACCTGCTTGTCAATCGTGCCGTGGACGCGGATGTTCATCACGCGGTTGCCGACGCCGGCGGCGTTTTGCAGAGCATCGGCGTAGCTCGTGCCCGAGTAGGTTTGGGACCCATCCACCCTGACGATGAAGTTGCTGCCGCTCTTGGTGACTTCGGCCGTCGCGCCGAGGGCGTCGGCGCCGAACCCGAGCATGATCGACAACGAGAGCAGAGGCAGCGAAACACAACGGCAAAGAAGGGCTGTGCTACGGAACATACGATTCCCTCGCCTGAAGAAGTGCCCACCGGACCGCGTCAGACCGCCTGAACGATCCGCGTGGAAGTTGAGATCTACGGTGAGATGCCGTTTTCACCGTTGAGAAGAGTGCCGCCGCATGCCAAAACTGCTTTGGCGCTGCTGCGTAGGATCATAGCTTCGCAGCGCCAATCTACAAGAGAATGTCCTCCAAAATGAGGAGGGGACTTTCGGCAAAAATTCTGTGGAATTTTCGTAACAAGTCGGTAGGGTGGGCGTCTTCACCCACCCTCGGGTTTCGTTGAGAAGTTGGGGCGGGCGCCCCCGTTTCGTGGGCTACTCGTCCCCGGCGCGCGTGCAGAGCGACACGTAAACCGCGGGCGCGATCTCGTCCCGGTAAAACTGCACCGAGCCGTCGCCCAGCAGGTGGTAGGCCCCGCCGGGGTGCATGCTCGACGGGCCGTAGGCGCACACGATGTCGCCGTCGTCGTAGTACGGCGTGGCGTTGAGCGACGTGCGGGCGACGCCGGCGCCATACCGCAGGGCGGTGTTCGCGGCCGTGCGGCCGTCGATCCAGACGCGCATCCGCTCTTCGCGGCTCTCGGCGATGAACATCGTGTTGGTCAGGCCGTCGGTGATCTCGGCGGGCTTGATGGCCGAGCGAGGAAAGATGACGCCCTCGGGCCGGCTGCGCGGGCCCCAGATGTGGTCGACGTCGGTAGCGCCAATGGAGAGGTAGTTGCCGATGGCGTATTGGCCCTTGGGGTAGTGCGGATCGTCGGTGAACTGGGCGCCCGTGTAGGACGGGCAGCGGTAGATCGCCACAACCTGCCCAGCCGCGGGCTGGTTTTTGGGGTGCATCGCGGAGAGCGAATAGTCGATTGTCGCTTCGAGGTTGCGCTGCTCGACGTACGGCAGGATGACGCTGGCCCAACTATGGTTGGGGATGCGGCCCACCGTGTCCCAGTTGTTTAGCGCGTCGGTGTTGCTGGCGGGGTAGACGGTGCGGGCCAACTGATAGCCGGCGATGGCCAGGCCGATTTGCTTCAGGTTGTTGCTGCAACTGGAGCGCCGCGACGCTTCGCGTGAGGACTGGATCGCGGGGAGCAAGAGTCCGACGAGCAGGCCGATGATCGCGATCACGACCAACAGCTCGACGAGCGTGAAAGCGAAATCTCGCCGGGTCGCGCGGTACCCGGCGTGCCTGGCTGAGGCGATCGCGCGCGTGAGCGACGGCCCTCGCAGACGGTTCATGGGAGAACCCCGTTCCCTCAAGCGGCTCTCAGGCGAGCGTTCCCAACGTTCAAAGTAGCCGATGCGCGCCGTTTTGGAAAAGAAACCGTCAATTCGGGGGGGGAAGAGGGGTCAGGCACAATTTGCTCCGCGGACGGAGCAAATTGAGCCAGACGCCGGCGGCGATACCCCGTAGGGGAGTCGAACCCCTGTCTGCGCCGTGAGAGGGCGCTGTCCTGGGCCACTAGACGAACGGGGCCTGCGGCTGCCAACGCGGCCGAATCCAAGATTTTAATGCCACGTCCCCCCACAGACCAGAGCCGAACGCCACCCCCTCGACCCCTGACTCCTGACCCCTTCCTCCCGCCCTCCTCCAGCCTCCGCCTCACGACCGACTTTTGGCGATCTATGGAGAAACTCCCGGGGAAAACGGCCCTCACCCGGCACACAACTTTAGGCGATCTATGGAGCGGACAGGCCGCACGCCGTACGCCGTAGACCGCAGGCGCACCCTCCGTCTCCCCTCCGACCTACAGCCTACGGTCTACAGCCTCCAGTCTTCCTCACGACGTGATCCCCTGCGTGAGCTTCATGAAGGCGGTTTCGAGGTTGATTTCTTCTTCGGCGAGGCGCGTGAGGGCATGGCCGTTGTTGACCAGCAGCGCGGCCAGTTCGCTGGCGTCGTGGTCGCCGGGGGTGAGGGTGACGCGCAGGTGGCCGTCGACGGATTCGATGGATTGCACATTGCCGTGCTGCTGAAGCAGTACGGCCGCACTCTTTGGATCGCCCTTCACGGCGATGCGGAGCACCATCTGGCCGCGGACTTTTTGCATGACGGTGGAGACGTCATCGTTCACCAGCAGTTCGCCGCGTTCGATGATGCCGATTTTGTTGCAGACGTCGGCGAGCTCAGGCAGGATGTGGCTGGAGACCATGATGGTCTTGCCCATGTTGCGGAGCTCTTTGAGGAGCGAGCGGATTTCGATGCGGGCCCGCGGGTCGAGGCCGCTGGCGGGTTCGTCCAAGAGCAGCACCTGCGGGTCGTGCAAGAGGACGCGCGCGAGGCCAAGTCGCTGGGTCATGCCGCGGCTGAGGCTGGTGACGAACGCTTCGCGTTTGTAGCCGAGGTCGACCAGGTCGAGGACGCGGTCGCACGTCTTGCGGCGCTCGGCGCCCTTGATGCGGTACGCGGCGGCGAAGAAGTCGAGGTACTCGATGACCTTCATGTTATCGTACACGCCGAAGAAGTCGGGCATGTAGCCGATGAGGCGGCGGATTTCGCGGGGGCGCTTGTAGATGGAGTAACCGCCGACGTAGGCCTCGCCCCAGGTGGGGTTGAGCAGCGTGGCGAGGATCCGCATGGTGGTGGTCTTGCCGGCGCCGTTGGGGCCGATGAAACCGAAGACGTCCCCGCGATCGAGCTTGAGGTCGATCTTGTGGATGGCGAAGAGGTCGCCGTATTTTTTGGTGAGGTCGCGAGTTTCGATCATTGCGGAAGGCTTGAGGCTTGAGACCTGAGGCTTGAGGACGAAGAGGGTTAGCCGCGACGCGGCAGCGGAGCGCTGCGGCGGAGGGCGGTGCGACTCATGGACTGGGGCGCGGCGTCGGGCCAATGAGGGGGCCGGCGTTGGGTTTGGAGTCGTCGTCGGTGGTGAGCGGGATGATGAATCGGTAGTAGGTCCAGCGGCGGTCTTGGTTGCTGGCGAGGGGTTTTTCGCCGTCGGTCCACTGTGAACCGGCGGTCGCCGGGGCGCGGGCCAGCAGGATCGCCTGGTCGCCGCGGAGCAGGCGGCTGAGGTCGATGAACGCCTGGTAGCGGTGAGGGATACGGGCGTAGTCGACGCCGCCGATCGCTTCGAAGAACATCATCGCCTTGGCGACGCGGGCGACGTCGGCGCCGCCTGGGTCGAAAATGACCGAGGCGTCGGCGGTGGCGCGGACCGTGTGGTCGTCGCCGGCGGTGACGCTCGTGAGCGCGGTGCGGACGGTGACTTCGGTGAGGGCGTCGTCGACTTCGACCGTGGCGTCGGGCTCCAGCGGCGGGAGTTGCCGGGCCCAGCGGCCGTGCATGAGGAAGCAGTCTTCGAGGCGCACTCCGGTGCGATTGGTGATGCGACCGGCGACGAGGTCGTCGCCTTGCGGGCGGAGGAGTGCTTCGAGCGGGGCGTCGAGGCGGGCGGTCCAGCGGGCGGTGAGCGATTTGGTCGACCACTGCTCGACGGGCAGGCCGGTCATGGTGGTGAGCTGCGGGTCGAAGTCGTAGCCGCGGTCGAAGCTTGAGACGAGACCGCGCTGGCCGCGCATGCCGCCGAGGCCGAAGCCGGGGGAGCCGAGCCAGGCGACGAGGGTTGAGGGAGGGGCGAGGGGCGAGGGATTAGGGGCGAGGGCTTGATTGCCGAAACGGGGGGTGAGGGCGAGGTTGTAGCGTTCGATGCGGGGGCTGAGGAAGTGGGTCCAGACAGTGCCGCGCGCTTCGCCGGTGGCGAGGTCGACGTCGACGACTTCGAGCTGGTTGACGCGAAGCTCGTCGCCCTTGAGGCGGTAGGCAAACCAGTAGGCGGCGGCGCACGAAGCGAAGACGGCAAGCGGGAATGTGAGCCAGGTGACCTGCGGGCGCTTGAGCCATTTGAGAAGGAAGTAGTCGCCGGGGCCGATGAGGGCGACGTACGCGAGCACCAGTGCGGTGACTAGCGCGAAGGGCGCCACGGTGACGCCGGCGAACTGGCGGTCGAGCGCGCGGCGGAGTTGGTTCACCAGGTCGTCGCCGGTGAGGCTGGCGGCGCGGCGGACTTGCGCGGCTTGCGACGAGACGGAGGGCCACTGGAGCGCTTCGCGAAACAGGCCGGCGCGGCCGGGCCAGACGCCGGGCAAGTTGTCGAACGGCCAGGCTTCGGGGTCGACGGCGACGAAGGTGACCTCGCCGAGGCCGCGGCGTTGGCGGGCGACGAGCGGCAAGTCGGCGGGCCCCGGCGCCAAGACACGGCCGGCGACTTCGACGAGCCGCGGGACGCGCAGACGGCGCACGCCGAGCGTGACTTCCTGCTCGGCGCCGGCGAAGACTTCGAGCGCGGCGAGGTCGGTGAGCTGCGCGAACTCGCCGGCGAATTTGCCGGGGACGAGCGTCGCGAGCGGGGCGCCGGGGGCAATAAGGTCGGGCGCTGACTCGCCGCTGAAGATGACGAGCTGGCCGCCGAGTTCGATCCACCGGCCGAGGGCGGCGATCCGCGGGTCGTCGGAGGACAGGCCGCGGTAAGCGTCGAGGCGGGCGCCGCCGAGGATCACCGCGTCGACGCCTTCGTAGCCGAACCATTCGGTAGGGAGGTCGTCGGCATCTTCGAGGCTGACGATGCGGAGGGCGTCGGCGGCGGTCGATTCGGACTGCTGGTCGCGGGCGAGGTCGTCGAGCGGTCGGCCGAGGCCGAAGGTGACCAGCAGGCGATTGGTCGCGGGGAGGCCGATGGGAAGCGCGCCGCTGGCGGCGTCGCTGCGCGGGAGGAAGTTGCGGGAGGCGCGGACGCGGCCGTCGGCGTCGACAATTTGCACCGTGAGCGGGGCGTTCTCCTGGCCGAGGCGGATGAAGAATCGCTTTGCGCCGCCTTGGTCGGCGTCGGTTTCGATGGGCTCGGCATAGGAAGCGGGCACGCCATCGGCGTCGAGAGTCGTCACCTCAACGACTCCGGCGGCGGGGAGCCGGCCGCTGTTGAAATCGACAGTCAGCGGCGTCCAACAGCCGAGCTTGTAGACGCCGTTCAGGCCGATGTGAATCGCGGTGACCTTTGGATCGTCGGTGGGCGGTGCGTCGCTGGCGTGCGTTTGTCCTGGCGGCGCAGCCAGTAGCACCGAAGCGAAGACGGCAAGCGTGCGGCAAGCGACGAGTTGAGGGCGCGGCGTCACGGTTTCTCGGCGTCGTCGCAGGTGCAGAGGAGTTGGCCGCACCCTGGGCAGCCGGAGCCGTATTTGTCCTGGACGGCGGCGGCGAGATCGACGCCGGCGACGTTGGCGATCGTGCTGAGCCAGGCGAGCACGTCGGCGAACTCGGCGGCCTGCTCTTCAGGCGAGCCTTCGCGGAGCGCGGCGGCCAGCTCGCCCACTTCCTCCATGAGCCACATGAACGTGCCGTCGACGCCGCGGGCCACGTCTTTCTCGTGGTACATGCCGCGGATGAGGGCCTGAAATTCGCGGAGGGAAACGTCGGCGACGGACATGGCGGGTAGCGGCGTCAGGGGTGTTGGATACACTCAGGATAGCTGAACAACGGTGGTTTGTCCGGCGCCCCAGCGGGGAATGATGAATGACGAAATCCGAATGACGAATGTCGAATGTCGGAGTTGAGCCGCCCCGCCGTCTTCGTCATTTGTCATTCGAGAATTCGTCATTTCAGTTACGCCCCGGTTTGCGGATTGTTCGATGCCCGAGTTTGTCACCGTCGCCAAAGTGGGGGCCATTCCCGAGGGCCAGGGGGGAACGTTTCGTGCGGGCGGACGGTTGGTCGCGGTGTTCAATCGCGAGGGGACGTATCATGCGATCGACGACTTGTGCCCGCACATGGGGGCGTCGCTCGGCGCCGGTTTCATGGACGAGGACGGCGTCGTGACATGCCCGTGGCACGCATGGCGATTTTCGGCGTGCGACGGCACTTGGTGCGACAACCCGCGGATCAAGATCGACTCGTTCGAAGTGCGCGTCGTGGGGGATGAGATTCAGGTCAGTACTGAGCCGCGAGAGCGCCTACCCCGGTCACCCTGAGGGCTTCCGAAGGGTCCGGCCGCAAGTCTACTGACCGGACTCCTCGGCAGACCTCGGAGTGACAAGCGCCGGCCGTTCTGCTCCCTCACTCCGCATTCTCCCGCTGCCACTGGAATTTGACTTTCTGCGTAAGCGACTGGGCGATCTTCTGCCCGGCCACGGTGAGGTCCAGCTTCATCGTGTGATCGAGTTGCGACGACTCGATGCGACCCGCGTTGCGGTTGAAGAGCATCTCGCCTGAAGATTGCTGTTCGGTCACTTGCGCCTGGGCGGCGGGTGTGCCGGCGAAGCTAATTTCGAGTGACGGGGTGAAGGCCTCGAGCGTGACGCCGTCGACGTCTTTGGGGCCTACGTAGCGATAGGTCATCGTGACGGTCTGCTTGCCGAGGACGGGATTGGTCATCTCCGTCGTCGCGGTCCACTCGTCGCCGGGCTCGAGCGACTCGGGCAACTCGAAGGCGACGCCGCTGGCGATTTTCTTGAAGCCCTCGGCGGTCGCCATGTCGCCCATGAGCGCCGCGCCGGGCGCAGCGGCCAAGGCCTGCACGAGGGAGTCGGGGACTTCCACGTTGGTGATTTTGCCGCGGGGCGTCATCGTGACCGTGAACTCCGCCCGCGCCATCTCGCGAAGCAACGGAGCAATCATCGCGGCGAAGCCTTGCGGCTCGTCGGTGGACTGCGTGTCGAACTCGACGGCGGCGGCGCCGCCGGGCGCCTGCATCGACATCCGAATGCGGTTGATCTTCTGCTTGATGATCGCGGAGCCGTCGTCCCGCACTTCGGCGACGGTCCAGGACATGTCCATGATGTTCTTGGTGTTGGTCGTCACGTCGCCTCCGACGCCGAGATTCATCGTCATCGCCATGTCTTGGGTCAGGCGAAAACGGTTGGCGGCGCCGGGCGTGAACTTCCAGACTGGGGGATCGGCGGCGGCGAGGGTCGTCGTGGCGACGACGAAGGAGACGAAGAATGCGCTAAGCGGCAAGCCGCGGGAGGGGCGGGACATAGGTAGGTCCTTGGTTAGAATTCGAAGCTTTCGCCGGGTTGGAGAACGACGGGCGTCGCGGCGGTTTCGCGGCGGACGGCGTCGGCCCAGGCTTCGGCGTCTTGCGCGATCGGGGGCCAGGTGTTGTAGTGGCAGGGCGTGACGCGCTTGGGGTTCAGCAGCTTGATCGCTTCGATCGAATCTTCGGGGCCCATCGTGTACGTGTCGCCGATGGGGAGAATCGCCAGGTCGAGCCGCGTGAGGCCGATGAGCTTCATGTCGAGGAACAGGGCCGTGTCGCCGGCGATGTAGATGCGCGGCCCGTGGAGATCGAGGAGCCAGCCGCCGGGAACGCCGCCGTAGGAGCCATCGGGGAAGCTGGAGCTGTGGTGGGCAATGGTGAATTTGGCGCGGCCGAAGGGCTGCTCGACCGCGCCGCCGGGGTTCATGGCGACGACCTGGTTCTCGGCGACGCCTTGGCCCTTGAGCCACTCCGTGACTTCGAAGTTTCCGAGCACGGCGGCGCCGGTGCGTTTGGCGATCGGCGCCGTGTCGGCGATGTGGTCGAAGTGGGCGTGCGTTTGCAGGATGAAGTCAGCTTCAACGGCGGCGGATTTCACGGGGGCTTTGTCGTTCTGGTCGAGGAACGGATCGACCAGGAGGCGGTGACCGCCGGCGACGATCGTGAAGCAGGAATGGCTGAGCCAGGTGATTTTGATGGGCATGGAGTGTTCTCGCCGGCCGTAGGCGTGTCGTGCATCTGCCTGAACTTGTACCGCGTGAGGTACAATGGGGGCAAGGATGGGAGGCGCCGCGACGCAATGAAGAGCCCCGAAAAAGTGCGTGCCATTCGACATTTAGCCGCGTCGCTCGCGACGCGCGTGGTGCGGGGAGAGC
>JBIOVA010000121.1:0-43566 GCA_044867485.1 Lacipirellulaceae bacterium | reverse complement strand
CGAAGGCGCCAGCAAAGCGAACAGCGCCATCATCCACACAGGCTTCGACGCGGCGCCCGGTTCGCTCGAAGCGCAGCTTGTCACCAGCGCCTCGCAACAGTGGCCGGCACTCGCCCAAAAGCTGAAGATCCCGTTCCGCTGCGCTTCGGCGCTGATGCTCGCACTCGACGAGGAGCAGCATGCCCAATTGCCCGACCTGCGCGAGAAGGCCCTCGCCAACGGGGTGGACGACGTGACGCTTGTGTCAGCCGAGCACGCCAAGCGCCTCGAGCCCAATATCTCGCCAAGTGTCCTCGGCGGCCTCGCGATTCCACGGGAAAGCATCATCGACTCGTTCACGACGAGCATCGCCTTCGCGGAAGTTGCCATCGAAAACGGCGTCGATGTCGTGTTCGGGCTGGATGTCGGCGCCATCGACGACGCGAATGGGGAGATCAAGCAACTTGTCGGAGCCAACGACATCCGTATTCCGACTCGCCTGGTGATCAACTCCAGCGGACTCGGCAGTCGCAAGCTGGTCGACCTGTACGGCGGCGAGCCGATGGACCTCAATCCGCGCCGCGGCCAGTTTATCGTTTACGATCGCGACAGCTCGCATCTCGTTGGCCGCATCCTGTTGCCGATTCCGACGAAACAGACCAAAGGAATGCTGATTGCCCCGACGATTTTCGGCAATCTGCTCGCCGGCCCCACGGCCGAAGATCTGCCCGCGGACGCCGTTGACGCCACCAACACCACGACGGATGGACTCGCCGCGGTTCGCGCCAGCTGCATCGAGCTGTGCCCGGCGCTGCGCGATCAGCCGGTGATCGCCACCTACGCGGGCCTGCGCTGCAACTGCGCCCAGGGAAGTTATTGGCTCCGCTTCAACGACGGCCATCCCGGCTTTGTCACGCTCGCCGGCATCCGCTCGACGGGGCTGACCGCGTCCATCTCAACGGCCCAGTACGTCATTCAGCACATGGCGGAGCAGTGTGGCTTGCCGCTCGACAAGAACGAGCAAGCCGTCGAGAGCCGATCCGACGCCAAGTGGCCCGGCTGGTGGCGTCGGCCCTTCGACGACGCCGAACGACTCGCGGCCCGTCCCGACTACGGTCGCATCGTTTGCTCGTGCGAAAACATCTCGCGTGGCGAAATTCAGGATGCGTTGTGCGCCTGCCCCGGCGTCGCCACGCTCGACGGCGTTAAGCGCCGCACCCGCGTCCTTGCCGGGAGATGCCAAGGGTTCAACTGTTGCGTTCCTGCTGCGGGGATGATCAGCGAGCACTATCGCGTCCCCCTGGCGAGCGTTACCAAACGCGGGCCGGGTTCGGAGTTCATCGCGGGCGACGAAGGTCGGCGACTGCCGGCCCTCAGGCCAGCGGAAGCGGCCCCCTTCACGCCGCACGCGCATTATCGAGTTGCCATTGTCGGAGCCGGTCCAGCGGGCATCGGCGCCGCCGTCGGGCTAGCCAAGGAAGGCATTGCACCCGTGCTCTTGATTGACCGAGCCGATGAGATCGGCGGCGTGCCTGCGAAGTACGAAGCCAAGCAAGGCGGCGTGCCAACATTCATCGAGTGGACGCGCGGACGGATCGTGTTTGGCAGACAGCTCGTCAACCGCATGCGCCGCCGACTCAGCGGCGTCGATGCCCACATTTGGTTGGAGTGCCAGGTCATCGCCGCCGATCGGGCGACAAAAACCTTGAAAGTCGTGAGTCCCCAGGGAGTCGCGACGATCGTCGCCGACGCCTTCGTGTTTGCCTGCGGCGCGCGAGAGAAGTCGGCCAGCGAGCGCGGCTGGATTGTGGGGCGCCGTCCCGCGCGGCAGTTCTTTACGATGCAACTGCTGCAACTGCTCGACGGCTGCCACATCCTGCCCGCCAAGCATCCCGCCATTTTGGGATCGGATCTGATCGCCTACGCGGCGGCGGCCAAGTTGAGCGCCGCAGGGGCCCGGCAGTCACTCATGGTCGACAAGCGGCGCCGCCCCGCAGCCGGGCTCACGGCGCGCGCGTATTTTTCGCGGTGGACGCGCCCCGCGTGGCGACCCGCTGGTCAAGGGATCGAGATCGCGGACGGCGCGCATGTCGCCCGCCTGCAGGTCGGCGATGCCATCCAAGAGTGCGACGGCCTCGTGTTCTGCGGCGATCTGGTCCCCAACAGCGAGTTGCTTGTGGCCGCTGGCTTCGCCGTCGCGCAGCCCGATCGACTTCCATCGCGTCGCGGCCGCAACGAGCTGCCGGAAATGGGTTGGTTCATCGCGGGCGCCGAAGTCGGCGGGATGCACGGCGCCGAGTGGTGTTACAGCGATGGACGCCGCGCGGCGAGAAGCGTTTCTTGGTACCTCCGCAAGAAATCCTAAGCGGCCAAGCAGCGGCCGCCAGTGACCGACCTAAGCCTCGGAAAAATGCAACTCAAGGAGCGAACCGCGTGACCGCTCGACTAGGCGAACCCCTGTTGGAAGTTTGCGTCGGATCCGTCGCCGACATTCGCGCGGCGCGCGCCGGCGGCGCCGATCGCGTCGAGTTGTGCGCCGCCCTTGAACTTGGCGGCCTCACACCCACACTTGGCTTGGTTGAGACCGCATTGTCGACCGCCGCGGACATGCCGCTCATCGCGATGCTCCGCCCGCGCGCCGGCGGGTTTTGCTACGACCGCGACGAATTCGCCGCCATGCTCCGCGACGCCGAGCTGCTGCTCGACCGCGGCGTCGCCGGCCTCGCGTTCGGCGTCCTCACCCGCGACGGACGCATCGACGCCCCGCGCTGCCGCGAGCTCGTGGCTCTCGTGGGCGCCGCGCAAACGGTCTTCCACCGCGCGTTCGATTTCGCCCCCGACCAGGACGCCGCGCTGGAAGAACTGCTTGCTGTCGGCGTGACGCGCGTGCTCACAAGCGGGGGCCAGGCCACAGCCATGGCTGGGAGCGACCAGATTCGCCGCCTCGTCGATCGCGCCGCCGACTGCCTCGAAATCCTCCCCGGCGGCGGCATCCGCGCCGACCACGCCGCCGCGCTGCTCGCCGCGACCGGCTGCCGCCAGCTCCACATCGGCGCAGCCGTCGGCGTCGACGACGGCTCGATCACTGCCCGCGCTGGGATGTCGCTGTGGGACAACCGCTTTAGCTCCGGCCCCGCCCACCGCAGCGTCGAATCCGCCCAGGTCGCCGCCGTCGCCCGCGCGATCCGCGAACCAGCCGCACGGTAAGCGGGCGTTTGACCCGCCGCGTTCGGGCGCCAGGCCCTCAGAAGTCCGTCGGTTCGGGCTCAGTCGCGGCCTCTAGCGCGTGGCCAAGCTTGCGGTTTCCCACCCCTGGCACGCCACGATGGCGAAAATCTCGCACGAAACTGATTGACTTTGCCGGCGGGGCGCGCTCCAATGCGCCACCATAGCGATGGGGGTTTCGCCCCGACGCGCAGAAAGGACCGATCTCATGAAGGCGACGTCGAGAACGCTTGGGGTCCTCGCGGCAATGGTGTGCTTCTGGTGTGCGTCGCCTGGTGCGCGCGGCGGCGTCGCCGAGTGGCTGGCCGAAGTCGCGGCGGGAACGCCGGCCGGTTATACGAATTCCAATCTCGCGGCGCCCATCGTCGTCGACATCGGCTCGTACGACGACACAACCGGCGGCGGCGTTACCTATGAGTTCATCGTCAACGCCACCAACGACGGCGCCAGCAGCGCCCTGATCGGCACCTTCGCGAATCCCGCCGTCGCCGATCGCGCCGCCGTGAAATGGGAGCAGTGGAGCGACACCACGCACTACGGCACGACCGTATTCGGCGTGGCGGATTATGACTCCGGCATCGTCAACTCGCCGGGCGTCGACACGCACCTGGCCTTCGTTGCCAACGGGACCGACACTCTGCTCTACGTGAACGGCGCGTTCGCCGCCACGATCGCGGGCTCTTCACCAACGCTGTCGGGGACGGTAGGCATCGGCCAGGCTTACAACCCGATGGGCGCCCACCTCGACCCGCTCACGGGCACGATCTACGGCGTCGCCGTCTACGATGCCGCGCTGAGCGCCAGCGAGATTGCCCAGCATGCCGCCGCGTACCGCATTCCCGAGCCGGCGGGCGTCTCGCTAATCTGCCTCGCCCTTGGCGGCGTGGCGAAGTTGCGACGCCGCCGGAAATGAAGTAGCGCAGAGCGACGCCGATTGCGCTGAGATCTCCGCGTGGACCGCCGTCGCCATGCGCTGCATCGGTGGCATGCCCTCGGAGGTCCGCCGACGTGGGCATGGGCGCTGACCACCAGGCATGCATCCGCGGACCAGCGCACGCCATCCGCCCAGTCGCGTCGCCGTCTTGGCACGCCAGATGCTTCTCTCCCTCTCCGCAGTTTCACAGCCGCCGCTTACGGAGTACGGTCGCGGCGATTCTCGGGAAAATCGCGTGGTCGCCGGGTTCGCACTGCGAATTACGGAGCGTCATCAGGCGCGCACGTTGGTTTCCGGACGGTCAATGCGCCCCAAGCCGTGAGCGACGATTTAGACCGCGTCGGCCCCGTCCGCAGGATGCGGGCCGACGCGGTGATAATGCAGGACGCCTCATTGTCCCCGAGTTCCAACGCATCATCTCGGGGCTGCAGAATCGTGGAAGTGGTCGAGTGCGATGACGCCGGTTGAATGGAAACCCGCTAAGGTTATCAGGTCATCCTCACTCCCGGCCAACGACCGCGTGGCTGGCATCGCGCCCGACGAGCGAGAGCGGGACATGCGCCCGGGGCGCTTCGCCGTCACCGGGCAATTCATCAAGCTGCCGGAACGCTCGGACGCCGATTCCGAGTCGCCGCGTTCCAGTTGAAGGGCCCTGTGACATGCCCGCGGAAGTCCGCCGACGTGGGCAGGGGCGTCGTTCATCGAGCATGTTACGCCGACGAGAGCATGCCAATCGCCGGGCCCCGGGGGGGCATTTTCCCGGAGCCCGGCGTTTCAGCCGAATTGAAACCGTCGTGACGTCGGACGCCTAGCCGTTTCGGCGACGAGCCGAAGAGCTGCCTCTCCGTTTCAAGGCGAGCAGCGCCGCGCCTGTGAACAGAACAAGCGATGACGGCTCGGGAACGGCGACGACCGTATCCGTGTCGGCAGAGAAGCTCATCATGGTGTCTGCGACGCCATCCAAGCCAATCGTGCCGGCATCGACCGTCAGCAGTTCGAACGCGAGGTTGTTCAAGTTCGGGTCAGGATGAAGCTGGGGCGCAACGGCCCAGGGCGCGTACACCCATTGATCGACGTCCATGGAGACATTGGCGGCAAAGGGCGCGTCGTCGACAAAGACGGGGAGTGCGACCCCTTCTGGCGTCGAGTGCCAACCCCACCAGGGAGCCGTGCGAATCGGGTCGCCAGTGTCGGTTGTCTTGCCGGCGTCGACGTCGATTGCGTGGCCATCCTCGGCGGCGATCGAGATCCAGTACTCCGTGTTGGCCGTTTCCAAAAATGCATCAGGCTGCGCAATGGCCGATGCGTGCTCGAGCAGCGTTTGGTCGAGGTCGACCACATACTCCCAAACGGGATGTTGGTCCCATCCCAAAAGCCCCGTGGGCCGGATATCCACGGCGTCTGCCGGCGCCGCGTAAGTGCCGAGCAATGGTCCGGGCCCCGCCGCACCCGCGGCGCTCGCGAAGAAGCTGATGACGTATCCTTCCTCGACCGGTGGAACCAGGTTTTGGTTCATGGGATCGGGCTGAGGTTGGTCCGCGGGATTGAAATAGGATCCCCACCAGCGGACGCCGGTGATCGGTCGACCGTCCGATACGAAGTCGTCGGCAGCCGCCTGGCGGTCTCCATTAGGCGTCGTCGCCAAACGCCAGTCGATGTCCGAGTGGATGTTTTCCCCCAAGCTGGGGAGCGGGCGTTGCAGCCACTTCGTATCCACTTGGCCCTTGAAATCGACTCGGAGGCGACGATAGAGGTCGCCGACCGGCACGGCGGCCGCCTGCAACTTGATGGCGTCGCTGTAGGTGGCGTCCGTGTCATGGGTATTGCCGATGACGTTGAAATCGCGGCCTTGCTCGGAGTCGGGCGTCCCGGTGCTTGGATTGGTCGTGTCAAAGGCGGTATTGCCTTCGATCTCCCCGGTGAGGACCAACTTGCCGAACCCGTCGATGTCGAACGCGACGAGATTTCCCTTGGCGCCTCCGCCGGCGATGTAGCTGAGTTCCCAAGGGCTACTGAAGGTGTGGCTGGCCGGCGGCGTCAGGTTGCGGAGGCTCCAGTCGCCGTCGTCGCCGACGACGCGGCCGCCCGGGTCTGCGACGCCTGCGCCCGTCCAGTTCTTGGATTCTGAAGGCGCCCCGGAAAAGTGGACGGTTACCCGGATGCCTTCCATGTTGTTACTGTAGTCAAACGGAGGGAGCACAGCCCCCTCATCGTTTGGCCCGCCCCACGTTTGGAACGTCGTAATCATGGGGACGTTCTGAATCGTCCCGTCCACCTTAAAGACCGCCGCCGAAGCCACGGTCGCGGAAAAGAAAATCGCGAGACCGCTCAGTGATAGGAGCGTTGGTCGCATCATGAGGTCTCCCTCCAACAAAGGGAAGTGGCCTCGCCGGTCTACAATTGGTTGAGCGCGCGCTGCGCGAGGCCGTTGCCTGCGCGCATACTCAAGCGCCTCGTTCTCCGACGGCGCAACGCAGACTGCGTTCCGACAGGGGGCAGGCGGGCGCGATGCGTCGCGGCGCCAATCAAGTGTTCGGCGAGTGCTCGAGCCCTCGTCCCCAGTGTGCTCACGCCGCTTGCCAATGCGATGGCTTCATAAGCGTCCCTCCCAACAAGAGAATCCGACGCCGTGCAGAAGATGAGCTTCGCGCAACCTAACGCGCTGATTGTCGCTGTCAATCAATCCTCCATGATTTCTGCGTGAATGATTGTCGCGACGAACTCGGCACATGGCTTGCTAGCAGGTGAAGCCACATTGCTTAGTCCATCGAGCAGAAGCTACGCGCGCTTACGCGATTTCCAACGACGCGAGCCCAAAGGACGGGCGTCTGCGCGTCGACGAGTGCGCTCATTGGACGGCATTCGCTAGATGTAGAGGTGCGCACCGCCTTTCAGTATGCCACATTTGGTGGTAGTCAATCTGCGATCAAGCCCCATGTGATTATGAGGCCGCATGCCAATTGCCGCTGAAGCATGGAACGCGGGCCTCGCGCCGGAGGTGGCATGCCCTCGGCGGTCCGCCGACGGCCGGACAACCATACGCCTCCAGGGAGGCCGCGAGGCGGATATTTCTGACGTTTCCGTCGAGAACGCGGTATCATCTCCGTGTTCATCCCTGACCCACGGCAAGAAGATCGCCATGGGACTTCGCTTCTCAATTAGGTGGCTGCTCGCCGCGATGCTCTACACGGCGATCGCCGCCGCGGCGCTAACGCAGGACCACTGGGCCTACGCCGACGTTCTCTGGTTGGCCACGTTCCTCGCCTTCGCGTACGCCGTACTGTTGGCGTGCTACCTCCGCGGCGAACGCCAAGCCCGCGCCGTGGGTTTCGCCGTCGTCGCCGCGTGCGTGGTGCTTTGCCTGGTCTTTGTGCCGGACGCCTTGCCGACGCAGCGCATCCTCGCCGCCTGCGGCGTGGGCCAGGACCAACTTGTCTTCGCGCCGCCGCCAACGATGGCCACGGGCACATTCGTCGCGAGTCAGCCCGTCCCCATGTCGTACGGCGTGGCATCGACTGGAAGTAGTGGCTCATGGACCCTTCAGCAGCGCTATGCCAGCTCGATCGCCGTGGCAAGCCAGCCGTCGACGTCGGCCGCGCTCAAACTCCGCGCCGCCAACGCCCTGACCGCAATGCTTGCCGGGCTGGTCGGCTGCGTTCTCGGCGTTGCGGCGTTCCGCCGAGCGGCGAGCAGCCGATGACGGCGCGACAGTTGGGCGTCGTTCGCTCCGTAGGGGACGTCCAGACTCTAGTACCAGTTTCAGAACCGCCAGGATCTGGCTCATTTAGCTCCGTCTTCTGAGCCAAATGTGCCTATCCCTTCTGCAGGCCTCATGCCGCGCGACGGACCTAGTGGCGCCGAGTCGCGGAGATCGCGATCAGCGTAGCCCCGACGGCTAGCACGCCGGCCCTCGGTTCCGGCACGCGGGCAACCATCTGGGCAAACGCCCCCGCCCCGTGCGCGGCTTCGTACAGCGAACGAAACAGCGCGAAATCGGCGAGGTCGTGGTCAAAGTCGCCGTCCAGGTCGCCTAGCAGATATGCCGCCAGCGGCGTCAGGCCCCCGAAGTTGGCGCCTTGCCCCGCCTTGAACAGCAGCCAGTCGGCGGCCGTCACCTGTTCGTCGCCGTTGAGGTCGCCGGGCGTCGGCGGGAAGATCGCGTCCAGGTCCGCTTGCGTCATCAGCGGATCGAAGCTGAGCACCAGCGCGTCGAGCTGCGAGAGCTCCTCGCGCATTCCCAACCGGAACTCCAGCGGCACGCCCACCAGCGCCGGCGAAATCGTGAACGTCTGGGGGTCCTTCACCCATGTGAACGAGCCGTCGTCGCTGAGATCCTGCACGTTGGCTGGGTCGACGCCGAACGCCGCGGGGGAGTAGATGCTGTTGGTCGCCGCGTTCGACCCCCGGCTGCGATAGTACGCCGTGTACGTGCCGGGCGTCTCGAAGATCAGCTCGTAGACGGCGATTGCATCGTGCGGCTCGCCGGGGACGTCGACGCGGTCGCCGGCCGGCGCTGCGATCACCTGGCCGCCAAACGCCTCGCCGGAGTTGACGATCGTCCACGTCTGGCCGTTGCCGTTGGGGTCGAGCATCGCGGTGAAATCCTCGGCCTCGATCGCCGCACCGCCGGGCCCGAAGCCTCGCATGGTCGGCTTCGGCCGATCGAACAGCCACTGGGGGCCAACATCACCGGGCGTGAGCGGTCGCCGCACGATCGCGGCCGTCGACACTTCGTCGGCGCCCACGTCGGCGATTCCAAGGCGCGGCTGGCCGTCGAAGTCGTTCGGCACGAGGCTGCTGGTAGCGCCCATGGCCGCATTCACCACGGGACTGCTGGCCGCAGGCCGCCACAGCCCGTCGGCGCCAAGTTGCAATTGCGGATTGACTACGCCAATGCCTGCGGCGCCGGCCTTCGGCCCCAAACTGCCGCCGAATGCAATGTTCCCCTCCCACGTCCAACCGGTCCCCTCGGTCCCCGAGAAGATGGCCGGGCCGCTGGAACGAAACAAGTTATTGGCGATCGTCACATTTTCGGCCAGCAGCGGCCGGTCGGACGCGCCCGAGCTGAATTGAATCATGCCCCCCAGCGTGTTGACGAACGTATTGTGAGCGATGACCGCGTCCTTGACGTGCTGGTAGCCCGTGGGCTCGGCGTCGATCTGCCCGCGATTGATGGCGATGGCGGCGCCGCCGCCGTCGTCGATGTTCGCAAAGTAGTTGTTGATGATGCGGTGCCGCTCGCCGATCACTCGCACGCCGCCGGAGCCCTCTTGGTTCTCGCCGAGGAAAAAATTGCCTTCGACGGTCGCATCATTGCCGTGCCGCAGCGTGAGCGTCGCCCGCACGTCGCGAAACGTGTTGTAGCGGAACGTATTGTGGCTCGACTTGTTGGAGATTGCTTCGTTCTCGCCGTCGACGCGCTCAAACAGATTGTTCTCGACCACGGTGAACGAACTGCTCTGGGCGACGCCGCTGAGGCCGATGCGAATCGTCTCCCAGCCATTTCCGTCGCCCGGCTGACGGTCGGCGAAGTAGTTGTTGTCGATGCGGTGGCGGTCGGGCGTGCCGGCCGTGTGCCGCACCTCCAGCGTTTGACCGATATGGTTGTGCCCTTTGAAATAGTTGTGATCAATGCGGTTGTCTTGCCCGTGCATCGTGACCCAGTCGGTCTCGGTCGTGATCGCTGGCGGGTTGTAGTCGATGATCGCCGAGTTGGTCAGCCGCGAGTTGCGGGCGACGCCAAGGTTGCCGCGAAACTCGATGACGCTGCCGCCGGCAAGGGCGCCGCCCTCGAACCGCAGCCCGTCGGCGACCAGCCAGTTGCCGGAGATGCTGAGCCGCGACGTGCCGTTAAGCAGCACGCCGCCGGGCGTCTGCGGACGAAGCATGATGGGGTTGGCCTGCGTGCCGCTGCCGGCAAATTGGATCGCTTGATTCGTCCACGTGCCGTCGACCATGACTACGACGTCGCCCGGCTGGGCCTGAACCATCGCGGCTGAGACCTGAGCGGCATTGGCCGCGAGGATTTCGACGGCGGACGCCGACCCGCCCGGAACGGCGATCCCGCAGCACGCCGCCAAGCACGCCGTACCCGCGTCCGTGCGATATCGGCGCAATCGTTCCGCCGCTATATGCGCAATTTGCCACACGTTGGCCGCCTCCCGATTCCCCGGCGTCCCGAAATCGCCCTGCACCACCGCGAGCGATTCACAAATCTGAATCCTAGCCGAGCGAAGGTCGGGCGCCGGCCCGATATTCTCACGCACGACTCCAAAAAAACCGCTCGGGACGGGAATTTCAACGTCCGGTCGAGATGTGCGCGAACAAACCTGCGCGTACCGGTCAGCTCATTTCGAGGACTGATTTGCCGCTTCTTTGGCGTCGACGATGACGACGTCGTCAGGACCAAGCAACCGCCCGTCTTCGGATCGAAGCGAGATCGGTTGCACCTGCCGCCCCGTCGCCCGTTCGATAACGACGTGCCGCGTAGCCTCCGGACATTCGAGGCTGCTTTCGCCCCACTGCCGCAGCGCCATGAGCACCACGTACAGGCCGCGGCCTTTCTCCGTGAGCACGTACTCATGGAACGCTGAGCCGTCGGATGCGGGGGCTTGCTCGAAGATGTCGAGCGCAACGAGCTTCTTGAGTCGCACGGCAAGAATATTCCGAGCCACGCCCAAACTCTTCTGAAACTCGCTGAAGCGCCGCTTGCCACCGAACGCTTCGCGCAGAATGAGCAACGACCACCAGTCGCCAATGGCGTCCAGGGCCCGTGCCACCGCACATTCAGAATGTTCCATGCACTTGCGTTTCATCGCTCAGTCTTCCCCTCCCTTGAAGGGAGGGGGCTACGGGAGGGGTTTCTCCCACGATCCCCCCCAACTCTGCTGTCCTCTTAACCAGGATGCCTTTCCCAGGAACCTGGCAGTTTTCCTTCGTCCCCCTAAAACTCACTCCTGTATTGACTTACGGCGAACTTGCCTTGTTGGCTCAAGAATTCTTCGGAATTTCTGGTTGCATTATTAAACCAATCCGATACTCTTGGCGTAGATGGTTTTGTTATTAAACCATATGCCGGGGTAACCGGCATGTCAAGCAGAACCCCCCCTGCCTGAATCCCCGCCACTTAAAAGGAGTCATGAAGCCATGTCCGTCGCCACACAGAAACTCGCCGGGAAAGTCGCCGTCGTCACTGGAGCCTCTAAGGGCATCGGCGCCGAGATCGCCCGCCAGCTCGCGGCCGCGGGAGCCGCGGTCGTCGTCAACTACGCGTCGAGCAAGGCCGGCGCTGACAAAGTCGTGGCAGACGTCATCGCCGCGGGCGGGAAGGC
Source organism: Lacipirellulaceae bacterium (assembly GCA_044867485.1). Taxonomy (GTDB): domain Bacteria; phylum Planctomycetota; class Planctomycetia; order Pirellulales; family Lacipirellulaceae; genus Lacipirellula. Next base: position 32,097 of record JBIOVA010000121.1, on the reverse strand, counting down.
CGTCGCTGTTCAGGCCGATGTCTCGAAACTAGCCGACGTCCAGCGCCTCTTCGCCGAAACAAAGAAGGCCTTCGACCGCGTCGACATCCTGGTGAACAACGCCGGCATCTACGAGTTCGCTCCTCTGGCGGAGGTTACTGAGGAGCACTTTCACAAGCAGTTCAATTTGAACGTGCTGGGGCTAATCCTGACGACGCAGGAAGCGGTAAAGCACATCGGCCCCGACGGCGGGAGCGTCATCAATGTCAGTTCCGTTGCGGCCACGGCAGGCCTGCCAGGAAGTGCTGTCTACGGGGGCACGAAGGCTGCGGTTGACGCAGCGACAAGAGCCCTGGCCAAAGAACTGGGGCCGCGCAAAATCCGCGTCAATTCGGTAAACCCCGGCATGGTCGAGACTGAGGGCACGGCCGACATCGTCGAGAGCGATTTCCGCAAGCAGACCGAAGCAGCAACGCCGTTGGGGCGGATCGGTAAGCCGGGCGACATCGCCCCGGCTGTGGCGTTTCTCGCCTCGGACGATGCAGCATGGATCACCGGCGAAACGCTGTTCATCTCCGGCGGTTCCCGTTGAATGTCATACACGGTGCGTCAGCGCGGCCTCGACCAGGCTTGGTCGAGACTGCTGGCCGCGCCGAATCAAGCAGTCCTTCCCGCCAGATCTTCCTCTAGCACAGTCCCACCTGCCATGAGTTCGCACCGACCTATCCGCATTGTTGGAGCCGCTGCGCTGCTTGGTGCGGTGGCCGTTGTCCCGTTCGCCATGATTCGTCGACAACCCGCGGCGGCTCCGCCCGCCGCCCCGCCGACCGCGGAAGTCGTCGTCGCCCAGCCGATCACCAAGCGCATCGTCGAGTGGGACGAGTACACCGGCCGGCTCGAGCCAACCGAGTTTGTCGAAGTCCGCGCCCGCGTGGGCGGATACCTGCAGGAAATCCACTTCGTCGAGGGCCAGATTGTTCGCCAGGGCGACCTGCTATGCGTCATTGATCCGCGGCCTTACGCCTCGGCCGTGCGCCGCGAGGAAGCCGCAGTTCGCGAAACCCGCGCTCAGCTCGGCCAGGCCGAGTCCGAGCTCGCCCGCAGTCAGGCTGAGAAAAAGGAGGCTGACGCCCGGCTCGCCCTTGAATCGCAGCGGTTCCACCGGGCCCGACAGCTCGTAGGCGGCAATACGATCACCAAAGAGGACTACGACATTCGCGAGTCGGCCCTCGCCCAGGCCCAGGCGCTGGCCGAGTCAGCCGACGCCAACATCGTCACCACGCGGGCGGCCATTGAAGTCGCCGTCGCGGCCGTAGGAGCCGCCGAGGCGTCCCTCGACTCGGCGAACATCCAGCTCAACTACACGCAAGTGAAGGCGCCGGTGAGCGGCCGCGTGAGCAACCGCGCCGTCACCGAGGGCAACCTCATCAGCGGCGGCGCCGCCGACTCGACGCTGCTCACAACGATCGTGTCACTCGATCCGATCCATGTGACGTTCGACGCCGATGAGGCCGCGTTCCTCAAATACCAGCGGCTGGCCGCCGAAGGCACACGGGCCAGCTCCCGCGACGCCAAGAACCCCGTGTATCTCGCCCTCGCCGACGAAGCGAACTTCCCGCACCGCGGCCACATGGACTTCGTCGACAACCGCATGGACCCTAACACCGGCACGATGCGCGGCCGGGCCATCCTGCGGAACCCCGATTTCATGCTCACGCCGGGCCTGTTCGCTCGCGTGCGACTGCCGGGCAGCGGCGAATACGACGCGGTGCTGATCCCCGACCTGGCAATCATCAGCGACCAGTCGCAAAAGTTCGTGTTCGTGGTCGCGCAGGACGGCACGATCCGCCGCCAGCAGGTCGAAATCGGCGGCGTGTCCAGCGGCCTGCGAATTGTGAGCCACGGCTTGAAAGGCGACGAGCAGATCATCGTCCGCGGCCTGCAGCGCGTGCGCCCCGGCTTGAAAGCCAAGCCCACCGTCGAGACGCTCGCCGTCAGGACCGACGACGGACTGCCCGATCACTACGAACCCGTGCCGGAGTCCGAATGGATTTCCCGCGATGTGAGTTACCTGCCGCCGGCGCCGCCCGCGCTGCAAATCCCGTCGATCCGAACAGCCCGCGCGTCCAAGATCCCCGCCTCGACCGCCGCAGCGCCGTAACTACGGCGCGCGGCCCCGCCTCCCGAGCCCGCCTCCCGCGATGCGCGGCATCGCGGTTAACGCCCCACTACCGCTCCAAGCGTGCCGCCATGCGCCTTGCCCATTTCTTCATCGACCGTCCGATCTTCGCCGGCGTACTGTCGATCGTGATCATGATCCTCGGCGCCGTGGCGTACGTCTCGCTCCCTGCGGCGCAATACCCGGATGTGGTGCCGCCCACGATCGTCGTCCGCGCCAGCTACCCCGGCGCGTCGCCCGAGGTGATTGCCGCGACGGTCGCCACGCCCATCGAGCAGGAGGTCAACGGCGTCGAAGACATGCTCTACATGTCCTCGCAGAGCACGAACGACGGCGCCATGTCGCTCACGGTCACGTTCCGCCTCGGCACGGATCTCGACAAGGCGCAGGTCCTCGTGCAGAACCGCGTGGCGATTGCCGAGCCTCGGCTGCCCGAAGAAGTCCGCCGCCTCGGCGTCACGACGCTCAAGAGCTCGCCGGACCTATTGATGGTCGTCCACCTCATCTCGCCCGACAATCGCTTCGACCAGCTCTACATTGGCAACTACGCGCTCATCCAAGTGCGCGACGCGGTCGCCCGCGTCGACGGCGTCGGCGACGTGAACGCCTTTGGCCTCCGCGAGTACAGCATGCGCGTGTGGCTCGACCCTGAGCGGCTCGCGCACCTCGGACTCACGCCGGGCGACGTGCTCGCCGCGCTCCGCGAGCAGAACATCCAGGTCGCCTCAGGCGTGATCGGCCAGCCGCCCGTCCCTACGGGGCAGGATTATCAGCTCACCGTCAACACGCTGGGCCGGCTGTTGGAGCCCGACCAGTTCGAGCAAGTGATCGTCAAAACGGGCGACGAAGGCCGCATTGTTCGCGTCGGCGACGTCGCCCGCATCGAGATGGCCGCGCGCGACTACGCGGTCAACAGCTACTTGAACAACGAGCCTGCCGTTGCGCTCGCGATCGCGCAGCGTCCCGGCTCGAATGCCCTTGCCACGAGCGAAGGCGTGCAAGCGGTCATGCGCGAGCTCTCGGAGAACTTCCCCGAAGGGCTCGAGTACCGCATCGTTTACAACCCCACGGTCTTCGTCGAGGAGTCGATCAACTCGGTCATCCACACGCTCTACGAAGCCATCGTCCTGGTGGTGATCGTCGTGCTGGCATTCCTGCAAACCTGGCGGGCGAGCGTCATCCCGCTGCTTGCGATCCCCATCTCGCTCGTCGGCACGTTCGCGGCAATGGCGGTCTTTGGCTTTTCGCTCAACATGTTGTCGCTGTTCGGACTTGTGCTGGCAATCGGCATTGTGGTCGATGATGCGATCGTGGTCGTCGAGAACGTCGAACGCCACATCGCCGCCGGCCTCACGCCGCGGGCCGCCGCCCATCAGGCGATGGAGGAAGTGACCGGCGCCGTGATTGCCATCGCGTTCGGCCTGTCGGCCGTGTTTGTTCCCACGGCGTTCATCGCCGGCATTTCCGGGCAGTTCTTTCGGCAGTTCGCCCTCACGATCGCCGTCTCGACGATGATCTCCGCATTCGTGTCGCTCACGCTCACGCCGGCATTGGCCGCGCTGCTGCTCAAGCCGCACGGCGAGCAGGATTGGTTCGGCCGCCTGTGGGACCGCTCGCTGGGCTGGTTCTTTCGGCTGTTCAACCGCGGGTTCGACGTCGCCAGTCGCCGCTACGCTGGCAGCGTGGGCTGGGTGGTTCGTCGGGCCTTCGTCACGCTGATCGTGTTCGGCGCCCTGATCGGCGTCACTTACTACGAGTTCAAAACCGTTCCCTCCGGCTTCATCCCCGCGCAAGACAAGGGCTACCTGATCACCGTGGTGCAATTGCCCGACGGAGCGTCGCTGGAGCGCACCGACGCCGTCGTCCGTGAGGCGACAAAGATGATCCTCGACACGCCGGGCGTGCGGTTCGCCGTTGGGTTCGCTGGCTTCTCCGGCGCCACGCGCGCCAACAGCCCCAATGCCGGCGCCATCTTCGTCGGCCCGGCTCCCATCGAAGAACGCCTCGAAAGCGGCCTCACCGCAGGCGTGCTGCTGGGCCAACTCCAGGAGAAGTTGCGCACCATCCCCGACGCCGACATCTTCGTCATCCCCCCGCCGCCGGTGCAGGGCCTCGGCACTTCGGGCGGGTTCAAGTTCGTCATCCAGGACCGCGCCGCCCGCGGCTCCGTTGCCCTCCAGCAGGCCGCGGACGAATTGGTGGCCCGCACCTATCAGACGTCGGAACTTGCGAACACATTTTCCACCTTCCGCGCCTCCACGCCGCAGCTCTTCGCCGACGTCGATCGCGTCAAAGCCAATATGCTCGACGTGCCGCTGTCCGGCGTGTTCGAGGCGCTGCAAGTGAACCTCGGCTCGTCCTACGTCAACGACTTCAACGCCTTCGGTCGCACGTTCCAAGTGCGAGCCCAGGCCGAGGGCGACTTCCGCGCCCAGGCCGACGACATCCGCCTGTTGAAGACTCGCAGCCGCACCGGCCAGATGGTGCCGCTAGCCTCAGTGCTCGACGTCGAGTGGCGCACGGGGCCCGATCGCGTGGTGCGCTACAATATGTACCCCGCCGCGGAAGTGCAAGGCGACGCGGCGCCAGGCTACAGCTCGGGCCAGGCGATGGCCGCCATCGAGCGCATCGCTGCCGACGTGCTCCCGCCCGGGATGACCGTCGCGTGGACCGATCTGGCCTATCAAGAGAAACTCGCTGGCAACACGGCGATCTACATCTTCCCGCTCTGCGTGCTGTTTGTGTTCCTGGTTCACGCCGCGGAGTACGAAAGTTGGATCCTGCCGCTGGCGATCATCCTGATTGCCCCGATCTGCATCCCGTTCGCCCTGGCCAGCGTCGGCTGGCGCGGCATGGACAACAACTTGATCACGCAAATCGGCCTGGTGGTGCTCGTCGGCCTGGCGGCCAAGAACGCCGTGCTCATCGTCGAGTTCGCCAAGCAATTGGAGGACGAAGGCCGCTCGCGATTCGAGGCGGCAATCGAGTCCAGCCGGCTGCGCCTGCGGCCGATCCTGATGACGTCGTTCGCGTTCATCCTGGGGGTGTTGCCGCTGGCCCGGGCCGTGGGCCCCGGCGCCGAGATGCGGCAAGCCCTTGGCACGGCCGTGTTCAGCGGCATGCTCGGCGTCACGATCTTCGGTCTGTTTCTCACGCCGGCGTTTTATGTGGTCCTTCGCGGCCTAGCGCCTGGTCGCCGCGCAGCCACGTTGCCTTGAGAATCGCTGAGCCCTATTTTTGTTTCTTGCGAGCGAGACGGGCCACGACGCACCTGAGGTCGGCGATGAGTTCTTCGCGTTTCCTGGTGCGATCGTCATCGCTCGGCGCTCGCAACACGCCGGCCGGATGATGCGTCGCGAGCGCCGGCACGTCATATTCTGTGTCCAGAAACTCGCCGCGTTGGCGAGTCACCCGAAAGGTGCGCCCCAGCACCGCTTGTGCCGCCGTAGCGCCCAAGCAGACGAGCGCCTCGGGTTTCACGACCTGAATCTCCGCCTGCAGCCACGGCTTGCAGGCTTCGACGTGCCGTGCGCCGGGAGTTTTGTGCATCCGCCGTTTTCCGCGCGGCGTCCAACGAAAGTGTTTTACCGCGTTCGTCAGGTAGACTTCACGGCGCGGCAAGCCGGCTGCTTCGAGCGCCTCATCCAACAACCGGCCCGCGGGGCCGACGAACGGCGCCCCCTGGCGATCTTCTTGGTCGCCTGGCATTTCCCCGATCAATACGACCCGCGCCCGTCGCGGGCCCGCGCCGAACACCGTCTGCGTGGCGTCCTCGTAAAGCTCGCAGCCTTGGCATTTCTCCGCCGCTCGCCTCAATGCCGTCAGATTCATGCGGCTGGGAAGGTACTCGGCGGCCGATTCGCGCGTCGTCATGGGTTTGTTACTCCGTTGCGGTTCGCCGTTCCCCAACAGCATTGGCATCGCGAACAACTTGACCCACGACCCAAAACTGTGATCGTTGAAGGCGCGGCCGCATGAGCCTCCACGGCGGAGTTCCGGGGTGCAGTGGCTCAAACCTCCGGAGCGACCATGAATCTGCAAGGACTCTTTGGCGACTTGTCGCTCTCTCGGTTCATCGCCGAATACCTCCACCGGCTGCCCACTGCACGGGCGGGTACGACATTCGCAGTTCAGCCCTTGGGCTCGTGGGATGCTCTCGCGGCAATCCTCGCCCACGGCGACGCCGACGTCCTGATCGTCGGCCAGGGCCGTCGCCGGGACGAACCGCCGCCAGCGACGATCGAAGCGGCCCACGACCTCTGCGGCCGGGGCGCCACGCTCCTAGTCCGCCATGCCGAACGTTGCCATGCTGGCATCGCGGCGCTCGCCGCGGAGTTTGCTGGTGCATTTCGCGCGCCAGTCGACGTGCACATGTACGTCACGCCGCCCGGGCAGCATGGGTTCTCCTGGCATTACGACGCCGAAGACGTCTTCATTCTGCAAACCGCGGGCGAGAAGCGCTACCAGCTTCGCAAGAACACCGTCCATCCCTGGCCCCTAGAGGAGACTCTTCCGACGGATATGCACTACGAGCGCGAGATCATGCCGCTGCTCGAAGTGCAGCTCAAGGCCGGGGACTTCCTCTACATCCCCTGCGGCTATTGGCACCGCGCCGATTGCACGCACGCCAGCGAGGTCGCGATCTCGTTGGCCGTCGGCGTCATGTCACGATCGGCGCTGGATTGGTACGATGCCTTGCGACCGCGCCTGGCCCAGTCGCTCGCCTGGCGACGTCGCCTGCCCCTTCCTGTCGACGGCTCCGCGGCAGCCGCACGCGACCACGCTGTCGCCTTCGACCAACTCGCCAAGGAGCTTGCCGAGGACTTCGCACGCGTACTCTCGAGCGCCGCTGCGGAGAACGCGTTTCCCGGCTTGTTCGACGAGCGATAGCCCACCCCTTTACTCCCACCTCAGCGTCAATCCCAAAACTCTTGACACTCAACACAGCCGCTGGGCTGGATGATGGAACGCCGTTTGCGTGGGCCGATCGCTCTTAGGAAGCAAGCCGGGCCGTGGGCCTATTGCACTGCGAGGGAAGCCAGCAGTGGCGCCCGAGCGACTAAAACCTGCCGCCTGAAGTTCCTGGAAACTCAGTATGTCGCTCCAGGAGCTCGAAAAACAATATTTTTGATGTGCGTCGAATTTGGGGGCCGCCAAGCGACTAAGAGTGCAGGACCAAAATTAGAACCCCAAAATAAGAACCAAGGAGAAGACCTATGCAATTCATGATGCTGATGATCCCCGATGTCTACCGAGGCAATAAGAAGTTGGACCCCGGCTTTGTGCCCGACCCAAAGAAAATTGAAGAGATGACCCGCTTCAATGAGGAGTTGGGCCAAGCCGTCAAAATCCTTTCGCTGAACGGCCTTCATCCGCTCAACGCCGGCGCGCGTGTTTCGTTCGGCAAAGGGAAGCCGACGGTGACCGATGGGCCGTTCATCGAGGCGAAAGAAGTGCTGGGCGGTTATTGGATGGTGGAGGCCAACTCAAAAGATGAGCTCGTAAAATGGGCGCAGCGATGCCCCGCCGACGAAGGCGACGTGATTGAGATCCGGCAGATCTTTGACGAGGCGGACTTCGCCATCAAGAAATAAGAGGCGGCCATGAAATACGGCTGCAGTGCCTATGGCTCCTAGGGCGGACAGCGTCCGAGTCTGGGGGTTATGTATGTCACGGGGATGGGGGCCACGAGTGGCGTGACCAACGACGGAGGGCGTTCATGTTGCCTATCCTCTGAAGGACGCCCGAAGGAAGGAGAGAAAAGCGATGACGAAGCACGTGACCGGAACACGTGAGGAGTGGCTCGCAGCGCGGCTCGAGCTGCTCGAGGCGGAGAAGGAGCTAACGCGCCGCAGCGACGAGCTGGCGCGGCGACGTCAGGAGCTGCCGTGGGTGCGGGTCGACAAGGAGTACCGATTCGAGACTGACGAGGGGAGCGCCGCGCTGGCAGACCTCTTCCGAGGGCGCTCGCAGCTCCTCGTCTACCACTTTATGTTCGGGCCCGACTACGCGGCGGGGTGTCCGTCCTGCTCGGCGATCGCAGACGGGTTCAACGGCATCGCCGTCCACCTGGCGAACCACGACGTCATGCTTTGGGCGGTGTCGCGCGCCGCCCTCGCGAAGCTGCAGGCGTACAAGCGGCGGATGCGGTGGACGTACCCCTGGGCGTCCTCGCTCGGCGGCGACTTCAACTTCGACTTCAACGTCTGGTTCACCCAAGAGCAACAGCGCGAGGGGGGCGTCGAATACAACTACCAGCGCGAGGCGGCGTTGCAGGTACGCGGTGGCGAGGGGTCCGAGATACCCTCGCGCACCACGCCTGACGGGCCTGCTCAGGGCGCTGCCATGTGCGGAACCGACGTGGCCACGTACACGCGCGAGAGGCCGGGCATGAGCGCGTTCGTGCTCGAGGACGGCATCGTGTATCATGCCTATTCCACCTACGCGCGCGGACTGGACGGCCTCTGGGGCATGTACCAGTGGCTCGACCGCGCCCCTAAGGGGCGCAACGAGACGGGCCTTTGGTGGCGCCGCCACGACGAGTACGAGAATCGCTGAGCGACGTCATGGTTGTCGTGGTGAAACTACGGGACGGGAGATCTCACGACGCATGGTTTTCGTGCGAGCTTCCCAGCGAGCCCTCATCGGCGTCTCGGCGCTGCTCTTCGCCGCCAGCGCGGCTGTGACGTTCGTCTGGTGACGCTCTTTGGAGCGCATTGACGCTGATCGGCGTGAGGGGAATCGAACGCGCCGCCCCCGCAAGATTTTTTCCATGTTCTTCTAGAATTTGGCCGCGCCCTGGGATAGGGTACATGTGTCCAATAGCGGAAGGGCGTCGCCCAAAAACGAGCAAGCGAGCACAACCACTTGCGTTGCAATGTCCAATAGCTTGCTGATCTAGCCGCTTGACTCGACTTTTTGGGCAAAGCCAATAGGGAAGCGCTGAGAGCGTCGAGCAAAGAGGCCCGAGAAGGGCCCTTCCTCCGCCTTTGCTCGAGGCTCTTCGCCCCGATGCTCGGAGCTCCTTGGCAACACCCCCGCATAGCATTTCCGCGCAAGCTCAAAGGCTTCGCGTGAAGACTCCCGTTGCGCACACCGCTCCTCCCCCAGAGGCGAGCGAGCGCGCCTCGGATAAAACTTCAGTGACAAGAATGGTCAAAAGTCGACCGTGTATTGTCACACCCAGTGTCTGGCAAACGTCGGAATTTGCCGCTGCGACCCGGCCTCGCCTCGGACAAAACAACCAACTTATGGCCGCAAGAACGTGTTTTACTTGATGAGGCAACTACGAGGCGCGCAAGAAAAGAACCTCGGCCTCTTGAGCGACCTGTGCGACTTGATGGCCTTGGTTCCAGCCTCCGCTGGCCAAGGACGCCGTCGTCGCCGCGAAGCACGGTCCTGCCGCTGGCAAACGCTTGCCCCCCACCCTGGACGGCGGTTAATCTAGCTTTCGGGAACAGACGTTCGCACGCGGTCCACATCGTTGCGAGCAGCGAAAAAAGAGGAAAACGCCGATGGGAATCAACGACCTGGCCAAGACGGCGGGCGACGCCTGCTACTTGTTCTTGGCCGTCAACTTCTTTTGGGGTCTCTACCACATCGTCATCGGTTTTCGTCGCGTGAAGGAGCTCAGCTTCGACTCGCACGAGGAGCAGGCTGAATTCCTCGATGAGATTTCCCAGCCGCTCCGCGATGGTCGGTACAAGCCCGTTGAGGACCTTTGCCAGGACGACGCCCGCGCGCTGCCACAACTTGTTCACCTTGCCGTCGTCAATCGCGACCTCGGCCCTGACCAACTGCGGCACGTTGTGAGCGAGGTGGTCCAGCGCGACGTGATCGGCGACCTGGAGTATCGCGCCAACTGGATCGCCACGGTCATCAAGAGCGGACCGCTGTTGGGCCTCTTCGGCACGGTGTTGGGTATGCTCGCCGCGTTTGGCCGCATCGGCACCGGGGAAAAGGTGCAGCCGTTCGAGATCGCCCACGAGATCAGCATCGCGCTCATCTGCACGGCGATGGGTCTCATGACGGCGATTCCATTCAACTATATGCTCGCGGCGCTGAATGCGCGAATTCGGGCGTTCCAGGATTCGCTGGGCGCCGGGCTGGTCCGCGTGCTCGAACTGCTGAAGCAACCGGTCGGGCGCGGAGAGTGAGCCATGCAAGGCGGTAGCTTTGCCCTGGGACCGCTGGAATCGGATGCGCTGTTGGGCCGCCAGCCCCATCGCGAACCGCCGGAGTTCGACATTACGGCGATGGTCGACTTGGTGTTCATGATGAACATCTATTTCATGGTGACGTTCATCACCATGGCGCTCGCGGAGATTAACCTGCCGCAGGCGGCGCACGTCCAGCCGCTCGACGGCGACGAAGCAGTGATCTTCACCGTGCTAGGCAGCCTCGACGGGAAGAGCGTGACCGTATCGACGGGCGTGGGCGATCAGTTGCGGCAACTTCCCGAAGGCGATTCGCAAGACGACGAAATTGGCGCCGCCGTTGATCGCGGCGTGGCAGGCGGCAAGAAAGCCGTGCTCATCAAGGCGGAAAAGAAAGTGCGGCTTGGCGAGCTGTTTCGCGTCGCCTCAGCCGCCGCAGTGGCTGAAGGCGTCAAGCTGCACGTCGCCGTCACCGAGAAGGACGCGGAGCCATGATCATCCGCTTCCATTGCCCCCAGTGCGGCAAACGGCTCAAGGCCGATGAGGCGCGAGCGGGCAGGTCGTCGGTCTGCCCGCGCTGCTCGACGACCGTCATCGTGCCGGCGGCGTCGGATTCGCAGATGACGATCGCCGACGAAGCCGCGGCGGGGTCCGAAGCTGGCTCCACGCCTCACAGCGAGCACGCGCTGCTGCTCATGAAGCCGGTCTCCCGGCACAATGAAGACTTGATCGACATGACGGCGATGGTCGACATCGTCTTCTTTCTGCTGATCTTCTTCATGGTCATGTCAATCCAGGCCATCGAAAGCGTGATCGGCCTGCCGGCGCCGAAGTCGCAGGCGAGTTCCACCACGACGACGGCCGATTTTGCCAACGACCCGAACTACATCACGGTCACAATTTACGAAGATGACACCGTGTGGCTCGAGGACGAGCAGGTGTTCGGCGCTCAGGACCTGCGCACGCGGCTTCGCGCGGCCCACGAGGACGACGAGTTGTTGAGCGGCATGCTCGTCGTCGGATCGCCCGAGGCGAGTCACGGGACATTCGTGATGGTGATCGACGCCGGCGCGGACGCGGGGTTGAGCGAGCTAATGTTCTCGGTGTCCGAGGATCTCGAACCGCTGGAAGTCGGAGGCTAGAAACTGCCGGCCGTTAGCAAATCGCTTGCGCTACCGCGGTACGTAATGGCGCGGCCGTCGCGAGCGACGCGTTCGACGAGCGCTGTGAGCTGGGGAGGAGTCAATGAAGCGACGGCGACACGCTTGCCGTTGACCTCCAGCCGGGTAACGGGCGCAGCAGTTCCGGGCGCCGACTCGACGGGCGCCGGTGGTTGGGTTGCGGCGATAATTGCCTGCAATTCACTAACGGGCACGTCCAGGCCGACGGCCTGCTGGATGCCCGGCCCCCACGCCACGCCGGGCAGCACGCTAGTCATCGTGCCGGCCAAGCGGCTCCGCCATGACGACTTGGCGCGGGCCTCGGCCGCGGGGTCGGCGACTACCAGCTCGGCGCGAGCCACGTCGCGGCGCCCGTCTGGATGCGGGTAGCGCACGGCCAACACGCGAACCAGTCCCGTGTGCGGCGCGACCGTCGCTATTGCCGCCGTCGTGTCTGCTGAGAACGAGGCTGGCGCGACGCTGCCGGCGGGCGATGACGATGAGCTCGAAGGCGACGTCGGCAAATAGACCAACGTCGCCGACTCCAGCCACGACGGTTGGGGCGCGCTCGCCGCGATCACGCTTGGCACGACGGCCGCCGACGGCGCGCTGACGACGCGGCATCCCGCGGCCGCCAGACCAAGGAGCACGGTTAGGGTGAGGTGCAGGCGAGTGCGATCCATGACGGCGGGTCCCAAACGTGGCCGAGAACGGGTCGGACGGCAACGGTTGTACCTATCGTCACGTGCGACGCCGCGGCTCCAGGACGCGGCCTCGGCCGTGCGATCGGCGCAATCGTCACCACCCCCCATTCGTGGCGCGGAGCAATGCGGATTCTCGTTGCTAGCAGCGGAATTGGCGTGCCAAGCACGACCCCTACAGACCGATTCCAACGGATAGGACGAACACCGGCGACGGGCGGGCCGCCGCGGTCGTGGAGTCCGACTTGGACGGTTCACGTCACTGGGGTTACCAATGAACGCGGCGATCAGGGCTCGGCGGCGCCACTTGGCCATCGCTTTCGCATGGGGAGTTCTGACTTCTTGCGGGAGCACTCGCGAGGCGCGGGCCGATGCCGACTGCGGCTTTGCGGCATGCACCGACCGATGCGATTGCGGCACGGTCGCATGCGGCGACGGGTGCTGCTGCGGATACGGCCACTGCACGAGCCTATGGGCCGATTTCTTGTTCCTGCACCCCACCGGGGCCGATATGGCCCACGCCCAACAGCAGAACGGCACGGGTGGCGCCGGTACAGTTCCATTTGGCGTCGTCGGCATGACCGACCCGCACTACGAGCCGGGCTTCCGACTCGGCGGAGTGATCGGGCTGACGCCTTGCTCCAGCCTCGCGCTGGCGTACACGTTTTTCGAGAGCGATTCGTCGAGTTTCCTCGAAGCGCCCATCGTGCCCGGCGGCGGCGGTGCGATTGGCTCGCTGGTGCACCATCCGGGCATCGGGATCGTTTCCTCGGCGGGACCGGTGGAGGCGACTTACGAGATTGATTTCCAAATAGCGGACTTTGAGTACCGTCGGCTGCTTTGGGGCGATAGCCGCGGTTGGCTCAACTACAGCGTGGGCGCCCGCTACGCTCACCTGGAGCAGGAGTTCTTCCAAACCGGCGTGTTCGGCGGCGCGCAGGCCGGCGTTCTCAACACGCAAACCACCTCCGACTTCGACGGCGGCGGCGCACTGTTCGGACTGGACGGCGAGCGCTCGTTCGGCAACCGGGGTTTCTCGTTCTACGGCAACGCCGGGGTCTCGCCCGTCGTGGGACAGTTCACCACGTTCTACGAGATGACGAACGAAACCACCGACGTGCTGCTGGCCAATGTGTTATGGAAGGACGACCGGTTTGTGACGATCCTCGACTTCGAACTGGGCCTGGCGTGGACGAGCCAATCCGGGACCTGGCGGTTCGCCACAGGATACATGGCGCAGTTTTGGTACGACGTGATCACCACGCCAGAATTCGTCGACGCCGTGCAGGCCACGAACTATGTCGACGTAGGCGACACGCTGTCGTTCGACGGGCTGGTTTCCCGCATTGAAGTGCGGTTCTAAGCCTCGAACTGCGGTCGGCGTACCGCGGAAAACGCCGAGCGGCGACCCTGAAAGTCGCCCGGCAATCGCCGCTTGTCGGCTTTGCCCAAAAAGTCGTGTCAAGCGGCTAGATCAGCAAGCTATCGGACATTGCAACCGCAAGTGGTTGTGATCGCTTGCTAGTTTTTGGGCAAAGCCCCGCTTGTCGGTATTCTTTTCTCATCCGGAGAAATTGCCGGGAAACGCATTGCTTGCCCATTTTGTCGTTGTTACGATCAAGGCGCATTGCGGAACCAGCACGCGCAACTCTTGGAAGCGCGTGGGCACGGAGTGAGGCGGGTTGGGCGGCTCGCTTGCCGGAATTCTTGCGACGGACTGTCGCGATGCCCAGGAACAGAGACGAGCGGCGCCCATTTGCCGCGTCGTTTCGCTCACGATTGACCGACCCTGAGGTTTCACCATGTTCCGCCGTTCGCAAATGCGTTCGCGCCATCGTTCTGCGCGCTTTCCTCGTTTGGCCGCGGCGTTCTCCCGAGGTCGATCGGTCGATCGCGTGCTCGACTTTCAACGAGGCGGTCGACGACTCTGCATGGAGGCCCTCGAAGATCGCCGTCTGTTGACAGTGACTTTGTCGGGGCTGCCGTCGTGGGTCGCACAAGGCCCCGGCCCAGTTCTGGATGGCCAGATCCGCAACGTGCCTGCGGCCACGCCGCTGGGCGACGATCCGGTGAGCGGCGCCGTTCACACGGTGCTGGCCGATCCGAATGACGCCGACATTCTGTACATTGGCACGACCAACGGCGGCATCTGGCGCACGACGAACGCCACGGCCGCAGCCGAACCCGATTGGGAACCACTCACCGATCAATTTCCGTCACTTTCCATCGGGGCCATGGAGTTTGACGACGCAGACGCCACCAATCAAACGATCATCGCGGGCATCGGGCATTTCAGCTCTTGGGCGGGCTTTGGAGGACCGCTCACGGGACTTCTCAAAACAACCAACGGCGGAACGACCTGGTCGCCGCTCGGAACGGCTGATCTGTCGGGGCGCAACATTTCCGGACTCTACGCGCGCGGAAATATCATTGTGGTCGCGGCAAACGCGTTCGGCGGCGGAGTGGGCGCCGGCGTCTATCGCAGCGACGACGGCGGGACGTCGTTCGATCTCATCTCGGGCTCCAACGGCCTGGCGCTTGGCGCGGCGTTCGACCTCGTCGTCGATCCCACGAATACCTCGCGATTGTATGCGTCGATCGCCGGCGTGGGCGTGTTTCGTTCCAACAACGACGGCGTCGATTGGACCAACGTTTCGCAGAACGACCCGGCGGGGTTGCAGGCCGCCATCCAGGCGGCCGGCAACAACAACGCCGAAATGGCTGTTTCGCCGCAGTCCGGCCGCATCTACGCCACTTCGGTGCAAAGTGGCCGCGCCAACTACATTGGCTACAGCGACACGCAGGGCGATTCATGGATTCAGATGGACCTGCCCGTGTCGCTCGAATCGGCCGTGGCAGTGACCAATGCTTCGAACACCACGCCGATTGTCATCACGTCGGCTTCGCACGGCATGAGCAACAACCAGCGCGTGCGGATTACCGGGGCCACGGGAAATACCGCCGCCAACGGCGAATGGCAAATCACGCTGACCGATCCCGACGCCGGGGGACCGCTGACAACGGCCGACGGATTTACGCTGATCGGTTCTGCAGGGAACGGCGTATATGGCGGCGGCGGCGTGTGGCAGTTGTTGGTCGACCTCAACCCCAACCCGTCGCCCGGCGGCCAAGGCGGCACGCACTTTTCGATCCTTGTCGACCCGAACAACGACGACATCGTCTACATCGGCGGCGACCGGCAGGACGCGACTCCCAACAACGCCATTGGGGCCCAGACCTCCAGCGGGCGGCTGTTCCGCGGCGATGCGTCGATAGCGCCTGTGGCGGCGGGCGACCCGACGAACGAGTTCTCCCCACAGTGGGAGCACATGACGGACAACCAAAATCTGGGATTTGCCGGGGGCGGCACGGCGACCCAATCGGCCCCGCACGCCGATTCTCGCGAAATGGTGTTCGACGCCAACGGCGATCTTATTGAGACCGACGACGGCGGCATCTATCGGCTCACCAGTCCCACGGATAACACCGGCGGTTGGTCTTCGCTCATCGGCGATCTGAACAACACGGAGTTCCACGACATCGCTTACGATCCGATTGCTAACATCATCTTCGGCGGCACGCAGGACATCGGTACGCCGGAGCAGATTTCCACCGGATCGTTCATTTGGGACAGCGTGTCGGTCGCCGACGGCGGCGACGTGGCCGTCGACGCCCTGATCGGCGGCGGGCAGTCGGTTCGGTACACCAGTACGCAGAATCTCGGCACGTTCCGCCGGCGCGTGTTCGACAACACGAATACCCAGGTGGGCGCCACCGTGACGCCGACGCTCAACGTGTTGGCCGGCGGCAACGCGCCGGGCTTCGACTTCGTCACCCCGGTGGTTGCCAACAACGTCGCGGCCAATCGACTGATCATCGGCGGCAATAATTCGACCTATGAGTCGCTCGACCGCGGCGATAACATCACCGAGATCGGCGTCGGCATCCCAGTCAATTCCGCCGGCTCGGGCGATCGCGACGGCAGCCCGGTCGACTACGGCGGCATGCTGAACGGCGTGGCGAATCCTGACGTGCTGTACGTCGGGTCCGGCAGCCAGGTGTTTTTGCGGACGATCGCTGGCGGGGCGTTGGCGGCGACGGCGGCGCTCGCCGGTGCGGCCAACATTCAGGCCGTCAAGATGCACCCGCTCAATTGGATGACTGCCTACGCCACCGACGGCGCCCGAGTCTACCAGACGACCAACGGCGGCGGCGCCTGGGACGATATTACCGGCGACCTGGTGGATGGGTTGCTCCGATCGATCGAGATTGTCACCAACGGCGTGCTCGACGCCATTCTGGTCGGCGGCGGTTCGGGCGTGCATCGCATGCTGACAAACGCCCTGGAGATGTGGTCGGAATTTGGCGCCGGCCTGCCCAATGCGCCAGCGTGGGATCTCGACTACGACGCCAGCGACGACCTCCTGGTCGTTGGCACGCTGGGACGCGGCGCCTGGATCGTCGAGGATGTGACGGACGCGATCTTCGACAAAGGCGTCCTCCAAATCGACGGCGACGAAGATTTTCCCAATCAGGACGACGTGTTCCTGCTCATCCGCGATGAAATGAATCCGACGCTGTTGCGATTCTTCGTCAACGGCGTCGAAGCGACGGAGAGTCCGATCACACTCGACACGATCCAACAAATCAATGTCAACGGACTGGGCGGCAACGACACGTTAATCGTCGACAGCACCAACGGACTGATCACGGTCGACATGGGCATTCGCTACAACGGTGGAACCGGCCGTGATACGCTCGAACTCGACCAAACGGACGGCCCGCGGCGGGTCAGCGAGCTTGTGCGAGTTGGCGCCACTCCTGGCTCGGGTATCGAAGAAATTGTCGACGGCGTGGACACGCAGACGGTCTTTTTCGAGCAATTGGAACCAATCATCACCAATGTGCCGGTCGTGAACTTCAACGTCGACGGCGCGGCGATAAGCAGTTATCTCAATGGCGCCAATCAGATCACCTATGACCAAAGCGATCTCTTTGGCGCCACGTGGGGCCGAATCACAATCGACTTGTTTGAGCCGGTCCACTTCACGGCCAAGCAGATCGTGGCAATCGACGCCGAGAACGGCAATGACGCTGCTGTCCTTAACAACGGAATGCTGCCAACGGACCTGACGCAGATTCGCGTGCTAGGCGACGACGGCGACGATCATGTACGCATTCTCGCCCTGCCCGCCGCCGCCCCGGGGTTTTTCAGTTCGGTTGAGGTCTTGGGCGAGGCCGGCAACGACACAATCGACGGCAGCAAGGTCGCCGTTTCGACGCCGCTCTTGCTCAACGGCAACGAAGGCGATGATACGCTGCTCGGCGGCGCCGGCGTGGACGTGCTCGACGGTGGGGCCGACGACGACGTCTTGGTCGCCAGCGCCGGCAACGATACCCTCGGCGGCGGCGACGGCGTCGACCAAATCTACATCATCGGCCGCGCGCTTGCCGACGTCATCACGGCCAACCAAACGGCTGCAGCCACGCTGGCGGTGACCTACAACGGCGACGCTCGTACTTACAGTGTTCCGGACGTGGAGGGCGTGATCATCGACGGCGCCCTGGGCGACGACACTGTCGCGATCAACGTTTTCGACCTCCTGGCCGCCGCGAGCAGCCTGCCGTTCGAGGTCATTGGCAACTCTCCCAATGCCAGCGATCGATTGATCGTGAACGACGACGGGCTGGGCGATCTCGTGGTGCACCACGAGGGTCCTGACGGCCGCAGCGGATCGATCGTCGTGGGCGGATTTGCGCCTGTCGACTATCACATGGTCGAGCGCGTCGATGTGACGCCGATCAATGCCGCCGGCGGAACGGGGACCGACGAACTGGGCCGCCTGATCGTCTTCGAATACGACGACTCCGAGTCAAACGATTCGCGGGCCACGGCAACGCCGTTAGGCGTCGCTCCGGTGTTCGTCGGACAGCGCAACATCGACCCGGGCGGGATCGCACTGCCGCCGCCGTTCCCCGGCGTGCCCGGCGACGCCGACTGGTTCCGCTTCCGCCCCGGCAAGATTGGCACGTTCCGCGTCGAGGCGCTATTCCAAGAAATTAACACTCTGGCCAACGGCCGGGCCGGCTTGCCCGGCGGCGGCGACCTGTCGCTTGAGGTGTACCGTGCCAATGGCACGCTGATCGTGGCCAGCGCGTCGATTGACGACGACGAATCGGTCGACGTCAGCATGGCGGCCAACACGGATTACTTCATTCGCGTGTTTGGCGCGACGGCGAATGCCATCAACGTGTACGACCTGAACGTGAAGGAAGTCGACGTTCTGGGACCGCAAGTGTTCGATCCGGATGGGGTCGGGCCAGTGACGCCGGTGCATCCCGGAGGATTCCCCAGTTTTGATCTGTTCGACCCGAAGCCGACGCAAAATGGGCTGACGCCGCCGATCACCAGCATCGTCATCAACATGCGCGACCTGTTGGACTTCGGCCTTGAGCCGCGCGCACCGGGCGACGTGTATCCGGCGCTCAACGTGCTGAACGCCGTCACGGGATTGCCGGCCGCGTCGCCCGAGCACTATCAGGTGCGCGGCGACCGCGTCGGACTGGTCGCGATTCAGACAATTACGGTCGTCAACAACCCCGTAGCCGCCGGCCAGATCGCCACGGCAACGGTCCAATTGACGTTCGCCCAGCCGCTGCCGGACGACCGGTACACGCTGACGGTTTTTGATTCGCTGACCGATCCGGCCGGCAACGCGCTGGACGGCGGCACGAACGCCGACGAGCCGCAGGACAATCCGACGTTCCCCAGCGGCGACGGCATCTCCGGCGGCGACTTCGCGGCGCGTTTCACCGTCGACTCGCGACCGGAGATTGCTGCCTACATTCCCCAGCAGATCACCGTCGACATCAACGGCAATTTCGTGTGGGATCCGGCCAGCGCCGCTCCTGGCGGCGATGCATCCAACGTCGACTTGACGTTCACGATGCAGGTCCGCGACGCCGCGGGCGTGGCGCTCGGCGGCTTTGGCGTCCACGATTTGGTATTCGCCGGAAGGTTCTTCATCCCGACGCCCAACGGCCTCCCGGCCGCCAGTCGCTTCGACCAGCTAGCGGTCTACGGAAACGCCCAGGACTTGGGCAGCTTTCGCTGGCTGATCGACCTCAATAGCGATGGCGTCGTCAACACGGCGATTGGCGAGATCCTGACGCTGCAGCCGATCGGCGGATTGCCGGGCAATTTCAACGTCGCGGGAGCCCTGCCCGTGGCCGGCAACTTTGACGGCAACGCGGCCAACGGCGACGAGATTGGCCTGTACTACTCGGGGCGATGGGCGCTCGATTCGAATCGCAACTTCGTGATCGACGCGGCGGACACGTTTATCACGAACAATCTGCTGGGCCACCCGATCGTCGGCGACTTCGACGGCGACGCGCTCGACGATCTCGCCGTGTTCAACAATAACGTGTTCTCATTCGATCTGGCGGCCGCGGGCGGCGGTCTGACGGGCGTCGACGCGACGCTGGTGTGGGGCTTCCCCGGAGTGCTCGACAGGCCCGTGGCGGCTGATATGGACCGCGACGGAATCGACGACATCGGCCTGTGGGTGCCGCGGACCAACGCGCAAAACCCCGAGGCGGCCGCCGAATGGTACTTCTTGCTATCAAACGATTTCGCGGAGCCGGGCGTACCGGCCGTGCATGTGCCGGGAACGATCGCGACGCTCGATCATCCGTTCACGCCCGTGCCGTTTGGCTTTGACCTGTATGCCGAGTTTGGGAACGAGCGCGCCCTGCCACTGGTCGGCAACTTCGATCCGCCAGTGGCCGCTGCAACGCAGACCAACTCTGGGCCGGGTGACTTCGATGGCAACGGCGCCGTGGACGGGGCCGATTTCCTCGCCTGGCAACGGGGACCGGCCACCGCGTCCGGGCTCGCCGAGTGGAGCGAGAACTACGGGACGCAACCGGCAATCGCGGCTGCCGCGGAATCGACGGCCAGTTCGGTCGCGATGACGCTCTCTGCCGAGACGATGAAGTCGGCCGCGGTGAGCGACAATCTCACGGAGTTCAACCAGTTGACCATCGTGGCAACGCCGCCGCTGGCAAGAGCGGCCAGCACGAGCACGGCACGGCGAGTCGCCGCGGGCGAGGCATTGCTCGATGCCGCATTCGCACGATCGCGTTGGCTGCGAGCCAAGCCGGCCCGCGAGGACGATGACCACGTCGCCGCCTCCGACGCTCGCCGACGCTGGTTGTCGGGCGGTGACTCGCCGTCGGAGGTAGGTCGCGACTTCAAGTGCGGCGAAGACGGCGACCCAACCGTCGAAGAGTGGGATGAAGCGATGTTGGCGGTCTTGTAGAGCGAAGTTCAATCGTCGGCTTTCAACGACAGTTTCGCGTACGTTGCCGGGGCGCTGATTCAGGGCGGTTGGCGACCGCCACCAGGCGCGGCTATGATGGCGGTCCCGTCGCACACTTTGCGGCGGAAATGATGGCCGCCACCCCTGCGAGCTGCGCCCGTCGTGTCTCTGACCACTCATTGGCCGATCGGAGTCTTCGCCAGCATCGACGCGGGGCTGGGCGTGCGCTTGGACGTGGCCCGCGAGTTAGGCGTACCGACGGTCCATCTTCACACACCCCACCGCGAATCGCGCACGCCCCAACGGGCCGCGGAGTTTCAGCGGCGACTCGACGAGCTGGGCATCCGCGTCACCTGCGTTTTTGCTGGGTTTGACGGCGAGAGTTACGCCGATATCCCCACGGTCGTTCGAACTGTCGGGCTCGTGCCGCCGGAAACGCGCCGCGAGCGAGCTGCCGAGCTGCGGGAGATCGCTGACTTCGCGAAGCTGCTCGGCGTCGGCGTCGTGGGAGTCCATATCGGGTTCGTGCCGCACGATGCGGCGAGCGCCGATTATCGCGACGTGCTGCAAACGGCCCGCGACGCCTGCGACTATCTGGCCGGTAACGGCCAGGCCCTGCACTTGGAAACGGGGCAGGAGCCGGCCGACGTGTTGCTGCGCTTCTTGAGCAATGTCGAACGGCCGAATTTGTTCGTCAACTTCGATCCGGCCAACATGATCCTGTACGGCGTCGGCGAACCGCTGCCGGCGTTGCGAACGCTGGGTCGCCATGTGCGGAGCATTCACTGCAAAGACGCCACGTGGTCGGATCGCCCCGGCGAGACCTGGGGTCGGGAAGTGCCGCTGGGCGATGGGGCCGTCGACTTTCCGGCCTATTTGCAAACATTGGCGGAGATCGGGTACGACGGGCCGTTGACGATCGAACGGGAAATTCCGCAAGAGCCCCAGCGGCAAAAGGCCGAAATCGCTGCGGCCGTCGGGCTGCTGGAGCGGCTGAAGCGGGACATGGCGGTGGCCTAACGGCTGGCGCTGACTAGGAATCGCCCGCGATTTCGTGCCAGAGTTTTGCCCCCGGCGACGTTGCTAGGGGAGTTGAGCGATCGACGGAGGATGAGCATGATCCAAGTCGGCATCGTCGGCATCGGCTTCATGGGGATGATTCACTACCTCTCTTACCGCAAGCTGCCCGGCGTGCGCGTGGCCGCGATTTGCGAGGTGAACGAGCGGCGACTCACAGGCGATTGGACGGATATCAAGGGGAACTTTGGCCCGGCTGGCGAGCAGATGGATTTGTCCGGCGTGGCGACGTTCACGCAGCTCGACCAGATGCTGGCGATGCCCGAGCTGGACCTTGTCGACGTGACGTTGCCGCCGTCGCTGCACGCCGATGCAACGGTTGCGGCATTCGCGGCCGGAAAGCATGTGTTTTGCGAGAAGCCGATGTCGTTGCGGCTCGATCAGTGTCAGCGAATGATGGCGGCTGCCCGCGACGCGGATCGGCGGTTGTACGTCGGCCATGTGTTGCCGTTCTTGCCGGAATATGCGTGGGCGCTGGACACTGCGCGGAGCGGAGTTTACGGGGCGCTGCGCGGCGGGGTGTTTCGCCGCGTGATCTCCAACCCCGCGTGGCTGCGAAATTTCTGGGAGCCTGACCAGGTCGGCGGGCCGTTGTTCGATCTGCATGTCCACGACGCCCACTTCATTCGCCTGATGTTCGGCATGCCTGACGACGTGGTGAGCCGGGGACGCGTACGCAACGGCCTCCCCGAGTTCTGGCACACGCATTTCGACTATCGCGACAAGGGCTTCGTCGTGGAAGCAACTTCGGGGACTGTCGATCAGCAGGGGCGGGCGTTCAATCACGGGTTCGAGATTCATTTCGAGCGGGCGACGCTGCTCTTTGAGTTTGCCGTGCTGGGAGGCGAAGGGCGATATCTCTGCCCGCCGACCGTGCTGGAGGAGTCGGGCGCCGTCCAGACCGTTGACGTGGGCGATGGCGACCCAATGAACGCGTTCGAGGCGGAGCTGCGCACCGTGGTCGAGTGTGTGCGCAAAAATCAGGAAAGCGACGTTCTTGGCGGCCAGTTGGCCGAGGACGCCGTCAAGCTTTGCCAAATGCAGGCCGAGAGCATCGCCGCCGCTCGCTGACCGTGCGAGCCGAGTTAGAATGAATTGCGTTGCCGGCGACACCCTCCGGCGGCGCCAGCCACGGAACCAAGAGAGCTATGAGTACGATCGAATCCCTGCCGGCCGACAGGACGCAGCGCGTGCGCCCCACCGTTTCGCGAGGCCCCCTGATGTCGACCACCGACGCTTCCCACCGCTTCGAGAAGATCCCCTGCCGCGTCTTTCGCCACGCGGGCGAAGCGAGCCGCGCCGTGGCCGCGGAGATTGCCACGCTGATTCGCGGCCGCGCCGCCGAAGGCCGGCCATGCGTCTTGGGCCTCGCCACGGGCAGCACGCCCGTGGGCGTCTACGCCGAGCTCGTACGGATGCATCAGCAAGAGGGCCTGTCGTTTCAGCATGTCGTGACGTTCAACCTCGACGAGTATTTCCCGATGTCGCCGGACGAGCTGCAGAGCTACGTGCGATTCATGCGGGAGCACCTGTTCGACCACGTCGACGTCGACCCGGCCAACGTCCACATTCCCGATGGCACGATTGCCGAGGAGCAGGTCGACGACTACTGCCGACGGTACGAGGCGGCGATCCGCGACGCGGGCGGGATCGACATTCAATTGTTGGGCATCGGCCGTACGGGGCACATCGGGTTTAACGAGCCAGGCTCGGGCCGCGACAGCCGCACGCGGTTGATTACGCTCGACCGCGTGACCCGCGGCGACGCGGCGAGCGACTTCTTCGGCGAAGAGAACGTGCCGCGGCGGGCCATCACGATGGGCGTCGGATCGATTCTCGACGCGCGCCAAGTTGTGCTCGTCGCGTTCGGCGAGGGCAAATCAGCCGTCGTCGCCAAAGCCGTCGAGGGCGAGATTTCGCCGATTATCGCCGCTAGCTTCTTGCAGGAGCATCCGCGGGCGCAAATCGTGCTCGACGAAGCGGCCGCCGAGGCCCTCACGCGACGGCGGGCGCCGTGGCTCGCCGGCCGCGTCCAGTGGACCGAGGAGCTGATTCGCAAGGCCGTGATCTGGCTGGCGCAAAAGCTGAAGAAACCGATCCTCAAGTTGACCGAAGAGGACTACAACGAGGAAGGATTGCAGGACCTCTTGGCCAGTTGCGGCACGGCGTACAACATCAACCTCGAAGTGTTCCGGCAACTCCAGCGGACGATCACCGGTTGGCCCGGCGGGAAGCCGGCGTTCGCCCGGCGTCCCGGCGACGCCCCCTGCCCCAGCGAAGAGGTGTTTCCCAAGCGAGTCGTCGTGTTTTCGCCGCACCCCGACGACGATGTGATCTCGATGGGCGGTACGCTGATCCGACTCGTGGACCAAGGGCACGAGGTGCATGTCGCCTACCAGACGTCGGGCAACATCGCGGTGTTCGACGATGACGCGGTGCGATTCATGGATTTCGTCGCCGAGTTCAATCGGCATTTCGAGATCGACCCGGGCCGCACCGCGGAGTTTGAGGCCCACATCGAAGAGTTCGTCAAGAAAAAGAAGCCTGGGCAGGTCGATAGCCCGGCAGTGCAGGGCATCAAGGGAATGATTCGTCGCGGTGAGGCGCGGGCCGCCACGAGGGCGTGCAATGTGCCGGAGAATCAGCTTCACTTCCTCGATATGCCGTTCTATGAGACGGGCCGCGTGCGGAAGAAGCCGCTGTCGGAGGAGGACATTCAAATCACGGTCGATTTGCTGAGGAAGCTTGAGCCGCACCAGATTTACGCGGCGGGCGACTTGTCGGACCCGCACGGCACGCATCGCACGTGCCTCAGCGCGTTGTTCCAGGCGTGCCGGCGCGTGGAAAACGACGCCTGGTATCGGCAGTGCGTGGTGTGGCTGTACCGCGGAGCATGGCAGGAGTGGGGCCCGCACCAGATTGAAATGGCCGTGCCGCTGAGCCCGCAAGAGCTGCTTCGCAAGCGAGCGGCGATCTTCAAGCACGAGTCGCAGAAGGACAAGGCGCTGTTTCCCGGGCCTGATCCCCGCGAGTTCTGGCAGCGGGCCGAGCAGCGGAACCGTGCGACGTCGAAACTGTACGACGATTTGGGACTCGCCGAGTACGAGGCCATCGAGGGATTCGTGCGCTGGAAGGGCGACCTCGACGCGGTTCTGTGATCCGCAAGTCAACGTGTGTGGCCATGAGCGTCGCGAACGATTCGCTGACGACTGCTGATCCAGCGACGGCGCCGCGCCCGGCTTCGCAACGAGCGCTGTCGCTGGACGCGTATCGCGGCATCGTCATGCTGCTGCTGGTGTTCTTCGACGCGCCCAACGGCTGGACGACGCCAATCAAGGTCGCCCAGGGCGAGGGATCCTGGGCGGCGACGCTGGCGACGCAGTGGGAGCACGTCGACTGGGCGGGGCTCGCCCTGTGGGACATGATTCAGCCGTCGTTCATGTTCGTCGCCGGGGCGGCGGCGGCGTATTCGTTCGCGTCGCGTGCGCGGCGCGGGCATTCGTTTTGGCGGCTGCTCGGGCATGCCGTTTATCGCGCGATCCTGCTGATTCTGCTCGGCGTGTTTTTGCGGTCGCTGGGGAGCGACCGGACGAACTGGACGCTGGAGGACGTCGTTACGCAGATTGGCCTTGGCTACGTCTTTCTTTTCCTACTGTGGAACTGTCGCTGGCAAACGCAGGTCGCGGCAACGGCGGCGATCCTCGTCGGCTACTGGGCGCTGTTCGCCTGCTGGCCGGCGCCAGACGCGAGTTACGACTACGCTGCGATGGACGGGCGGGCGTACTACGACGGCTTCCAATCGCACTGGAACAAGAACGCGCACCCGGCGCACTACTTCGATCAATGGCTGTTGAATCAGTTTCCGCGGAGCGAGCCGTTCGCTGCGAACGACGGCGGATATAACACGCTGAACTTCGTGCCGTCGCTGGCGACGATGTTGTTGGGGTTGCTGGCGGGCGAGCTGCTGGGAAGCGATGCGTCGGCCAAGCGGAAGTTCTGGACGTTGACGGCGGGCGGAGTCGGTTGCGGGGTCCTTGGGTTGGCGATGCACTTCGGCGGTGTCTGTCCAATCGTTAAGCGCATTTGGACGCCGAGCTTTGCGCTCGCGTCCGGCGGGATTTGTTTGCTCACGCTGGCGCTGTTGTACGCCCTCGTCGACCTGGCTGGCTGGCGGAAGTGGACGTTCCCGGCCGTAATCGTGGGGCGGAATCCGCTGGCGGCGTATGTGCTAATTCACACGATTGCTCGGTGGCTGGTCGACAACGTGCACAGGCATTTCGGCGAAGGCGTCTACCGAGTATTCGGCGCCGAGTATCAACCGCTGCTGGAGAATCTGTCGGTGGGAGCCGTCGTGTGGCTGGTTTGCTACTGGATGGATCGACGGCAGATTTATCTGAAGCTCTGATTGGCAGCGACGCGTCAACGCTTTTCGAGTTCCACGCAAATGCCGCCGGCGCGGATGGCTTTGTGCATCTTGGTGAACCACAGCTCCTGCTTCCAATGGAGGCCGAGCTGCTCGCACAGCCGCATGAGCTCGCCGCGGTTGTAGGTGCGGCAGTACCACAGTCGGCTGGTCCACGCGCCGGAGAAATTGTCCTCGGTGGTGAGCAATAAAATGCGGCCGCCGGTTTGCAGCACGCGCGACATCTCGGCCAGACCGGGCTCGGCGCTCGGCAGGTGCTCCAATACGTAGCCGCAGGTGATGCAGTCGAATGACGCATCGGCGAACGGCAACTGGGTGAGATCGGCGGTGACGAACCGCGGGCGGCGGCTCTTGAGCCGGGCCCGAGCGCGGCGCAGCATCTGCCGCGACAGGTCGGTGCAGGTGACGGTGGCTTGCGGATCGGCGTACTTCAGGACGTGCCCGGCCAGCTGCCCGGCGCCGCTGCCGATGTCGAGCACCGACTTCACGCCGCGGAGGTCGAATCGCCGCGTGCGGAACCACCGCTCTCCCAGCGGAATGTGCAGCGAGAGCAAGCTGCAGGTCGCCAGAAACGCGCCCTTGGGGCCGCCGTACACGCGCTGGACCTTGTCGCGGTACTCGTCGTAGCTCACCCGACGGATGAGGTCGTTCTCGATGAGGCGATGAAGGACCTTGCGACCCTTAGGATCGCGGCGCCGCCGGCGTGGTTCTTTCGTCCGTATCATGTGCCGCCCAACACGCACTTCGCATGCCGGACTCCATCCTCGGTGCTCGCCAGGGCGAGCGTCTTGCGGGGCGGACGAGCGGGGCATCGAAGGCGCCTCCTAGACGTACACCCGGCGGTTATAGATATACCACTCCAGGACCAGCACGAAAAGTGCCGTCAGGAGCAGCCACGTCCACAGTTCCTTGCGTACGGGCGACGACGGGGGCTGGGCCGCAACGTCGACGTAGCCGATGGAAACGGACTCGACCGTTTGGACGCCCTCCTTGTCGTCCTGACGGGCGCGGAGCCGGACGTCGCTCTCCTGGCGGTCGAACAGATTGACCGCGAACCGGGCGGCGAGCTGTTCGCCGGCCATCACGTCGTACACGCCGAGCTGCTCGGTCTCGTGGAACGCCAGCTTGCCGACGGTCGGCGGCTCGACGACGCGGGTCGACTGGTCCGGCAACACGACGGTGACGCGATCGGTGCGCTGGGCGAGGTCGAGTTCCACAGTCTCGCCAGGCTGGTTGTTGGCGATTTGCACGTCCGCCGCTCCGCCACCGCCAAGGTATTGCACGACGTTGAGGCAGAAGTTCGGGAAGCTGTGCCGCCGGGGCCAATTCGTGTTGACGGTCGTGCCGCCGGTGGCGTCGTGGCCGACGATCTCGAAGCCGATGACCGCGTCCTCGTAGCTATCGCGTTGGGCGATGGCCATGAGCGGGCCTTTGGTGGAATCGACGAGCACCTTGCCGCCGGGGGGCGGTTTCACGAGCAGGCTGTCGACGATCGCGACGTTGCCGAGCTCGACGAGGTTGAGCAATGGGTGGCTGCGCTGCCAGTCGATGATTTGCGGTGCGGCGACCCGGGTCGGGGACGACGAGTTTCCTGGGGGCGCGGACGCCCCGGCTCGCCATGCGTCGAGGGGCGGCAGGCGGCCGATGAAGAGCGTGTTGGCCAGCGGCATGTCCTGGGGCTTTTCGGGGGCGCATTGGTCGAAGATCACGAGGTCGTAGATCTCGGCCTGCATCTCGCGCTGGAAATCGGGCGTGCCGATCAACTTGGGTTCGACCTTCTGAACCGTGCCGAGGCGCTGGACGCGCCCGGTCGACAGGCCAAGCTCCAGCGCGCGGTTGCCGGGAGTCACCAGCAGCACGCGGGTTTGCTTCTGTTTGTCGAGGACGGCGTACGCGCGGTCGTCCAGGGCGAGAAGGTCGCCGAAGTCGGCCGGGGGATCGAGCCGGGCTTCGAGCTTGCCGGCTTCGGCGTCGCCGAGGTTGAACGTGGCGCCGGCGACGTCGCCCGCGGGGACCTTGAGCTGGGCGGCGTCGAGGAGCTTCGCGTCGAGGTAAAGCGACACCGTAGCGGTTTGCTCGGCGTCGCCGAAATTGGCGATCTGTGCGAAGGCCTGCCGCTGCTCGGGGCGGAGGTCGTTGCGGCGCGTGTTCAGGGCGGTGATGGCGAGGTTGTTGGTTGCGGAGCCGCCGATGGGGAGATACTTGGGCCGGAGATTGCCGAGCGAAAAGCCTTCGACGCCGCCGAAGCGGCCGTCGCTGAAGATGTAGAGCTCGACGGGTTGCTCTTCGGCGACGCGCACTTCGGCGCCCCCTTCCTCGATCCTGACGCGCTCCGGGTTGGCAAATCCGCCGGCGAGTTCCAAGGCGCCGCGGATGTTGGTGGGCTTGTTCGACGGCTCGATGCGGTCGAGCGCTTCGCGCAGCAGGCGGCGGTTGTTCGTGAACTCCTGGACGACGTCGGGCTCATCGTCGAATGCGATGATCATCGCCGACATATCGGATTCGAGCTGATCGACGAGCCCGGCGACGCGCTTCTTGGCGGCGTCGAGCCGCGAGCCGCCGTCGGCGTCGGCGGTCGACATGCTGGCGGAGCGGTCGACGAGAAAGATGAACTGCCGGCCGGCGAGCGCGTCGCCCTGCCAACCGGGCCGCAGCAGTGCGAGGATCGCCAGGCCCACCAGCAGCAGTTGCAACAGCAGCAGCAAATTGCGGCGAAGCTTCTGCCACAGGCTGTTGACGTGGAGGTCTTCGATGACCTTGGTCCACAGATAGGTGCTGGGCACCTCCACCGGCTGGCGTTTGAGCCGCAGGAAATAGAGCGCAAAGATGGCGGGCGGGACGAGCGCGATGATCGTCCAGGCGGCGGGGCCGAGGGTGTTGCGGAATAATTCGCTCATTGGAAAGTTGAATGGACAGGATCACAGGATTGGCAGGATTGACAGGATGAGGAACGAATTCGTCGAGACGTGATGATCATTTCATTTCTTCTCCCACTCATCCTGTCCATCCTGATCATCCTGTCATCCTGTCAATTCTCGATGGCATCATCGAACGAGACCGCGGCGGCGGAGGTGGTGGCCGACGACGTCGGCGATGGGGATTTTGTTGTTGGCGAGCATGTAGTGCATGCCGCGGCGGGTGCAGAACTCTTGGGCGCCGCGGGTGAAGGCGTTAAGCGTTTGCTGGTAGCGGGCCAAGAGCGGGGCGCTCACGGTGATCTCCGCTTCGTCGGCGTCTTCGACGTCGACGAGCTTGAGGTCGCCTTTCACGTCCGGCTCCAGCTCCTCCTGCGAGAGGACGTGGATCACGTAGGCGTCCATTTCGTGGGAGACGAAGTAGCCGAGGGCCGACTCGTAGCCGTCCTTGTCCATGAGGTCGGTGATGAGGAGCACGATGCCCTTGCCCGTGTTGCGGAGGCAGAAGTTCTTCACGCCCGCGGCGAGCGAGGCGGGTTCGCCGGGTTGGATGCCGTCGAGCTGGGCGAGCAGCCGGTGGACGCTGGCCCGGCCGCGGAGAATGGGGGATCGCACCGCGGGCTTCTGGCCGAGCGTTTCGATGCGGACCCGGTCGCCGCGGACCAGACCGATGAACGCCAGCGACGCGGCAAGCTGCTTGGCGTAGGCGAGCTTCGTAGGCGCGCCGAAGTCCATCGACAGGCTGGCGTCGATGAGGGCGTAGAAATGGAGGTCTTCCTCCTCGAGGAAGAGCTTGATGATGAGCTTTTCGAGCCGGGCGTAGAGGTTCCAGTCGAGCTGACGGAGATCGTCGCCGGGGACGTAGTTGCGGAAGTCGGCGAACTCGACGCTTTGGCCTTTGCGTTTGCTGCGGCGCTCGCCCTTCATGCGGCCGCGGAAGATCTTGCGCGTCACCAGCTCGAGGCGCTCGAGCTTGGCGAGCAGTTCCGGCGGCAGGAGGTCGGCAGGGGCGGTAGGCATGGGGGAGTTAACCGCTGACGGACGCTGATGGGGAATATTGGGGAGCGGCGGCTAGGGGATTTTACTCAATGGGGTGGGTGGGCTGTGAGTCAGGAGCAACGCTCGTGAGTCTCCTCCGCCAGGCCGCCAATCTTGTGGGGATTTGCGGGCCAGCGGGCCGTGAATGGGTAGCAACACTCGTGGGGCCGGTCAATTGACGAGCTTGGCGTCTCGCGTCGAAGGGCATTTGTGTGCGGAATTGCCGGGGTGTTTGGAAGTTGGCGGCGGGGCGAGGGGCGTGGGAATTGTCCGCATATTGTCCCGTATTGACCGCGATGGGGTCGGTTTTAACCGGATTGGCGTCGGTTTCAGGTCGGTGTGGGTCTGCCAATGCCCGGCATTGGCGGGCGGTTGCGGAGCGCATTGGGCGGCGGAACGTGCGGTGGTGCATGGGATTCGAGTTTGGCGAACAGAAGGCAGAAGTTACAGGGGGCCGAGGGTTCGTGGATCCAACCCCTCCAGCCGCCGGCTTCCGTCGATGGCTAGGAACACGGGTCGCCGCGAGACCTCGCCTTGAGGGAGAGGACGCGGGGCATGACTTCTGTCTAGCAGAGGTCGTGGCTCAATTTCCACAAGAAAATTGGGCCGCGCGGGCGAGATGTTTTGGAGCGGGAATTACGCGGGCGGCCAAGAATTGGGGATTGACGGAGCTGTGGGCCAGGGCGAGTTGCCACGGGAAAGTGGACCTTATGATTGTTTTAGAAAAACTAGCATGTCCCACTTTCTTTCCCATGGTCATCGGCAGAGCGATGGATTTCGTGGAGACCCATGGGCGCTCCGACTTCGCCTCAGCGGGGCGAGGTCGTGTAGCCAGGGACGCGAGTCCCTGGACAAGCGTTCGCGAGAGATTGAAGCCCCGGAGGGGCGGCATCGACGTGTTTCGCGAGTTGCAGATGGTCCAAGGTCATGATGTCGCCCCTCTGGGGCTTTGTTGTTTGCGCGCTTGCATTCCAGGGGCTGGCGCCCCTGGCTCCATGACGCCGCCCCGCTGGGGCTTCTATTTCGTTGCTGCCACGGCCGCAGGCGCCGCGGTCGGCTTCGCCGCGTCGCCTTTTTCGGAGACTTGCTTGAGGATTTCCGTGAGCACGTGGTCTGTGTCGATGCCTTCGGCTTGGGCCTCGAAGTTGAGAATCACGCGGTGGCGCATCGCGGGGATGTAGACGCGGCGGACGTCTTCGAAGCTGACGTTGTAGCGGCCCGACAGCAGGGCGCGCACCTTGGCGGCGAGGGTGACGGTTTGGGCGCCGCGGGGGCTGGCGCCCCAGCGCAAGTACTGATTGGTGATCGGCGTGGCGAGGGCACCGCCGGGGTGTGTGGCCATCGTGAGACGGACGATGTAGTCCTGCACGTGCGGGGCGACGATCACTTCGCGGATGAGGTGCTGCCACTTCACGATCTCGGCGCCGTCCATCACCTTCTCCGGCTTCACGTCGATGGCGCGGGTCGTGCGGTCGATGATCGCCGAGAGCTCTTCGCGGCTGGAGTAGCCGACGACCAGCTTGAAGAAGAAGCGGTCGAGCTGGGCTTCGGGGAGGGGGTAGGTGCCTTCCTGCTCGATGGGGTTCTGCGTGGCCATGACGAAGAACGGCGGTTCGAGCGGGAACACTCGACCGGCGATGCTGATGCGGCGCTCCTGCATCGCTTCGAGCAGCGCGGACTGCGTTTTGGGCGTGGCGCGGTTGATTTCGTCGGCGAGGCAGATTTGCGTGAAGATCGGGCCTTTTTGGAACTGGAACTCGCGCTTGCCGTCCGGCGTTTCGATGACCATGTTCGTGCCGAGGATGTCGGCGGGCATCAGGTCGGGCGTGAACTGGATGCGGCTGAAGTGGAGGTTAAGCGTCTCGGCAAGCGTCTTGACCAGCAGCGTCTTGCCAAGGCCGGGGACGCCTTCCAGCAGGCAATGGCCGCCGACGAACAGGCAGGTGAGGACGCCGTGGACGACGTCGCTATGGCCGACGATGACGCGGCCGATCTGGTCGCGGACGGCCTTGTAACGCGCGGCGAACTCTTCGGCTTGCTTTTCGATGGAACCGGTGCTCATGGGACCTCAACTTCGTGGAGACGGGAATGGACAGGATGACAGGATCGGCAGGATGAACAGGATGAAATACAAAAGAACGAGGG
>JBIOVA010000120.1:0-11904 GCA_044867485.1 Lacipirellulaceae bacterium | reverse complement strand
CCGACATTCCTGGTGGCACCTGGAGGCGGAATCGTGAATATCCTCACCAACATAAATACACTCTCTCGGGATGATCCGCAGAACGGCAACGGCGGGCTGGACCTCGACAGGCTGCAGCGCCTCCGTACTGATGGCGTGTGGAGCCTCGGCGAGGTCAACATGCGGCCAGGCTTCGAGTTCAGTAGTGACGAACTCAGGCAGGTCCATCAACGACTGGGTCCCGGTTATGTGGTGGCGGAAGACGGCTGTTTCACGACGATCAACTACACTTCCGTGCGTTCCTTGGCAGCCTATGTTAATGACTACATGAGTTACTACGAGGAGTGGTTTCGAGATCAGTTCGGTATTACGACGGAAACTTCTCCCACCCTCTCGGGAGTCCGCGTCGAGTGGGTGCTTGTTGACTTGCGGGTTACGAGAGGCATCACGGACGTTAGCCAGGTTACCGTTTCGACCCGCAGTTATGACGGTGATTATTGGCGCCCAAACGTCGATGCGCGCTTGGCCGACTCACGTATCAGCGGCGTCTGCATCGAAATGTTTCCAAGCGAAGCCGACTTCACTGCGTGGCGGCTAAATGAACTCGTCTGCAAGACGTTAGATAGTGGCAAGAAATGCTACCTTCTTCTTCCCCCAGAACTAAACGCTCCCCACAGTGACTACTTGGTCGCCTTGCGGGGACTGGTAAACGCGGTGCGCCAAACCGGCCGCTTAACAGATCATCGCCTGTATCTCGTGCCCTCAATTTATGGCACTGCTGGTACTACCTGGTTTGGTTCAACGAATTCGGTTGAGTCCGCGATTGACTTCCTCAAACAGCAGCCCGAGTGGCATGCGGAATGGCCCATCACGAGAGCTGGAGCTTCTTCAGAATTGCCCGACTGGCCAGCTGCGCAACTGATTGATGGATTCGCTTGGTCCGCATGGAGTAGCAAAGGTTCGGCGGTGCCAGTGCCAGACCAACCTGACCATAGAGAAACGATCTCGTATTGGTGGCCACAGATGCGGCCGTTCAACTATATTCGTTTGCGCCCACGCTGGGACCCGGGTCTGGCGCGAGCTTTGTGTTTTCCTGAGGATTTCGCCATCTACTACTCGAATGGCACCGACTGGGTTTACATCACACAGGCAGCAAACTATCCCACTCCAGGGCAGGATGGATGGGTCACCATTGACCTTGGTGAGACGCGCTATGCTGATGGAATTCACATTGCTGCCACAAAACTCGGCTCCGACAGCATTGGCGGTTATTATTTCCAACTCATGGAGGTGACTGCCGGCTATTCAGGGACGAAAAATGAAACGGAGACATTCGAGACATTTACGCCGAACAAGCCGATGAAGTTGACCGGGCCGGCATCACGGTTTTTCGAGAAATAACGTCGTTGCAGCCGGCCCGGCAACTTATCTTGGTCGTTCGCCCGCTTCAGGAACACGCCATGCGACGCCTTCGGTATTCCATCAACGTCACCTTGGACGGATGCTGCGATCATCGGGCAGGCTCGACGGACGAAGAATTGCATCGTTACTGGGCCGAGAACCTCGCGCAGGCCGACGCCCTCCTGTTTGGCCGGGTAACCTACGGAATGATGGAGGCGGCGTGGCGGCCGTCGGCGACGGGAGTGATGCCGGACTGGATGGCCGATTGGATGGCGCCCTTCGCCCGGACGATCGACGCGGCGAAGAAGTACGTCGTGTCGAGTACGTTGGAGCAGGTCGATTGGAACGCGGAGCTCGTGCGCGGGGATCTGGGGACGGCCGTTGAGCAACTCAAGCGGGAGTCGGGCAAGGGACTGTTTGTGGGAGGCGTGAAGCTCCCGCAGGCGCTGGCGGAGTTGGGATTGATCGATGAGTACGAGTTCGTCGTGCACCCCAGGATAGCGGGCCATGGGCCGACGTTGTTCGCGGGGCTCTCGAAGTATGTCGACTTGAAGCTCGTGAGCCGGCAGGAGTTCGCCTCGGGGGCGGTGGCGCTGCGCTATGAGCCGAAAAGGTAGCCATGGGGACTGAAGTCGACGCTCTGCCAGGTCGCCTTCGACGGTAGTGTCTTCGACCTGACTGGGCGGCACCGTCGCAAGAGGAGATTGGCCGGCCGAGGCGCTTCGCTGGCCTTTTGAGTCTCTGTGTCGGCCTCTTGCCGCTGCGCGGCCCCGGTCGCCGCGGACGGCATCCGGGGCTACCCGCTTCCAACGTGCGAGGAAGCCAACTCCTCGGACGGGCCGCACTTTTTTCCAGATCGTCAAATCTGGCGCTTCTGCACGTCCGTAGTTGGCGTAGTGACGGCCCCCTAGGCGGCCGCGTGACCTTTGCATCCCCTCCACGGCGGAGGCGTTGAGAGCCATGCACGATCAGCGCTGGTTCCTCGTGCGCGAGCAGACGCACGGGATGGTCATTCGTCGGGCTTGGTTCGTTGCGTTGTCGTCGACCTTCGCTGCGCTGGCCGCCTTGGCGCCGGCCGGAGCCGCCGAACCCTATGTCCCGCAGGACGACGACGAAGTGTTGGAAACGCTGCCCACCGCCTTGTTTTCCAGTCGGGACGAGGTGACCGACCTGCGGAAGCGATTGGCGGGGGATCCGACGAACCCGGATCTCGCCAGCTCCACGGCGGCCCGCTACATGCAGCTGGGAAGTCAAACGGGCGACCCGCGGTTTTTTGGCTACGCACGAGCGGCCCTGCAGGCCTGGTGGCAAGCTGATGATCCGCCGCCTGATATTCTCAAGCTCCGCGCCAAGCTCAAAGAAAAGAATCACGACTACGATCAGGCGCTCGCCGATCTGCGGCTGCTGCTCGTGCGTGAGCCGCACGACATCCAGGGTTGGATTGAAGCGTCGAACATCTCTCGGGTGCAAGGCGACTATGACCAGGCCCGGCAGGCGTGCGACAAGTTGAGCGAGTTCGCCGGCCCGTTCGCCACGGCGCTGGGCCGCGTGCCGATCATGGCGGTGACCGGCCAGGCGGAAGAGGCCTACGCTCAGCTCGCGGCCATGGTGCCCGAGGCCAGAGCGCAGTATCCGAGCACCGTGCAATGGATCCTGACGATACAAGCCGAAGTCGCGTTGGCTTTAGGTCGGGACGACGAGGCCGAGACACACTTGCGCGAAGCCTTGGCCGCGGCGCCTGAGGATAAGTATCTGCTGCGGGCGTACGGTGACTTTCTGCTCGACCGCGGCCGCGAGGAGGAGGCGTTGGCGCTCGTCGAAGGCCATGCGAGCGACGACGGCCTGCTACTGTGTGCGGCGGTTGCGGCGCGACGACTGGGCCGAGAGGCGCAAGCCGTCGAGTGGCAGGCCCAATTAGCGAGCCGGTTCGACGAAGTGCGGCAACGAGGCGATCAGCCCCTCGGCAGGTTTGAGGCGCGGCTTGCGCTTGTGCTCAAGAACGACCCGCAACGTGCGCTTGCGCTCGCGCTGGCGAACTGGCGTCTCCAGAAGGAAACGCACGACACCCAGACGGTGCTCGAAGCGGCCCTCGCGGCCCACGACCCACTCCAGGCGAAGCCGGTGCTGGCGTTCCTGGCGGAAAACCACACCGAGCATGCTGCGCTGCAGAAGCTGGTCGAGCAATTGGAACGCCCGTGATGAGAGCCCTCCGCGCAAGTCTGTTGTTGTTGGTCTGGCTGCCTGGTTCGCAGGCGTTGGCCCACAAGCCGAGTGACAGCTACTTGAGGATCACCGGCGGCAGCGAGCATTTGAAGGTCCAATGGGATATCGCGCTTAAGGACCTCGAGTACCTCATTGGCTTAGACGCCGATGGAAATAGCGAGATCACCTGGGGCGAACTCAACGCCCAGCGCGGAGCGATCGTCTCGCATGCTTTGCATCGGCTCCGCATCGCCTCGGACGGCCGAGACTGCACATTTCGCGCGAAGGACCTGATGGCGACCCGGCACAGCGATGGCGGCTACGCCGTGCTTGTGTTCGACGCCGACTGCCCCGGCGACGCGGACGCCCTGACCATCCATTACAGCCTGCTCTTCGACGCCGATCCGACGCATCGGGGACTCGTGCTGTACGTCAACGACTCGACCACGAGCACGCATGTGCTGAGCGCGGACGCGCCGTCCCTCGTTCTGCGAACGGCCGCGACGGGCTTGTGGGGAACGTTCCTCGCATTCGTCAGGGTTGGCGTGTGGCACATCTTGATCGGCTTCGATCACATCCTGTTCCTGGCAACGTTGCTGCTGCCCGCGGTGCTGGAGCGGCGCGACCGGCGCTGGCTCCCGGTGGCGACTCTTCGCCCCACATATGCGTCGGCGTTGAAAGTCGTCACGATGTTTACGTTGGCGCACTCGATCACGCTTTGGCTGGCGGTGATGGGGTACGTCACGCTGCCTGGCCGGCTGGTGGAAGCGAGCATCGCGCTGTCGATCGTCATTACGGCGGCGAACAATCTCTACCCTGTGTTGCCGCTGCCGAGTTGGGCGATTGCCTTTGTGTTCGGCCTCGTCCACGGATTTGGATTTGCCAACGTGCTGCTCGACCTGGGGCTGAGCCACATGTCGCTGGCGGTCTCGCTGCTGGGATTCAACGTCGGCGTCGAATTAGGCCAGTTGGCGATCGTGCTGACGTTCTTGCCGCTCGCGTTCTTGGTGCGCGACACAGTGTTCTACCGCGATCTCGTGTTCCGGTTCGGATCGGTGGCGGTCGGCGTCATCGGCGGATTGTGGACGGTGGAGCGGGCCTTCAACGTGAGAATCCTTGGCGTCTAATCGCATCGCCGCAACTCGTGATTCGACAGGAGAACTGAAGATGCCGTCGTCTCTCCGCAAACGCCGCGACCGGGGCGCGTTCACGCTGGTCGAACTTTTGGTGGCGATCGCGATCATCGGAGTTCTGGTCGCCCTCTTGCTGCCCGCGGTCCAAGCGGCTCGCGAAGCGGCCCGACGGAGCTCCTGCAAGAACAACTTGAGACAACTTGCGCTGGGGATGCATAGCTACGAATCGGCGGTGGGCGAACTGCCGCCGGGATATGAGTACGCTCCCGGGCCCGAGGGGAATCGCCGCGGTTACTCGTGGGCCGTGCACCTGCTGCCGTACGTCGAACAGCGTGCCCTCGCCGACCGTTTCGACTTCGAGAGGCCTGTGTTCGACGACGTCAACGCAGCAGTTCGCCAGCAGCGCCTGCAACTGTTTCTGTGTCCCACCGACGACGTTTCCCCCACGGGATTTGTCGAGATGGGCCCCGAGAAGTACGCGATGGCGTGCTACGTGGCAAATTTCGGCACGCCGGACCTCGACGAGGATCAGGCCCAGGCCCATGGCGACGCCAACCCGCTGGGCCCGTTCGACGGCGCCTGGGGGCCGTTCTACCGCAACAGCGCTACCCGACTGTGTCGCATCACCGATGGACTTTCCCAGACGCTGATGATCGGCGAGCGGCAGAATGGGCCGTTCCGCGTGTCAGGCGTCCATGGCCCGCATTTCGAGTACGAAACCACGTGGGCCGGCGCCGTCCGGGACCTCGACGACCCGACGGACGACCATGGCCACATGGTCCTGTTCCAGACGGGCCATACGCCCAACGCGCCCCAGAGCGATGACCGAGACGTCTCCGCGTCGCACGCGGGCGCGGCGCAGTTCCTCATGTGCGACGGCTCGGTCCACACGGTGAGCGAGGAAATCGATCTCGAAGTCTACCGCGCCCTGGGCACGATGAACCAATCGGAAACGACGACCCAGTTTTAGCGACCATTCTTGGAGTGCGGGGTGGGCTTTGGGGCAATGAGCGCCGTTCGTCAAAGAGCACAAATCGGAAAACCTCGTTGATATCGACATCCAAGGAACGACGACGAACGTGTTACCGTTGTCGGCTTCAGACATCACTCGTAGGGGAGAACTTTCTATGTCCGATCGAAGTGACTTCAAGAGATTAGCGATCGTTGCGCTGATGATGTGTCCTCTTTCGCTGGCCAAGGCGGCGGATCACCTTGATGCGCCCCAGTTGCGGGCGCCCGGCGTGGGCGACCGCGACATCAACGACGTGTACGTCTTTCAGTCGCCGGTGAACCCGAGCAACTCCGTGCTCGTCATGACCGTCAACCCGTTCGCGGGCATGGTGAATCCCAACGGCACCATGAGCGGCCTGACGTTCGGCACGAGCGTCGAGTATCAGTTCCTCGTCGACAACAACGGCGACGCCGTGGCCGACGTCATGTACACCACGACGTTCGGCGCTCCGATGGCGGGCAGCCAGGCGCTCACGACGACGCGCACGGCAAACGCGATCACCACGCCTTTCGCAGCGGGCGCCACCGAGTCGAACATTGCGATCGCCGGCGGCGGCACGTTACGCGCCGGACTATTCGACGACCCATTCTTCTTCGATCTCGTCGGCTTCAACAACGGCTTCAATTTCACCGGCGCCGATACGTTCGCCGGCGCCGACGTCTCGGCGATCGTCATGGAAGTTCCCAGCGCCGACCTGGGCGCCCAGAACGTCGGCATCTGGGCCCGCACCTTGGTCGGCGGCGTCCAAATCGATCGCATGGGACGACCGGCGATCAACACGGCCCTCATTCCTTCGGCCATGAAGGATGCGTTCAACGCGGGAACGCCGAGCACCGACGTGGCCAATTTCAGCGACGAGTTCCTGGCCTCGATCACGGCCCTCAGCAACCCCGCCAACGCGGCCGCGCTGACCTCGGCCCTGCTCCCCGACGTGCTCACGTTCGACACGTCCAATCCCGCCGGGTTCCTCAACGGACGTGGCCTGGCAAACGACGTGATCGACGCGGAGCTCAATTTGCTGAGCGCGGGGGCA
The DNA here is from genome assembly GCA_044867485.1 of Lacipirellulaceae bacterium. Classification (GTDB taxonomy): domain Bacteria; phylum Planctomycetota; class Planctomycetia; order Pirellulales; family Lacipirellulaceae; genus Lacipirellula. The sequence continues at coordinate 5,144 of JBIOVA010000120.1, read as the reverse complement.
GTCACGGGCGATGGCGTGAACGCGAACGACGTTCCCTTTTTGGGAGCGTTCCCGTACCTGGCGCCGCCGAACTCAATTCCCGAGCCGTCCGCCATCGGACTGCTCGCGCTTGGGCTGGCGACGGCGGGTCATCGCGTCCGTTGCCGTCGTCGCCCCGCGTGACGTACACGCACGATCCGGGGAACTTACGGAGAAGTCTCGCAACGCCGCGCGTTGCGGGACTTTTCTTTTGTACCGCGCCGTCCCTTGCCCTAATGCATCTCCGCCGCCACCACGCCCAGCCCGGGCCGATAGTAGTGGAAGTGCACATTCGGATGGTCCGCCAGCAGCGACATCGGCGTCGAGCTATCCGCCAGCCGCTTGCTAATCATCAGCGCGGTGAGCCGCATGCCAAACGGATTGTCGTGCCTTCCCGCTTGCCAGATGCTCACCCGCTCGGCCTGCCAAGTTTCCACGGGCCCGACGCTGCATGCTTGCGTGGGCACCGCCGCCACATACCCGCCGCCGCTCGTGCGAGCGTTCTGAATCACCGTCATCGGGTGCAAATCGACCACCCGCGTCCGCAGCTTGCGATACTCCGCCGCCGGCGGCGGCTCATGCTTCCACTTGCCCGAGCGCTGCGGCGGGTCGTTGAACGCCCAGTGCTTCACCTCGCCCTGCCCGCCCTGCATCACCACGCAGCGAATCTCTTCGAACGATCGGCTGTACGCCTCAAGATCGTCCGTCGGAAAATGCAAGTTCTCCGCCCGCGGCCGCAGCTTCCGCGCGATCCGGTCGAAGCACAACTCACGATCCGCCTTCGCAAACGAGAGTGGGTGCGTCGCGGGTACGGGCTTGCCCTGCTCCACCCACTCATCCATTCCCCAAAAATGCGCGTCGTGTTTCGCCAGGTTCAGTTCCAGCGAGTTGACCAGCCGCGCCACCAACGGTAACTGCTCCGTCGGCCCGATCGGCCCGCAAATCCCCGCCGGATTGTCGGGCGTGCTCTGCCGCCACGCCTCGATGTACTCCAGCGCCTCGGCCAGGTAGAACTCCTCGAGCGTGTCGTAATACGTAATGGCGAACCCCGGCCGCGCCAGCCCCTTGAGCGACCGCTCCGTGAGCTTCGCCGCATCCTCGAGGATCGCCGGATCAAGCGTCGTGTAATCCCACCACGCCGGCGCAATCTTACTCAACGCCCGAGCCATTCAACGAGTCCCCCCTGACCTTCTAGCTCCGCATTCAAGAATTAACCACAGAGGGCACAGAGATCACAGAGCAGAAGAAAGAGTGAGCAGGGGTGTTGAACTTACTCCCCCAGTTGTTCTCCCAACTCTGTGTCCTCCGTGTCCTCTGTGGTGATATCCATTATCCGAGTCGACCGAGCAGCGTCGCCAGTAAATCATCCGCTGGATACGCATGCCCGCGATGCTGCACGAACGCCTCGGCAAACTCCACCCCCAGCTCAGCGCCGCGCAAGCGGTCATGCCGCGTCGTCGCCTCCAAATACTCATCAATCCCATGATGGCTCCGCAGCCATTCGCGCTGACTGGCATGACACGCCAGCAGCTCGAGCTTCACCGCGTGCGTTGCCGCGTCCAGCGGCACATACGTCGTCGGCTCGACCCGTCGCCCCAGCGGATCCTTTCCCTCGACCGGATCACAGTAATACAAGGACGGAATCGCGTGTCCCGCCACGAGCGGCAACCCCGACGCATTGGGGCACGGCCCCATGAAACTCGCCCCCCGCGCGAGCAAACTCGTCTGCTCGTGATCCAGCATGTAGTCCGCCGCCGCGTGCGTGAACACGAGCGTCGGCGCCACGCGGCGAAACAGGTCGATCGCCTTCTGCACCGTCGGCTTGTCGTACACAACCCGCCCGTCCAGCTCGCCCAGGCAGTGATACGTGGCCCCCAGCCGCGCCGCCGCTGCTTGCGCCTCGCCCGTGCGAATCGCGGCAATCTCCGCCGCCGACCGATCGACCGTCCCGCAATCCCCAGCCGTCGCCGTGGCGATATGAATCTCGTACCCCAGCTCCCGCTTGAGCCGCACGAGCGTCCCGCCGCAGAGAATCTCCGCGTCGTCGGGATGCGCCAGCAGCGTCAGCGCGACGCGGCGCTGGTCGGCGTTGGAAGCGGGGGTGCCAGACATAGAAAGCACTCTGGGAGCCACTGGCATGCTGCCAGTGGTTTGCGTGGAACTCACCGCGGCAAGTGGGATGCCGGCAGATCAAAAGTCGGGACGATCGGCCGATGATACCCGCGGCGCACGAGGTCCGCTACGCATCACGCTGCAACGTTGAACCGCGGGGGTCCGGCTCATTCAGCGCAGTCTTCGGAGCTAACTGTGCCTGTCCCCCTTCCCAAGGCGGTTGTGAAACTGCTTCCGGCCAACGCCAATGGCGTTTCATCATCCAGCCCAGGGTCGGTCGCCGTGGCGACCAACGCACAGATCAACAATGCCAGTGGAACACCGGGCCAGATAAAGCGGCTATTTGAAGGAACGAAGGATCTCCTTGCAGACACGACGCTCGCATGGCAATCATTTCTGGCAAATATGCGCCCCGGAGATCCAGCGGCCAACACATGGCTATCCGAGGAGATGGGTACAGTAGGCATTTGGCCAATCAACGCCCGTTAGCCAGCGTCGCCCGCCTCCCTTCTGCACCGAGGCGCCCGCTCGCAGGAGCACGAATTGCTTTTCCGTTTCAACAACGATGAGTTCTCTGCGGTTGTGTGGCTAACTTAAGAACCCGCCGCGCCGGCATAAGAAGACGCCAACCAAGGCCAGCCGCTGCGGGTGCCACGGCCTCGGAGGTCCGCCGAGGTGGCCAGGTTTGCAAGAGCAAGAACTTGCCCACACGGGCGACGGCCTGTCGCCCTGTCGCTTACGCGGCGTGCGGCAGGCGAGCGCCGCCCACGGAAGCCCCCCGCCGCACATCCCTTCATTCCGGCTCGTTCGCAACCTCTTCGCCGTCGATTGACGCGAGATCGCGGTGCAGGCGGACGTCCATGCTGTAGCTTAGGGAGCGGACCGAGCTATCGGCCATCGAGATGTTCCACGTGACGGCGTGAGCGCTGCCGAAGTCGTGGCACGCCAGGCAGTTCCCGACAACGTCTTGGGAAGGGGCGCTGGCGGCGAAGCGGACGTATGAATTCGCCGCTCCAAAATTATCGTTGAGTCCCGCGATCGGGGCCCGGTCCCCGACGTCTTCGCCGGTCGCGTAGTGGAGGACGTCCATCGACTTCTCCCCGACCAGATACGTGTGACTCAATCCATCCACGATGCACTTGAGGACGGTCCGGCGACCGAGCGTCCAGATCCCGTCGTCCTCGAGTGCGAAATTGAAGCCGCCCCCATTGTTGCCCTTGCTTCCTGCCGCCGTGGAATTCCCTCCATTGATCGCGTAATCCGTCCTCGCGCCCACCGGGCCGTACGCCGCTTTCTCGGCACGCACCAGCGGATACGCCAGCGGCGGCCGCCTCGACGGGCAATAGAGCGTAGGAACTGGGGTCGTCACCGCGATCCTTAATTGCTGGGCGCTGGCCTTGCCTTGGGCGGCCGCGATCAGGACGTCCGCGATCAATCCCTGCTCCATGAAGGTGAGCGATTGGAGCAGCCAGTTTCCCGTCCGGGCCATGCCCTGGGCCGCAGCCGTTCGCTTCGGTCCGAAGTCGACGCCGCGCGGCTCGCGCTCTCCCCCGTGGCCCGGAAAGAAACGTCGCGCGGACTCGAAATTGTGGAAGCTGACCGCGATCTGCTTCAGGTTGTTGCGGCATTGGGTCTGCCGCGCCGCTTCGCGCGCCGCTTGGACCGCCGGCAACAACAGCGCCACGAGCACGCCAATGATCGCCATGACGACCAGCAGCTCAACGAGCGTGAACGCCGAGGTTTTCCGCCGGGTGGAAGCCACGCCAGGCTCCGCGTGGTTCCCGCCGCTGAAGCCGCATTGACGATCGGTAACAGGCGTCATCGTTGAGCCCCGGGCTCGTTCGCCGGGTTCGCCGCGGACGGCGGACCCACCCCACGCACTACGCACGAAAGCCCATATTGTAGCCGCAAGTTCATCAGGCGCCACCATTTCTACGTTCTTCGCGCCTTGAAAATGGCCGCGCCCCGTGGTAACGCCGAATCATAAACATCCGTACACATTGGCTCTTTGACATCTCAACCCTCCGCCGCCTTGGACCGCACATGTTGCGTCCAACCCGCCTCGCCCTGCGCGCTCCAAGCCGCCAAGCGCAAACTGTGCACTCGGAATCGACCGGTCCTCTTGCTTCTCGCCCCTCGCCCCCTCTCCAACGGGCCCCCCAAACGGTGAAAACGGACCCAAGAACGGACAGCATGGGTCAAAACGGGGACAATACGGGACAGAATGCGGACAATTGAACCCCCCGCCGCCCGCCCAAGAGCGGCAAAAACGCACAACCGCGTCCTCGGCGCCCCAGGATTCTGTCCGCGGAGTCCGATTCCCACAGACAGCTCTCGCTTCAACCGCGCGAAGCAAACAGGCGGACGGGCGGAGCGGCGGAGCCGGAAGCCTGCCCCCTACTTCGATCTCAACTCGAGATCGATCGTGTTCACTCCCGGCGCCACGTCGTACTCAAGTCCCGAAGTCGCCGTCTCCGTGTACTTCATGGGGATTTTGAGCGGATTGCTCGCCGCCTTGAGGTCGCGGCTCGCGGCCTCGGGATTGTCGATCACGACGAGCACTCGGTATTTTCCCGCGGCCAGGCCCTCGTCGCGATTGGTCTTGAGTTCGTAGCTTCCCGACGGGTCGACGTAGCCGGTGGCCATCTTGCCGGCCGCGACCGGCTCGAACGCGACCGATCCCGGCCCGACTGGCGATCCGTCGAGCAACACCGTACCGGAAACGTGCGATTCCTGCGACGAGCAGCCCGCCGCGACCAAGCACGCGGCAAGCGAGCAACAAAGGCGCCGAGAGAACATGGTCCGGCGCCCGGATCGTGGCTGGGGAAGGCGCATCGGCAAAACATCGTTCAAGAGGTTCAACGCTGCCCTCGACTAGTTGAGCGCGTTGGTCTGAATGACTTCGTCGAAATTCCGCGTCGAGAGCGCCCGGTACATCGCGTGCTCGATGCTTTCATTGACGAAGCGGACGGCCCCGTCGACCATTGCGAAGTTGACGCCGCCAGGATGATAGC
>JBIOVA010000119.1:0-39461 GCA_044867485.1 Lacipirellulaceae bacterium | reverse complement strand
TCGGAACATGCCTCGGAGTCTCGCGCCTCGCGCCTCGCGCCTCCCGCCTCGCCCACCGCCTGAATCGCCTCGCAGATGCACTCCTCGGTGAGGTCCATCATCGAACGGTAGTCGCCGTAGGCCTGGTAGACCTCCAGCATCGTGAATTCGGGGTTGTGCCGCGGGCTGATGCCTTCGTTGCGATAGACGCGGCCCAGCTCGTAGACCCGCTCGACGCCGCCGACCAGCAGCCGCTTGAGGTGCAGTTCGAGGGCGATTCTCAAAAACAAGTCAATGTCGAGCGCATTGTGGTGCGTCGCGAACGGCCGGGCGGCGGCGCCGCCGGCAATGGCGTGCAGCGTCGGCCCTTCGACTTCGACGAAATGGCGGTCGGCCAGCGTCCGACGAATCGCCGCGACGATCCGCGTGCGGGCGAGAAACCGCTCCAGCACTCCTTCGCCGTAGGTCAGGTCGAGATGCCGCAGTCGCTGCCGCAGCTCGGGGTCTTGCAAGCCGCTGTGCTTCTCCGGAGGCGCTTCCAGCGACTTGGCGAGGACGTGCAGCCGCTCGGCGAAGATTGAAAGCTCGCCCGTTTTGGTCCGCCGCAGCGTACCATCGACGCCGATCACGTCGCCCAGGTCGAAGCACTGGGCCAGCTCCCAATCGGGGCCCACCTGCGACTTGCCGATGAACAATTGAATCTGCCCAGTCATGTCGCGGATATCGATGAACAGCAGCTTGCCGGCGTCGCGGGACAACACGATTCGGCCCGCGGCTCGCACCGTCGGCCCCACGAGCTCGCCGGCGCCCTGTTCGGCGACCCAAGCGCGAAAGGCGGCGCGTTGGTCGTCGGTCTCCAGCGGCGGCAGGGCGATCTCGGCGCCGTCCGCCTTGCGGAACAGGATCTTGTCGGCTTGGCCGCGAATCTCGGCAATTGTCAGCCGATCGTCGAATCGCCTGCCCCAAGGATCGTGCCCCAACTCGATGATCCGTGCCAGCTTGGCACGACGGGCGGCCTCCAGGGCGGATCGATCCGGGGCGCCGTCGCCGCCGTCGTCGGGTGATGGAGCAGCTTGTGATGGAGCAGCCTTGTCGGTCATCGTCGGCGCAGCAAGATTCATGGCGCGGGCAGCGAATTGACGGGCAAGCGAGCCGCGCCCCAGTGGCGCACTGATTGCACTAAGCGCAAGGGAGCAAAGATTTTAGTAGAGTTCGGCGGGCGGTCAATGTCACCCCTGCGGGCGGGCAATTGCCCCGTCGCGCGCCCCGTTCTAGGATTCCCTCCTTGCCGGAGCGCTTTTTGCGTCATTCCCCACGCCGCCTGTCGACTTGCCCTGCATGCCCTCCGCCATCCGCATGTCGCGTCGCATGAAAACCGCTGGCATCATCGCCCTGCTGCTGGCAACGGCCGGCTGCATTGCGGCGGTGGCTGCGCTGGCAGCGCTGCAGCACGTCGATCCGTTTTATGCCTCCGCCATGGAACTCGACCCGCAGCAAGCGGCGGCGGCTGGCCGACAGCTCGAGGAGCGCGTCGCCGAGCTAGCCGAGCCCACGCCGACCAGCCGCTGGCAAGCGGCGTTCGCCGAGGACGAAGTCAACGGCTGGCTCGCGACCGTGTTGCGGGACAAGCTCCCCGAGCTGCTTCCTCCGACGGTCGCGGAGCCGCGGGTACAGTTGATCGACGACCGCCTGATGCTCGGCTTCCGCTTTGTCGACGAGAAGTTCAACACGGTCGTGACCGTCGAAACCGAGCCGCGCGTCATGTCCGAGGGCGTGGTTTCCCTTCGCATGCGCAGCGCCCGTGCGGGGCTGCTGCCGTTGGCCAGGTCGCTCGTAGTCGAGGAGGTCGATCTGATTACCAAGGAGCTGGACTGGCCCATTGAGTGGACCGAGATCGAGGGCGACCTGGTGCTGGTCGTGCCGATGCGAAACTTGTTTGACACCGAGGCTGAGCGTCGCCGCCTCGACGAGCTCGATCTCAACGGGGGCGAGATCGTCCTCGGCGGCGCCGCGGAGAATCGCGCGCCGCCAGCGTCTCAATAGCCTAGCCGGAGGCACACTTGCCTCCAGGAATGTTTGACGCACGCCTCTCAGAGCTCGGATTGCGTGGCGATCGCGCCTACGGGTCGAGCGTCAGTTGACACGTCCCTTTGCCGCCGAGTTGCTCGATGTGGAGGATACCACGCAGGGTTTGGCCCGACAGTTCGATGCGCGTCGGCGCGGGCTCGCGCTGGAGCCAACGGAACTCGCCGGCATCGACCTGCTGCACTTCGCCGCGGTTGCCGCTAAGTGGGCCTTCGAAGTCGAGGTACGCGAGCCGATGGTCGCTCAGCCGTTCGGCGTCGACTGGATTTCCTCCCGCCACAGGCAGCTCTGCGATGCTCCACGTTAAGAGCGAGTCGCCGTCTTCGAGCATGAGATCCCAGTGGCTCGGCTTGCCGAACGCTGGCGGGCACTCATGACGCAGGAGGACGAAGCGGGGCATGGCGCGGCGGCGTGCGATGCGGCATCGCTCGCGATGCCAGCTCACACGATAGTGTATCGTGCGCCGTTGCCGGCATGCTCGGACCGTTACTAGGGATTGATGATTTCCTGTCGGACCGTCTCGGACACTGCCGCGGGCACGTTTCTGCTGACGACGCCGGCGACAATGTCGACGATGCCCGCGGCGGTGACGTTCATCGGAATCGTGAAGGTCAACGGCTCGGAAGGCCGCAGTACGGCGATGGGCGTGAACGTCAATTTATTGCCTTGCAGCGCGGCCCGGATATTGGGCGGGGCCTGGATGGCAGCCACGTCGGGCGTCAATTCGGGCGGAAAGACAACGCGCACTTCGACGTTTTCGTCATCCACGGCGGCGCGGTTCTCGATGGTCACCTGGCAGGTGGCGCGGGCGCCGACAATCGCGGTTTGATTGAACAGCCGTGCCCGCAAGAACAAGCCGGCGGCAACGCCCGGCGCGCCAGCGGGCGCCGCGGGACCCGCGCCCCCTGCCGCCGGGTTGATCGGCAGAATCTCCAACTGATGGTCATCCGCCGTCTGAATCAGCGCCGTCGGCGGCTCGGTCTGCGCCTCCACGCGCACGCTGGGCATGGGAATCACAAGCCGCGCCGGCTGCAGGCACGTGCACTCGACCCGAAAGGTCAGCGGCTGGCCGACTTCCAAACGCCGAATCGTCCGGGAAATCCGGCCGCTCACGATGCGGATCGTGGGATCGTCCGGCGGCTTGATCCGCAGATAGGGCGTGGGATACTCCTCGGTGAGCTCAATGTTGACCAGCGGCAACTGGCCGTCGTTCGTCACTTTGATCTCGAACAGCACCGACTGTCCCACGACGCCCTGCACGGGCCCGTCCATCGAGACCGTGGCGTGGCCGATGCGCTCCTCTCGCGGCTGCTCGGCCGTGACGCAGAATTGCTGCGACGCTGTGGCGCCCTCGCTGCTTTGGGCCGTCACGTTGTGACACAGGCGGCCGGCTTGGATGACGTCGAACAGAATGGTTTTGTTCACTTCCTGATTCGGTGCGAGCGTGAGCGGAACCCCGCCCGTCGCGTCGAGTTCATTCGCATTGGGATCCTGCGGGTACATCAGGCCCCGGTCGAACCGGTCGATCACTTTCACGTTGGTCGCCGCCGCGTTGCCGACGTTGCGAAGGCGAAGCACAAGGCTCGCCTTGCCGCCGGCCTGGGCTTGGGCGTCGCCGGTTAGCTCCAGTTCCAACTGAGGCCGTCCCGCGGGAACTGCCGGCACGGCCGCGCCCGAGCCCGTCGACGGCGCACCCCAGCCGCTCGGCGGCGTGATGGGCGTTGTCGGGGTTGTTGTATTGGGAATCGTGGGGATCGGCGTCACCGGTTGCGCGCTCGACGAACTGTCTGGAAGGTACGGCGTCGAGGCGCCGGTCCACTGCACGATCGTCGACCCTGAGCCGATGACCAGCCGCGGCGCGTCGCCGCCGCCGAAGCCCGCGGGGCGGATCAACTCGACGTCGACGCGGGAACTCGCGGCGCCCGACGCCGTGGGCGACACTTCGACGGTGGCCCGGCCTTGGGCGTCGGTTCGCAATTCGACGACTTGCCCGCTCCCGCCGGAGAGGGCGCCGCCGTCGTTCACCGCATAACGCACGATCCAACCTTCGATCGGCGTCCCGTTGGTCTGCCGTGTCACGGTCGTAGTCAGCGACTCCGGCCGGCCCGTGCCGGCGACGGTCGACGGCGGAAAGGTCCACTGAACGTCGACCCAGTAAATCGTCGCAGCGCCGCGACGCGTGTCCCACGACTCGACCGTCGGCATGTACGCCGTGACGTAGCTCGTTCCCTCGTTGGGCGAGGTCACGCTAATCCACGCGTCGCCGCGGTTGATGTTGACGTCGTCCGCCGGGTCGGGCGTGCCGCGGTTGATGCACAGCGGGGCGTTGGCCGTCCAGCCTGAGGCGAGATAATTGTCGACCTTCTTGGGCTTGTTCCACGGCAACAGCGGCGGATGAAACAGGCCCTTGCCGCTGACTTCGACGAACTGGCCGACGCCATTGCGGCCGAGCATCCACTCGACCTTCTGGTCGGCGACTGTGTAGCCGTTGGTCGCGCAGATGCTGGCCTTGAGAACCACCTCGCTGCCGACCGGCGCCAGGACGCGCTCGGGCGTGATCGACGCCTTGTCTTGCGGAACCTGCGCGAGGGCGCCCGACGCAGGCGTGACGCCCGGAACCGTGGTCACGGCGCCGGGCGTCGTCGCAACGACCGCCGGTTGCGGAAAGAACGGGTCCGTACCCACCGGCGGGGCCGTCACGGCCGACGGAGCCGCGAGGAGTGCGGCGGGCTGGGGCTGGTCTTTCGGCCAGACCAACACACGCTCGCCCGTCGGATCGATCCGCGGCAGGCCCGCGCAGCCGCCCACGAGCGCGCATGCCAGGGCGCACGCCACCAATGGCTTCAGGACGGGCAGGCGGGAGTTCATGGGAGGTGGGACGGTGCACGGCGGGACCGGCTCCGCGGCCCCTACGCGCATACGCAGGCCGCGGTGCGCAGGGGCGCAAGCGTCGGTTGATAAAATGTAGCGCCTGCCGTCGGGGGTGTTGCCCAAAACCATCGTCCGCGCTGCTTTTTCGCCACACTCGCAGCGAACTCTGCGGATTGTGCCGGTCGAACGCCCCGCGCCGGCCCTGCCAGCCTGATTGGCTTCGCGTGCGGATCGGCTGCCCGGTTCGGCCCAAACCGAGCGATTTCTTGCCACCCGCGCACCGCCCAATTAAGATCAAAAGAGCTGGCGCCGCCCGTGGTTGCGCCAATTCCCCGCCCGCACTCCGAGCTTTTTTCCGATCTTGCCGAGGTGGCCATGTCGACGCAGTCCTCCAAGCTTTCCTTCGGCCGTCGTCTTGCGGTCGCCTTTCTGTACGGCGCCGTTGCGATGGCTGTGCCCAGCCTCGCCATGGCGCAGACCGGCGGTGACGGCGGCACCGGCGGCGGCGGCACTGGCGGTGGTGGCACGACGGGCACCAGCGACTTCTCGGGCGTCGCGGTCGACGCCGACGGCGTCCTGGAGTTCGAGGTCGTCGATCCCACCGGCCGGCTCTTGGAGCGCCGGCTGGCCGAAGCCGTTGCCACGCTCGACCCCAACGTTGCTCAGCCCAGCGCTCTGCGCAAGGTGTCGCTCACGCGGCTCATCAAGCAGATGAACCAGGCGGTCGCCGCTGGCGACGGTCCCGATGAGACGATGCTGCACCTCGCCGGGCTTACCCGTATTCAGTACGTCTTCTATTACCCCGACACCAAAGACATCGTGATTGCCGGCCCGGCTGAGGGTTGGGTCGAAATCCCGGGCGGCCGAGTCGTGGGGTTGGAGTCGGGCGCGCCAATTTTGGAGCTCCAGGATCTCGCCGTCGCCCTTCGCACGTTCGCGCCGGGCGCTCGCAAGAGTCCGCTCGTGTATTGCTCGATCGATCCGACCCAGGACGGCTTGGCTCGCATGCAGCAATTTCTCAACGAAGTCGGCCGCACGATTGGCCCCGGCGACGAGCAGTTCATCGTTGAAGGACTCCGCGAGAGTTTGGGGCTGCAGGTGATCAGCGTGGGCGGCGTCCCCGCGAGCACGCACTTCGCCCAAGTGCTCGTCGAGGCCGACTACCGAATGAAGCTCATCGGCATCGGACTCGAGGAGCCGCCGATCGACATCGCCAGCTACGTGGCACTGGCGAACCCCGCTGCCGTGGCCCGCAATGCGCTGCAGCGGTGGTACTTCGTACCCGACTACCAGCGGATCAAAGTGGCTGCGGACGGTCATGCGGCGGAATTCGTCGGCCTGGGCGTCAAGCTGGTCGGCGAGGATGAAGTCGTGTCGGCGCACGGCGGCCGGGCCAGCGCCGGCGGCCAGAACAAGGCGAGTCTGCAGTTCACGCGCAGCTTCACCGAGAACTATGCCGAGCTGGCCCAGGTGGCGCCGGTTTACGCCCAGCTTCGCAATTGCATCGACATGCTCGTGGCCTCGGCGTTCATCGGCAAGGACGACTTGTGGGAGCAGGCGGGAATCGATCTCGGAGCCCTGGGCGACGAGTCGAAGTTCGCCGTCGAGACCTACAACGCGCCCAAGCAGGTCGCCACTGCGGTGAACAGCATGTGGAAGGGCCGGCGGCTGATGACGCCCGTGGGCGGCGGCGTCGAGATCCGCGCAAGCCAGGCGCTCGACGAGCAAAACCTGCTCGACGACGACGGTAGCGTCGCCAAGGCCCATGACGCGATCGACCTCGAGTCGCTCCCGGCCAACCAGTGGTGGTGGGATTGAGCGGCCGCATTCACCGCGCAACGGTGAGCACGCGGAGGTCGCCGACGTTGGTCTGCGTCGCGCCCGTTGTGAGCAGCGCACCCGCGGCGTCGAAGAAGCGGTAGGCGTCGTTGCGGGCCAAGAAATCCTGTGCGTTGAGTCCTGATCGCTTTGCTTCTGCGACGACGCGCTCGTCGACCCATGCGCCCGCCGCGTCGGTTGGGCCATCTTCGCCGTCGGTGCCTCCCGAGACGAGCGCCAGCCCCCGCCAGTCGCGGAGCTCGATGAGCGCCGCGAGGCACAATTGCTGATTCCGCCCGCCGCGTCCGCGCACGGCGGCAGGCGCAAGCTGCACCGTCGGCTCGCCGCCGGAGATGAGGCAATCGGGGCCGGACGCGCCGCGCATTCGCTCGGCCATTCGGACGAGATGGCGGGCGACGGCTTCAGCCGGGCCCTCGGGGGCCTTGGCGGAGATCATCGCGTGGCTGTATCCGAGCCGCTCCGCCTCGACGCCCGCGGCATCGACCGCCGTGGCGTTGTTGCCGATGACCACGTTTGTCACGCGGCATGCCGTGGCTGAGGGAATTGACGCGCTGCGCCGTTTCCGCAGCACGTCGATCGCGCGCTGGCCTGCCGGCAGTTTGTCGAGATCGAACTTTCTGAGCGCGGCGATTGCCTCGTCCGTCGCGAGGGGCGCGAGCGCCGTGGGCCCCGAGGCGATCGTCGCCAGGTCGTCGCCCGGCACGTCGGAGAGGATGAGCGAGACAAGCCTTCCCGCACGGCACACCCGCGCCAATCCGCCGCCCTTGAACTTACTGAGCGCGCGGCGCACGGCATTTAGTTCGTTGATAGCAGCGCCGCGCGCCGACAGCTCGCGCGTGAGAGCGACCTTGTCATCGAGCGGAATGCCGTCGACCGGCGCCGGCAGCAGCGCCGATCCGCCGCCCGACAGCAAGCAGAGGCACAGATCCCGCGGCCCCAGCGCGTCGACCAGGCGCAGCATCTCGCAAACGCCTGCCGCCGCGGCTTCCGTCGGCTCGTTGACGCCCGGCGGCCGGGCCGGGTGCAGGCGGATACGTCGCGTGGGAACGACGGCGTCGGCTGGCACGTTGACCCACCCGTCGTCGATCATCTCGCCGGGCAGCGCCGCCTCCAGCGCCGCGGCCATCGCGCCCGACGCCTTGCCGCCGCCAACGACGACAATCCGCCCAATATCACGTAGCGAGATCGCCTCGTCGCCGATCCACAGCTCGTCGCCCTCGACGCGGACAAACTCCGGCAACAGCCGCGACGGATGCACCGCGTCGACGCCGGCCCGCCAAATCCGCAGGGCGTCGTCGCGAAGCTGCTCGGCGGTGCGCATGGCGGCGGCGCTCTACTTGAATCGCAGCAGCGCGTACTTCTTCTTGCCGCTCCGCAGCACGACGACCGACTCGCTCGCCAAATCTGCCGCCGTGAGCTTCCGCTCCACGTCGTCCACGCGGCGGTTGTTCACGTAGGCGCCGCCTTGCGAGACGGTGCGACGGGCCTCGCCCTTGCTTGCCGCCAGCCCCGCTTCGCACAGCGCATCGAGAATCGGCAGCCCGGCCGTCAGCGCCGATGCAGCGAGTTGCTTGCTAGGCACATCGGCAAAAATTTGCCCGAGTTCGTCATCACTCAATTGGCTAACCTCGGCGCCGAAGAAGATTTCCGTGGCGCGCTGGGCCGCCGCGAGTCCGGCGGCGCCGTGGACCAGCCGCGTCAACTCCTCGGCCAGCCGCCGCTGGCTTTCGCGCTTGGCCGGGTCGGCCGCGCGCGCCGCATCGAGCGCCTCGATCTCAGCGCGGCTCAGCTCGGTAAGCCGTCGCAGGCACATGCCGGCATCGACGTCGTCGACGTTGATCCAGTACTGATAGAACGCATAGGGACTCGTCCGCTCGGCGGACAACCACACGGCGCCGCACTCGGTTTTGCCCATCTTCGCGCCATCGCTCTTCGTCAACAGCGGCCAGGTGATGCCGTAAAGTTGGACCCCGCGCATTCGCCTCGCAAGATCGATGCCCGCCGTAATGTTGCCCCACTGATCGCTGCCGCCGGCCTGCAGCTCGCAGCCTTCGGCGTCGTACAGATGAACGAAGTCGTACGCTTGCAGCAGCATGTAGCTGAACTCGGTGTAGCTCATGCCGCCGGCGTCGCCCTCGTCGCCGCGGCCGAGGCGGGTCTTCACCGAGTCCTTCGCCAGCATCACGTTGACGGGGAAGTTCTTGCCGACGTCGCGTAAGAATTCGAGATAGCTCCAGGGAGCGGTCCAGTCGTAGTTGTTAACAAGCAGCGCCGCGGACGGCCCGGCGTCGAAATTCAGAAACCGCTGCATCTGCGCCGCCATGCCGGCGATGTTCGCCGCGAGTTGCTCCTTGCTGAGGAGGTTGCGCTCGGCGCTCTTGCCGCTGGGATCGCCGATCATCCCCGTAGCGCCGCCGACGACGGCGATGGGCCGATGGCCGGCTTGCTGAAAATGCCGCAACACGATCAGCCCTGTGAGACTGCCGACGTGCAGGCTGTCGGCCGTCGGATCGAAGCCCACGTACACGGTGCGCGGCCGCTCGGCGAGCCAGGCGCCCAGCCGCGCGTCGTCCGTCGTCTGGTGGATCAACCCGCGCCATTGCAGGTCGGCGAAAAGATCGGCGGACATGGGTAGAGGCTCGATGGCGGTTCAGGGATCGTGGCTTCGGTCCCTTGACATCGTAGTGAATCGCCAGGTTCGGTGCAGCGCCTCGCTCCGCGGCTCAGAAATCCTGCGCGAACCGCATGCCGAAGCCGTGGAGTGTGCCGTCGTTGGTCACGCCGTCGGCGTTGACGAGGGGGTTGTCGACGTCCTGCAGGATGTAGTTGAACTGCAGCTTCGCGAAGGGGTTAAGGAACCAGTTGAGACCCACCGTGAGATCCTGAATGTACCCGCCGTCGATGCCTGCATCGGTCAGATCGAGGAATCCGTAACGAGCGCCGATCTGCCACGCGCCGATGCCGCTCAAACCTGCCCCGCCGGGAAGGAACGTGGCGTTATTGAACGGAGTGACCCGCGTGAAGCGGGCCTCGTGGTGGTCGTACGCGCGATGCTCGCCGGTCAGGAAGTACATGAGCTGAACGTAGCTGCCTTGAAAATACACCTGGCCGACAGCCGTCGGCGCGCCCGCGGTGGGTGTGAACGTCGTGCTGTTGATCCAGCCGCTCACGTATTCGGCCGACCCGTACCACGGTCCCGCGACGAACGCGATCTCCGGAGCCAACAGCGTCTCGTTGTCGGCGAACAACCGGCCTGCAAAATTGGTGTCCGCCAGGTTTGGGTTAAGCGGACCTGGCCCGTTGCGCAGCGACGCGCGGCTGCGGATGCGGACGTTGCCGGCCGTTACCGCCGCGTCCTGATCCAGCCCGCGATACGATGCACCCACGCCAAGATGAATCAGCTCCCGGTCCTCGCACGCCGACCATGGCACGCACGTCGCCCGCGCGGTGAGCGCGTACTCATTGTCGCCCGTGTCGTAGGCAAATACATTGCCCGTGTTCTTATAGCCGCCCAGGGCCCAGGTCACGTCTTCGGCCTCAGAGTAGTCGAATATGCACACGCCGGGCGAGAAGCCATTGTTGAACGGGCCGTAAAACGCGTCTTGGAGATACGATCGCTCCATGTAATCCAGAAACCGGCTGCTGGCCATGTGCTCCAGGCCGATGGGTTCTTTCTGGTTGCCCAGGCGCACATGGCCGAGCCAGGGCACTTCGTGGAACGTCCACCACAGGTCGGTCGGCGCCGTAATATTGCCGACGTCGCCGCCTAACGGAGTGATGGGGGTTGCGCCGTTGGCGGGGTCGAAGTCTTGCCCGTTGACGAAGTCGAATTCCGCGGCCCAATCCATCGTCTCGTACATCGTGCCGTCGATGCGAAGTCGCGCCCGCCGGAAGTCGACGGCGTCGTTATCGCCCACGCCCCCCAACACGAGATCGTCGGTATTGAGCGCCACGGCGTCGAGCTGCACGCGACCGCCGATGTGAATCACGAAGGCGCCATCCCCGCTCACGGCGGTAAAACCATTTGAGCCCCAGGATCCCGACATGCTCTTGTCGTCGTCAGGCGACGGACACGCGGGCGCCTGGTCGCACGAGAGCAGATACTCCAGCTCGCCGACGCGGGCTTCGAGCTCGTCGACCCGCGACGAAGATTCAGGCTCGCCGAACTCGGGCAATGGGGTGATTGGCGGCGTCGGCTCGGTTTGGTAATCCAACGCAAGCACCGATGACTGGCCGGCATCGGCCGACGCGCCCGGTTCCTCGCCCGCCGCCGTCGACGCGGCCAAGAGGCACGCCGCGACGCTCCAAGTTCGCACGAGTTGCACGGTCCGCCCTCTGCTGGATCCCACGGTGGAGACCGCGCCCCCAAGCACAGTCCGCCGTCTGCTAGAATCGGGTTCGCTACAACCCGCACGCCAGCTACGACCGTGCTAGCAGGCGCCATCGGCATAACCGGAAAACTCCGCCGACAGGTGATGGACCTCGAATTGCCATTCGCCGCCGCTGCCCGGTGGCCCGATGCGGTCGACGGCGCCGCACTGGCCGTCTATCTCGCGGCGGCGTTTGGGCTGCCGGCGCTCGGCTATGTGTTCATGGCGCTCGACGTCCGCCGCTATCTGCGGTCGCTGCGGCGGGCGTTGGTGGTCGTGGCGGAGTCGGCGTTCCGGCGCGGGACGCCGGAGTGGGCCGCTCGTGATCGCCCGCCTTGCTTGCAAGCCTTCGACCTCGACGTGCACGCGACGGAGGGGCAGTTGCTGGCGGTCTACCGGAGCCTGGTGAAGGAGCTGCACCCCGACCGCGGCGGCGACTTGCAGCAGTTTTTACGTCTACAGAAGCATTTTGAGCAGGCGCAACACCTGATCCGCACCCATGCGCGGCGGGCGAAAGTTCGCACCGCGTCGGTGAAGTGAATCGACCGCATCTTGTCCGACTTTGCCCCCGGCCAGTGACCGGGGGCTAAGTGGCATTCTGCTCTTGCCCGTCGCGGCGCGGCGTCGGTACGATCTGCCCCTCAATGATGGACCTCACGCTAGCGGACTTATCGCCATCGCGGAACGCTCTCGGAAAGGACTTCCCCACGATGCCGACCACTCTCGGCGAACTGGCTCGTTTGGTCGGCGGGGCCCTCTGGGGCGACGCCTCACTCGCACTGACTGGCGCTGCAACGCTGGGCCTGGCCCGCACTGGCGAGATCACCCTCGCAGACCATCCCGATCGCGACCGCGAGTTGGCTGCCTCGCCAGCCGCCGCGGTCATCGCCACGCCCGACGTCGAGTGCAGCGGCAAACCGGCGATCATCGTCAAGGACGTTCACGCTGCGTTTGCAGCGGCCGTGTCCCACTTTCGGCCGCCGCGGGCCCGTACGCGCATCGGCGTCAGTGCGATGGCCGTCGTCAGTCCGTCGGCCAAGATTGCCGAGGACGTCGACGTCCATCCGGGCGCCACGATCGGCGACGCCGTCGAGATTGGCTCCGGCTCCACCATTCACGCCGGCGTCCACATCATGGCCGGCTGCATTCTTGGCGACGGCGTGACGCTGTTCCCTAACGTCGTGCTGTACGAAGACACTCGCGTGGGTCATGGCGCCATCATTCATGCCGGGGCCGTGATCGGCGCCTACGGCTTCGGCTACCGTGAAGTCGACGGACGGCATCAGCTCTCCGCCCAGCTCGGTCATGTCGAGATCGGCCCGGATGTGGAGATTGGCGCCGGCGCCACGATCGACCGCGGCACCTACGGTCCCACCGTCATTGGCGAAGGAACCAAGATCGACAACATGGTCATGATCGCGCACAACTGCCGCCTCGGACGGCACAATCTCATTTGCTCCCAGGTTGGCATCGCGGGCAGTACGACTACGGGCGACTACGTCGTCATGGCGGGCCAGGTAGGCGTGCGCGATCATGTGCATATCGGGACGCGAGCGGTGCTGTGCTCCAAAGCCGGCGTGTCGAACGACGTGGCCGACGGGGTCGAGGTGCTCGGCAGTCCCGCGGCGCCATTGCGGCAAGCCAAGCTGCAAATGGCCGCGGTGGCCAAACTACCCGAGATGCGCCGCCAGTTTCGCGCTCTGCAGCGACAGTTCGAAGAGTTTCGCGGACAAACGCCCAGCGACGGCGAAGAACAATCGCACGACAAGGCGGCCTAAAGCCAATTGCAAATTGGCCAGTTTGCCATGGAATCTTTTCCCAACGAACCGATTGGACTGCTTGCCGGCTGGGGGCGCTATCCGTTTGTCGTCGCCGAGGCCTTGCGACGCCAAAAAAAGACGGTCGTCGGCGTGGGAATCCACGATCACACCGACCCGCACCTGGCCGAGCTGTGCGACCACTTCGGATGGATCGGACTCGGCGGCATCGGCCGGGCCATTCGCCAGTTTCGCCGCCGCGGCGTGCGCCGCGCCGTCATGGCCGGCAAGGTTCACAAGGTGACGTTCTATCGCCCGGGCTGGTGGGTGCGTCATCGACCGGACTGGACGGGCCTGCGGATGTATTACCGCCAGTTTCTCACCGGCGGCCGCGACCGCAAGGACGACTCGCTGCTGATGACGCTCGTGGAGGCGTTCGCCCGCGGAGGCATTCGCATGGAACCCGCCACCGACTTTGCTCCCGACCTGCTCGTAGCGCCCGGCCCGCTCGCGGGGCCGGCCCTCGCGCCGAAGCAGCTTCGCGACCTCGAGTTCGGCTGGCACATGGCCAAGCAGATGGGCGGCCTCGACGTGGGACAAACCGTGTGCGTGAAGGACCAGGCCGTGCTCGCCGTCGAGGCCATCGAAGGCACGGACGAGTGCATCCGCCGCGCGGGCGAACTGTGCCGGCAGGGAGGCTTCACCGTCGTGAAGGTCGCCAAGCCACGGCAAGATATGCGATTCGACGTGCCGACGGTCGGCACGGGCACGCTCGATTCGATTGCCGCCGCGGGGGGCCGCGTGCTGGCCATCGAAGCGGATCGTACGATTCTGCTCGACGCCGCCGTGTTTCGCGAAACGGCCGAGCGGCTTAGACTGACGGTCGTGGCGCTCCGCGACCCGACCGCCGCCGGCCGCGCGGCGTAACGTGACTGGGAGCAAGACGCGCCGCATCGGCATTCACCTCGCGAGGCGCGCGACTTTGCTCCGAGTCTTTCACATTGCGTGGATCGCATGCTACGCAGGCGCCGCGTCGCCGAATTTCGCACGCTGCGAAGAGCCGCGCCCAGCACCGGCCACGTACATGGGCCGCACGATCGCGCCCGCCATGCACTTCAGCGGCGCTGGCTGGCTCACGCGCGACACGCGCGATGCCGAGGAACATCCCGCTAAGCTCCTCAAGGCGCTTGAATTACGGGAGGGTCAAATGGCGTGCGACTTCGGCTGCGGCAACGGCTTTTACACCATGCAACTCGCCAAGCTCGTCGGACCGCGCGGAACGGTTCACGCCGTCGACATCCAGCAGGAAATGCTTGACCTGCTGGCGGATCGCGCCGGTCCGCGCGGATTGGAGAATATCAAACCGGTGCTGGCCACGAGCGACGACCCCGGATTGCCTGCCGCGACATTCGACCTTGTGCTCATGGTCGACGTGTACCACGAGCTCTCCGACCCGCCGCCGGTGCTCGCCGCCATCCGGCGAAGCCTCAAACCCGCGGGCCGGGTGGCCGTCGTCGAGTTTCGCGAGGAGGACCCGAGTGTTCCCATCTTGCCGCTCCACAAAATGAGTCAGGCGCAGGTCATGCGGGAAATACCGGCCAATGGGTTTAAGTTTGTGGGGCAATTCGACGACCTGCCTTGGCAACATGTCCTCTTTTTCGCACGCGACGATTCGCCGCTGCCCGGCCGCGAGATACTCCCCTGGCAGGCCTCCGAATAGCCGACGCGACGCTTTGGCGCTCTCTTTTGCATGCGGCATGTGCTTCCTTCCAGGCCTGCGTAATCGTCACAATTGGACGTGCTCCCGAGGCGGCATGTGCCTTGCACATTCTCGTCGTCGCAGTTGGCGAGCGTCCCTTCGCCGCCCAAGAAATTACGTAAGTTGTTTCATAAAAAATACTTACGTCGATTTCAGTCGCCCACGACGATGATGCATATTCCCGACAAAGCCGTAGTGTTTGCGAAATTTCCCCCCTCTCACTAACGCAAAGATTTGAGAGAATCGGCAACCTCGTTTAGAATCGGAAGTGGAACGTGAACGGAAAGAGGCTCCACACGTTGGGCGCATACCGCTCGGCCCCCCGAGTTGGGCGCGCCCGGTTTGACCCCCCAAGTCGTTCTCAAAGGTGGACCGCTAGTGATCTGAACACGCTGCGCATTGCTTCCACGGCGGAGTCCGTGCTAGCAGGGCTGCAGTCGCAAACGGCGTGCTTCTCGTAAGCAGCGCCGCGGAGCTGAGAAATGGCAGCAATGGCTACGCAATCGCTGGATCTCCTCGAAAATCTCCCGCCTGAGGATCCAGCCAGTCTCATCATTGGTCGCGACGGCGCCGTGGCGCGCGTGGCCCATCACGCCCAACGCGCCGCGCAGGTCGAATGCACCGTACTCATCACGGGCGAGACCGGTACCGGCAAGGAAGTGTGGGCGCGGCTTCTGCACCGCTTGAGCCCCCGCGCGGGCGAGGCGTTTATCCCCGTTAACTGCGCGGCGTTGACCCCCACGCTGGCTGAAAGCCAGTTGTTCGGCCACGAACGAGGGGCATTCACCGGCGCCGCCGGCGCCAGCCTCGGCGTGTTTCGCGCCGGACATCGTGGCGTCGTGTTCCTCGACGAAGTCGGCGATATGCCGTTGGAGCTACAGCCCAAGCTGCTTCGCGTCCTGCAGGAGGGCGAGGTCACGCCCGTCGGCTCGCCCCATCCGTTGAAGGTTGACGTGCAGGTGATCGCCGCCACGAACCGCAATCTCGAGGAAGAAGTCGCCGAGGGCCGGTTCCGCGAGGATCTTTACTACCGACTCAATCTCGTCGAATTACGGATGCCGCCGCTGCGGGAGCGCACCAGCGACATTCCGCGATTCGTCGAGTATTTCTCTCGCAAGTTCGCTACTCGTTATAGCCGGCCCGTGTGGCAGCCCAGCCCCGACGTGATGCGGGCGTTTTGCGAGTATCGTTGGCCGGGCAATATCCGCCAGCTCAGCTACGTCATCGAGCAAAGCTACGTCCTGGAATGCGAGCCCTCGCTTCCCGGCGCGTCCCGGGCCCACCTGGGGCCCGTGGACTTGCCCTTCACCGACCTGGTCCGGCTTCGCCGGGCGGCCGTCGAGCAAGCGCTGCGGACCTCCCAGGGGCACAAGGGCCGGGCCGCGAGGCTGTTGGGCGTGCATCCCAACACGATGACGCGCCTCATCAGCCAGCTTCGCGATGGCGGCGAGTTGGACTGAGCGCTCTCTCTTGCGCGGACGTACCCAGTAGTTTCACCGAACGTCCGTGCGCGCCGTCTGCACGCATCGCGCGAGTCGCGCCGCCTTGCGTCTCACCAAAGCGCGTGATCTCCATCGCGTGCAGGTCACAAGTTTGGTGAGCCTTCACCAAGTCAGTGAATTCGCCTCGCACAATCGGCAAAATCAGCATAATTGCGCCGCTGGCGCCGACTCCCTCTCACCAACTTAGTGAAACGGGTCTCCTCGTCTGATTTTCGCGTTAGGTCGCCAACTCTAGTCGCCGCCACGCTTTGCGTCGCGCCGCATGAACGGTGCGGCATTCCGGCACGCGGATCGCTTTCCCAACTGCCCGGCTCTCCGTGTGCAAACACGGCGCGAGGCCGAAACTGCGCTGTGATCGGCGCAGTCGCAACTAGCATGAAAGTAGGCCGCTCTCGGGAATCGTTGCGAGTGTCAGCGGGGCTCAGGCGGCCAAGGAAAGAGGTTGAGCAAATGAGTCACATCCAGCTCTACGAACGGGACGAAGTCGACTACGGCAGCGACAACTTCCGACGTTCCACGGAGATCAAGTTCTCCAAGCGTCGTAAGGCCGCGCACAATCGGAAACGCGGTAAAGCCCCCGTTTCGGTCAACGGCATTCATCGCCGTCGCAATCGCAAGATGGCTTGGTAAGCCGCGTCGCCGGAGCTCGCGGTTCGTGGTCTGCGCCCCATCGTCGTCGGGCGGAGAGCGGGCCGAAGAGCCTGATGCCGTGCGCTCGCCGAGCTTGTCGCACGACAAATTGTGCGATTCGCCGTCCGCTTAGGGATTGGCGGGTCCTCAAGAGTCGCGTGCGAGGAAGCTCGCCAAGCGAGGTCAACGTTCATCGATCGTCCCATGCGGAAGCGCACCGGGCATTCGCGGAACGTGTGAGGGTCGGTCGTCGGCGCACGCCGCTGGCCCGCCTGACGACCTCACGACGGTCGGAAAAGGACAACAAGACAACAGACCGAAGACCGAGAGTGAGTTGGAAGTGATTGGAGTTGCCGGCGCTAGGGATGCGATCGACGCGTGACAGCTCAGAACAAACTGCGGATGGGATTTCGGACGAGTCGGCTGACCGTTTCACGCTTGGCGTGTTGCGCGTCGCCGCTCGGCGCCGAGGCGTCGAACCGCCAAGGATACGCCGGGGAGTAACAGCCGTCGCATGGCAACCGTGAAGAGGACGTTGGACCCTGTGCTGTCTCCGCGCGTCGAGCCGACCGCGGGCGAGGGGCGAAGTGCGCCGCCGCGTTTGCTGCGGTGCCTCGTGGTCTCGGGCACGGCGTCGCGACGGCGACTCATTCGAGCTGCGGCGGAGCATCAGGCTTGGGAGGCCATCGTTTGTCGCGACGCGGGCGAGTTTCTCCGCACGGCGTTCAAACGAAGCGTCCCGTTGATGATCGTCGATCTGCCAGGCGAGGAGTCTCCCAGTTACTGGGCGCTCCGCGACGCGACGGATCGAGCCAAACAAATCAGTGACGCCTTGGTGGCGGTCGCCGGGGCCGGCGCCAGCGACGGCGAGGAGTTGTGGGCCCGCAAGTTGGGCGTGTGGGGCTACCTCAGCGAGGCCAACAGCCAACGGGGATTCGAAGCCTTGCTGGGCGACGCGCGAACCGCGCTGGCGCGAACCGAGCACGCCCGCGGGGCGTTCGCCCCGGCTGAAGCGGAGGACGACTGGTAGCGCTCAACGAGACAGCCGCACATCAGGATGCGGCCGCCAAGGAGTTTTCGCCATGGCACAACGAATCAACGCAGACGCGCCGATCGACGAACCGGAGGCCGCTCTCGCAGCGGGACGGCCGGTGCGGATGCATCGAGCTAAGAGACGATCAGCCCGAACCCGAAAAAGCAGCGCCCGCAAGCCGGCCAGCCCCAACGGCATCCACCGGCGAGCCAATAAGAGAATCGCCTGGTAACCGACTTGAATCAAGCAATGACCGACGCGCAATAAACGCCGAAATCAATCCGCTCAGGTTCACGACGCGTCGCGACCTGACGGCCTTACATAGATGCTTCTTTGATTGCAGTTCCGCTCTGAATTTTCCGCTCAGTCGAAGGACCTTGCCGCCTTATTTGAGACCCTGACCTGACTAACTTGCCTGGCGGCAAGCACTCTCGACGCCACTCGCAAAGGACGACTAACGATGTATCGACCCGACACTAGACTATTCCAGGCCGTCTTGGGACTCGCCGCGTGCGCTTGCTTCGCCGCGTCCCAAGCCTCGGCCGCCCTGATCGACTTGACGCCCGCGGCCGGGCAGACCAATTCGAATGCGACCGTGAGCCTTGCTGACCTGATTAGCGGGCAGGCGATGGGCCTCAAGGTCGGCGATAAGGAGTTCACCGGCTTCAGCTACTCGCCGATCGGCGACATGCCGACCGCGGCCAACGTGATGGTGCTCGGTTTCAGAGACCTCAACGGCAACTGGGGCGTCAGCTTCCACGGCGCCTTCCTTGACCTGCCGGGCGGCTCGTTCTCGGATGCCCTCATCCGGTTCATGGTCAACGTGGCCGCGGCCGAGGCTGAACTAGGCTGGCGGATTGACGACGCCCACCTGTTCATCGGCGGCGCCAACACGGGCGGCGACGAGTCGGCGTTTATCGTCGACGAATCGTTCGCCGAGAACAGCGAGCTGCTCGAGGCGTTCGTCACGACGATCGGCCCAGGCCCGCAGCAGAACCAGTTGAGCGATTCGGCGGACTTCGCCCCGGTCGTCAAGCTGAACGTGACGAAGGACATTCTGGCGATCGCCGCGGCTGGCAACGCACTGCCGGCGCGGGCCACGGTCATCGACCAGTCGTTCTCGCAGGTTCTGATTCCTGAGCCGGCGAGCGTCGCGCTGCTTGGCCTGTCAAGCTTGGCGATGGTGGGCTTGGCCCGCCGTCGCGGCTAGACGCCGGTCGGCCGATTGCCAGCGTAAGTATTTCACAGAGAGAGACGCCAGCGGCGACCGGGCCCAGAGCGGGTCAGGCCCGGCGTCGCGTAGGAAGATTCTGAGCGGAAACGCCACGGCGGGGACGTTGCGAGCGTCCCCGCCGTTGAGCGTGCGCGGGGGAAAACTTGCGGGAACGGAGTCGCGCGGTTGGCGTCGCGGGGCGGGCGACGCGAAGAGGCAGGCCAACGGGCCGCTCCGTTTGAGGGGCGCGCGTCTCAGCGACCCAGTAAGCGATCCACGGCGGCCCCCACGTCGGGCTCGCGCATCAGCGATTCGCCGACGAGGATCGCATCGACCCCCGCCGCTTCGAGCCGCACAACGTCGGCTCGCGTCTTGATGCCGCTCTCGCTCACCAGAGCGCACTCGTCGGGAATTGCGTCCCGCAGCCGCAGCGTGTGCTCCAGCCGCACCTCGAACGTGTGTAAGTTGCGATTGTTCACGCCCACGAGCGACGCCCCCGCAGCGATCACGCGCGGCAAATTCTCCGGCTCATAGAGCTCCACCAGCGGCGTCATCCCCAGATCGATCGCCTCGTTGTGCAGCTTGCGGAGATTGCAGTCGTCGAGGCACTCGGCGATGAGCAGCACCGCGTCGGCGCCAGCCGCGCGGGCCTCCAGCAGTTGGTAGCCGTCGAGGATGAAATCCTTCCGCAGCACGGGAATCGCCACGCTCTGCCGCACAGCGGCCAGGTACTCCAGGCGACCCTGAAAGTACGGCTCGTCGGTGAGCACGCTGAGACACGCCGCCCCATGCTCCTCGTAGATGCGCGCCAAGGCCACGGGGTCGAAATCGGCTCGAATGACGCCGGCCGACGGGCTCGCTTTCTTGATCTCGGCAATCAGCCGGATCGGACCGCCGTTGGCCAAGGCCGCGAAGAAATCCCGCACCGGCGGGGCGTCGGCCGCTCGCCGCTCGAGCTCGGTCTCCGGCACGCTCTGCCGACGCTCCGCAATCTCGCGGCGCTTGTCGGCGACGATCTTGTCCAGTACGGTTGGCGGCATCGTCCCATTCTAACGACCGCCCGCCGCCGGCTCCTAGCGCCCCGCGACCTCACAATGGTCGATGGTGTAGACTAGAGGCATCGCGTCCGCGCGCGTTCCTATTGCTTCCCCCTCCCCAGCCCTCCCCGCCGCGGGGAGGGAGCCGGAAAGTTTCAACATTTCCCGCCGCCGCACGGAATGATTCTCAGCCCCATGCCGCATTGCCTGACGAAACTGCTCGCCATTGCGGGGCTGCTCGCGATTTCGACGTCGACGCGAGCACCAGCGCTCGAGCACGTCACGGTGGTCGTGGACGATGACAAGCGGGAACTTTCCGGCGAGGTCATCGTCGAAGCCCGCGACGGCATCATCCTCAAGACATCCGACGGCGCGTTTCACCGGTTGATGACCCGTGACATCCGCGACCGCTCGCGCGATTCCGAGCCGCTGGTAATGCTCGACGCCAAGCAGCTCGGCGAGCATCTGCTCGACGAACTGCCGCCCGGGTTCCAGGTGCACTACTCGAAGAACTACGTCGTCTGCTACAACACGACGCGCACGTACGCCCAATGGACGAGCTCGCTGCTGGAGCGGCTGCAGAAGGCGTTCATCGCCCATTGGGACAAACGCGGCTGCAAGGTGACGGCGCCGGAGCACCCGCTGCCGGTCATCGTGTTTGGCGATCAGGCGTCGTACGCCGAGTTCGCCCGACCCGAACTGGGCGCCGCGGTGAACAACATCATCGGCTACTACAACCTCGACACCAACCGCACGGTGATGTACGACCTCACCGGCATGCAGGCCGTGCGCCGCGAGGGGTACGGCCGCGGATCGCTGCACGACATCACCGAGCTGCTGTCGTTCCCCGAAGCGGAGCCGCTGGTCGCGACGATCGTCCACGAGGCGACGCACCAAATTTCGTTCAACTGCGGTTTGCAAACGCGGCTGGTCGACAACCCGCTATGGATGAGCGAGGGGCTGGCCGTGTACTTCGAGACGCCGGACCTGTCGAGCTCGCGAAGCTGGAGCGGCATCGGCGTGAACTACGCCCGGTGGGACCTGTTCGTGGAGAATCTCGACGCGGACCGCGTCCCCCCGATGCGACGGCTGGTGGCCGACGACGAGCTGTTCCGCAACCCCGAGACGGCGGTCGACTCCTACGCCCAGGCGTGGGCCTGGAACTATTTCCTCATCAAGTGGCGGCCCAAAGAGTACGCGGCGTACCTCAAGACGATCGCCGACCAGGAAATTCTCTCGCAGCCCGACCCCAAGCAGCGGATGGCGCACTTCCGCCGGCACTTCGGCGAGGATTTCGAGGCCCTGGAAGACGAGTTCTTCCGGAAGATGCGCCGCGTTGATTGACGAATTCTGCGGATCGGCAGCGGCGCCCTCATCGTTCAGTTTATTTTCTGAGGCTCAAGAAGCTCAGAGATTTGCAGCTGGCGCCAGTCGTTCCGTCGTGTGGGCTACAATGCGGACGGCCCGTTCAATTGGCGCCCGATGATTCTCGAGTATCAAGCCTGAATGTGGAGACGACGCGATGCGATTCCATTCTCTGCCGGCCATCGCCATTGCGGTGATCATGTTTGCCGCGACGCCGCTCCACGCGCAACTCATATCTCCGCAGGTCGGTTGGCAGGCGCCGTTGAGTCGTTTGGCCCACAACGTGTCGGGGACCGTGTCGATCGTCGACGAGGACACGCTCCGGGTGGATGATTTCACCTACGACGGAGGCGGACTAAGCGTCTATTTTTATCTTGGCGTCGAGGAAACTCAGCCGGCGTTTGCCGCGGGGTTGCCGGTTGGTCCGCAATTGCTCGGTCAGGTCTATACCGGCAGCGAACCGCCGCTGATGATTGATTTGCCAGCCGGACAGACCATCCAAGGCTGGAACGCCGTGACGGTGTGGTGCGTCGACGTCGGCGTCAGTTTTGGGCAGGGGACTTTTGCGGCGGCCGCCTCTCCGGGCGACTTCAACGGGGACGACGTCGTCGACGGCGCCGATTTCCTCCTGTGGCAGCAAGGCGAGTCGTCGCAGCCGCTGAGCGCGTCGGACCTCAACGATTGGCAGGCGGCCTTTGCAGCGGGATCGCTCGCCGCCAGCCAGCTTGTGCCCGAGCCGTGCAGTGCGCTGATCGCACTTGCGGCAACTGGCGCGCTCAGGGTCAGCCGCCGCCGAACGCGGCGCGGCGCGCAGAGCGCCGCGTCGACTTGCTCATTGGACTCACAGAGGGCACGTTGGGGAACATACAAGGGCGCCAGCCCGCTAGCCCCTGGTCAGCGGCAGCCATGACCTCGGGAGCCCCCTTTGCGGCTCCCTTTTCTAATGCCTTGCCACCAGAGGCTCGCGCCCCTGGCGTTTGACCGCCGCCGCGTTGCGGCTGAGAGTCCGTTCGACATAAAGGCACTTGAGTAAGCTCCAGGGTCGGGGATGAGGTGTGCGCGACGTCCCATTTGGGTTTTGGTAGAATCAGGCCCGATTCAATCCGCCGTTCAGGAAGTGCGCCATGAAGTCGCTCACGCAAGAACTCTGGATGAACGTGCCCCAGCGGCGGGCGATCGTGTCGATTCACGACGACGTGACCCGGCTGGTCGCCGAGAGCGGCGTGCAGGAGGGACTGGTGCTGGTGAACGCGATGCACATCACGGCCAGCGTGTTCATCAACGACAACGAGCCGGGGCTCCACCGCGACTACGACAAGTGGCTCGAGGAGCTGGCGCCGTTCGACCCGTCGCCGCAGCGGTACCACCACAACCGCACGGGCGAGGACAACGCCGACGCGCACCACAAGCGGCAGATCATGGGCCGCGAGGTGGTTGTCGCGATCACCGACGGAAAGCTCCACCTCGGACCGTGGGAGCACATCTTCTACTACGAGTTCGACGGCAAGCGGCGCAAGCGGGTGCTGGTGAAGGTGATTGGGGAGTGAAACTTTCCGAAAACTAAGCGCCGCGTGCTCTATTCGGCGCTGCCGCGCGCTCTGGGTGGCATGTCCTCGGAGGTCCTCCGACGTGGACACGTTCGCCGCGCACCGCAACAAACCTTGGCGGACTGGCGGACCCGTCGGAGCGCCCCAGTGCGGCGGCGAACGACGCCCATGGCGGGCGATCGCCGAACGCTTCGCCGACTTCTGGCGTTCTATGGAGAAAATGCCGAGAAAACAGGCCCAGACCCCTCACACGACTTTTGGCGTTCTATGGGCGACGCGGACCCAGACGGCCCGGCTGAGCGCCAGGTCGGGAGCGCTTTCGCCGGATGATCATCGATGGGGAAAACATCGAGAAAACCGGCCCCGCACCCCTTACGTGCCCGATGATCATCTATGGGCGACGACGCGCCCCGACGCACGGCCCTGGGTGAACGTTGTGACTGCCGAAAGGTCGGCCTACAATCGACGGCGAGTCGCCGCACGCCGCCGTCGTGATTGGCATGATCTCTTCGCCCTCGAACATTCGTTCGCTTGCCCGCCTGGGTGTTGTCCTGGGTTGCGCTGTCGTTGTCTCCGCGACGTTGTGCTATGCGGCCGACGACGCGGCGTCGCAGCTGGTCTATCCCAACGGCGTCGCGATCACGCCGGATGGCGGCCTGGTCATCACGGACATCGGCGCGCACCAGGTGCTGCGGCTCGATGGCGACGGGTGGTTGTCCATCGTGGCCGGAACGGGCGATGGCGGGTTCGGCGGCGATGGCGGGCTCGCAACTGAAGCGCGGCTGCATGCGCCGTTTGACGTGGCCGTTGGCGCTGATGGCGAACTGATCGTCGCGGACGCCTACAATCATCGTGTCCGACGGATCGATCGCAACGGGCGGATTACCACGATTGCCGGCAATGGCCGCGGGGAGTACTCCGGCGATGGCGGGCCGGCGATCGAAGCGTCGCTCAATGGGCCGCAGGGGGCGGCGGTCGACGCGGCGGGGAATTTGTACATTGCCGACACATACAACCATGTCGTGCGGCGGGTCGACTCCAGCGGCGTGATCACCACGTTTGCCGGGACGGCGGCAGGGCTGGCCGGCGATGGGGGGCCGGCGGCGAAGGCCCAGCTTAGTCTGCCGATGGCGGTGGCCGCAGCGGCAGACGGGCGCGTGTTTATCTGCGACGCCGGGAACAGCCGCGTGCGGTGCGTGACGCCCGACGGAATGATCCAGACGGTGATCGGGTTCGGCCCCGGCGCCGGGACCGCGGGGGCGGGGTTTCAAGGGGACGGCGGACCTGCGGCAAAGGCGAAGCTGTTCTCGCCAGCGGGCCTGTGCGTGGGGGCGGCGGGCGAGTTGTGGATTGCCGACAGCGGGAATAATCGGATCCGGCGAATTGATTATGGCGTGATCTCGACAATTGCCGGAACGGGCGCTGCGGGGTTTGGCGGCGACGGGGGCGCGGCGATCGAGGCGGCGCTCAACACACCGCAGAAAATCGCGGTCGCGGAGAACGGGACGGTGTTTTTCACCGACCGGGCGAACCACCGCGTGCGGAAGATCGGCCGGGACGGCGTCATCAGCACGGTCGTCGGCGACGGTGAGCCGGCGAGTTCGCTCTCATTGGGCGAATAACGCAGACGAAATTACACCACAGAGGGCACAGAGTGCACAGAGATAAGACAAGCCTTGCCGACTCTTACTCTTTCTCCGCGCACTCTGTGCCCTCTGTGGTAAGAGTTCGACGAATTGCCAATCGACAAGGGGAAGGCATCGAAGCTGTCTGATGGGTTGTTTTGCCAGACGCGGTTGGTATCGATACATGAGCGCGATCTTGATGGTCGCATCGATGGATGTCGTGCGCGCCGACGAGGCGACGCCGTTTCGCGAGGAGCATGCGGCGGACAAGATTACGGCGCCAGACGTGGATCGGAAAGCGAGCGAGTTGACCGAGAGCGTCGCGGCGGCGTTGCCGCACGCGGGGTCCGCGGGCGACGCGATCGTGCGGCGGAATTTGATCGACGAGCACATCTTCGGCGCGACGGAGCGCGACGGCGTACCGCACGCGCCGCTCGCCAACGATTA
Source organism: Lacipirellulaceae bacterium (assembly GCA_044867485.1). Classification (GTDB taxonomy): domain Bacteria; phylum Planctomycetota; class Planctomycetia; order Pirellulales; family Lacipirellulaceae; genus Lacipirellula. The sequence goes on along the minus strand of JBIOVA010000119.1, from coordinate 14,402 downwards.
CGAATTCGCCCGCCGCGTGCATCTCGATCTCACAGGGCGGATTCCGACGCCGGACGAGCTTGCGGCGTACATCGCCGACGACGCGCCGGACAAACGCGACAAACTCATCGAACGCCTGCTTGCCAGCCCGGCGTGGGTCGACCAATGGGCTTATTGGTTCGGCGATCAGTTCAAGAACTGCGCCAATCGCATCGGCAACGCCTCGACGAAGCATTTTGATGCGTGGCTGCGGGAGTCGCTCGCCGAGCGGAAGCCATACGACCAAATGGTGCGGGAGATGCTCACCGCGTCGGCCCCGAACTCGGGGTGGATGCCCGACGCGGCGCCGGCGGCGTACCTGGCGCGATGGCACGTGCCGGGCGACGTGATGTATTCCGATCGGTACGAGGATACGGCCGATGAGATCGTCGTGCAGGCGTCGAAGGTGTTTCTGGGGATCAACTACCAGTGCATTTCGTGCCACGGCGGCGAGGGATTTTTGGAGAAGGTGGACCTGGGGCTCGTCAACAAGGAGCGGGCCGATCTGTGGAACATGGCGGCGTTCTTCGGGCAGATGCGCGTGCGGATCGTGCCGTTTCAGGACCGGTTCACCGTGAGCGAGGACGGCACGGGGTACGACGCGACGGCGGCGAGCTCGGTGCGGCTGGAGCGCGAGGGCGGGGCCGTCGAGCCAACATTCCTGCTCACCGGCGAGAAGGGCGATCCGTCGCAGCCGTTGCGGCCGCAGTTCGCCCGGATGCTTACGACGCATCCGCAGTTCGCGCGGGCGACGGTGAATCTGGTGTGGAAGCAGTTCTTCGGGCTGGGGATTGTCGAGCCGGTCGATGGGTTCGACATGGCGCGGCAGGACCCCGCGAGTCCGCCGCCGGCGCCGTGGACGGTGCAGCCGAAGAACGCGGCGCTCTTGGAGGAGCTGGCCCGCGACTTTGCGGAGCATGGGTTCGACCTGCGACGGCTGATGCGGATGATCGCGCAGTCGAGTGCGTACCAGCTTTCATCGCGGTTCGACGGCGAGTGGCGGGAAACGTACACGCCGTACTATGCCCGACACTACGTGCGGCTGCTCACCGCGGAGCAGATGCACGATGCGATCGTGCAAGCCACCGGCGTGTTCGGCAACTACGAGCGGAAGGATTTGCTGTACGAGACGCCGCTGCCGCGGATTCGGTTTGCGACCGAGGCGGTGACGCCGGAGCATATCCAGGATGGCGAGGCGTCGGCGCTGTTGCGCACGTTCGGGCAGTCGAATCGCGAGCAGGGGGATCGGCGCAGCGAGGGGTCGATTTTGCAGGCGTTTGCGCTGATGAACGGGCCGTTCGTGACGCGGCGGGTGAAGGCCAAGGGCGGGAGTGTCGTGGAGCGGCTGGTGGAGTCGGACAAGCCAAACGGCGAGGTTGTTGAGAGGCTATTTCTCGCGACGCTGTCGCGGCCGGCGACCGCTGGCGAGAAGGAGCTGGCGGTCGCATGGCTGAACGAGGACCGCCGGCGCGGAGCGGAGGATTTGCAGTGGAGTTTGTTGAACAAGCTGGATTTTGTGTTCAACTATTAGGGATAATCCACCATGACGACACGACGATTGCAACACTGAATTGACGGGATGACAGGATGAGCAGGATTAACAGGATACAAACTGCATGTATTCATCCCGTCAATCCTGCCGATCCTGTTATCCTGTCAATTCATCGAACATTCGTCGTGCTCGTCGTGCCGTCGTGGTGAATCCCGAATTGAGAACATCGTAATGACGTCCAACATCCGACAGCCTTCGTTGTCGCTTACTCGGCGCGAGCTGCTTCGCCTGGGCGGCTTGAGCGTCGTGGGCGGGTATCTCAATCCGTTCGATGCGGCGAACGTGCGGGCCGCAGGGAATGAAACGCCGCGCGGGACGGCGCGGCAGGTCGTGTTCGTCAATCTCGAAGGGGGGATGAGCCAGGTCGATTCGTTCGACGCCAAGGAGGGGACGTGGACGCCGGATTATTTTGACATTCGCACGTGTGCGAACGGCCTGCGGCTGCCGCATGGGGTGTTTGCGACGCTGCCGGAGGTGCTCGATCGCGTGACGGTCGTGCGGTCGCTTGCCGCGTGGGACGCCGTGCATGGACGAGCCCAGTACTATCTGCAGACGGGGCATCCGCTCAACCTGGCGCTGGCGAAGGAGGTGCCGGCGATCGGAGCGGTCGTCTGCCATGAGTTCGCTGACCAGCGGCGCGCGAGCGATTCGCTGCCGGCGTTCGTGTCGATGAACATGGCGGGCAACCAAGCGGGCCTCATCAACAACGGGTTCCTGTCGGCCGAGTATGGGCCGCTGAATCTCAACGTGGGAGAGGAGCCGCCGAACCTGGCGCCGCAGCGGGGGATGGAGGAAACGCTGCACCGCCGGTGGGAACGGCTGCAGGCGCTCGACGGGGCGCTGCGCGGGGGCGCCAGCGGCGTCGATCGGGCGTTTGCCGACTATCACAGCCATTACCGCGGGGCGTGGAACATTATGAACGACCCGCGCGTGCCCGCGGTGTTCGCGCTGACCGACGAGGACGAGCAGCGATACGGCAAGACGGGCGTGGGGCGGTCGCTCGCCTTGGCTCGCAACCTGCTGAAGGCCGACGCGGGGACGCGGTTCATCGCGGTGAGCCACGGCGGGTGGGATCACCACGGCGACATCTACCTCGAGAATTCGCGGAACCATCCCGTGCTGATGCGGGAGCTCGATGCGGCGCTGGTGAGCCTGATCAAGGATCTCGACGCGACGCCGTCGCCGCACGCGCTGGGTAAGTCGCTGCTCGATGAGACGCTGGTGGTGTGCATGAGCGAATTCGGCCGCACACCGGGAGCGATCAGCCCGACGCGCGCGGGACGCGAGCATTTCATCCACGTCCACTGCGGCCTGCTGGCTGGCGGGGGAATTGCGCGCGGCCGGATCATCGGCGCCACGGACGAGCTGGGCGGGACGATCGTCGACCCGGGCTGGTCAGGCGGGCGGGGAATCTACATGGAAGACATCGCCTGCACGATCTATTCGGCCCTGGGAATCGACTGGACCAAGAGCATGCAAAACACGCCGTCGGGTCGGCCGTTCCACTACGTGGAGCCGGCGTCGGGGACGACGTACATGGACTTCGCGCCGGTGGCGGAATTGTTTGCTTGAAGCGACATGGTTGTCACTGCCGAGGTCTGCCGAGGAATCTAGCCGGACCTCTCGGCAGACCTCGGGGTGACAGGTTCAACGAACCGACTATCCGCCGTCGAGGAGTTCTTGCTTCTCGCGGCGGTATTCTTCGTCGGTAAGGAGGCCGTCTTTGTGGAGGGCGTGGAGGCTGCGCAAGCGCTGCTCGAATGTTTCGGCGGCTGCGTCGGCGGTGGAAGAGCCGCCGGAGAGCGCGTCGACAATTCTGGGCACGTCGACTCCCATTTCGTCGAGGGCGTCTTTGGTCATGCCGCCGCTCATGCGGGACCAGGGCTCCATGTCGCGGCGGGCTTGCTCGGGGTCGAGCACCAGTCCCGATCCTGCCGGCCCGTGGGCGGCGAGCATCCGCAACTTCGTCCCCATGATGAGTAACAGCACGCCGCCCAGTGCGCGGAAGCCGAACGACGTCATTCGGTTGTGAAAGTCGGTGAAGTCGCCGAAACTCAAGAATGACGTGACAAACACCGAGAGGAACAGCAAGAACCCGGCGCCGGACACGACCATGCCCAGAGTATAGAGGGATTTGCGGTCGGGCGAGATTTCGCGGGACATCGATCGGAAGCTCCCGAGGAGGCCGAAGTCGGCTGTAGCGCCGTCAAACGCTGATTTTACAAGCCATTCGCTCTAGCGGCGAATGGCTTGGGAAAAATCTGGCCGGCCAGCGGCGACCAAGGCCCGCGGGTTCAGATACGCGGCCGCCCTGGTTTCCTCGAACGAACCCCGGGCGGCGATGAGGCCCTCGTCGTAGGCCAGCTTGTCGGAGTAGCCGGGGAGCAGGACGCGGTAGTCGTATGCCAGGCGGTTGGGCTGGATCCGGTTCACATGGCGGACGAGGTTGGTCGTGCAATTGTTCGTGAGCGTGTGGTAGAACTCCGGCCGGCTGGCCAGCTCGTTCGTGCGGGCGAGCACGTCGACCAGCAACATGCGGGCCTGGTCGGGCGTGGCCGTGGTGCGGTAGAGGTAGGCGTCCTCGCCGCGGTGGTTCGTGCGGACTTCGACGGCGTCGCGCTCGTCGGCCAGCACGTACATGAGCTCGTACTGGCGCGCCGAGCCCTTCCATGCGGCGTACGTCTCGCCCTTTTCCTTTCGGATTTCGATGCTACAGACGAGGTGCTGCGGCGGGGTTTGGGGCTCGGCGTCTGGTGGGGCGAACTCGAAGCTGAGCATCGTGTGGGCCAGCCGCGGCATGCCGGCGAAGGGGAAGATGATGAAGTCGACGCCACGTAACTGGGCGAGGTCGTAGGTGCGATCCTCATGCGCCAAGACGTAGGCGTCGGCGTCGAGATGGCGGCAACTGCGGACGTTGTGGACGACGATCTGCCCGCCGCGGAACTCGGCGTAGGGGAGCACGGCCTGGTCGGGCTCCCAATCGCGGACATTGGACGGGGCGATCATTTTGCCGACGGCGACGCAGCCAGCGAGGTTCGCAATAGCGGCAAGAGTGATCGCCAGGCGTGGCATGGGCGGCGGCGGCAGGGAGCAGAGACAAGCGACGAAGTGTATTTGCTTCGCCCGCCGTCCCGCAACGACAGCCGATTCGCAAGCACTGCTGGCGCCGCGCCTCAGCCGGCGCTCATGCGAACCGCCGGCCCCGGAGTCGCCGACGGCGCCGTCGTCCTGCGAGCGCAAGGGCCGCCAGGCCAATCGTTGCCGGCTCGGGCGCCGTCGTGGCGGCCGCGGGGGCTCCCGTTCCGTACTGCTCGCTCCAGACGGCAAGGTCCAAATCGTTGACGAACAGGTCGCCGTTTGCGTCGCCGTCCATGGGCGCGGCGGACCCCGGGTTCGCGCCGAGGCCGCGCTGCCAGAGCATGAAGTCCTCGCCGTCGACGATCGCGTTGCCGTCGAAGTCGGCGTCGTCGCCGACGGGCGGCGCCGGGGGATGAACGCCCTCGGTAACGACGAGATTATCGAACACGACCATGTTGGTCAGATTCGAGGAGTTGAATAGATCGGCGCCGCCGAGAACGATGTGCCCGCTCGTGGTTCCGCCCGAAGCGTCGAATGTGTCGATCAAGAAGTCATTGATGTAGAATTTGAGAATATTGCCGCCTTTCGTCAGAGTGATTGTCATCCATTGGTTGCCGGGGAAACCGGGGTCGTTAAAGAGCGGGTCCGTGCCTTCCGGAAAGACGCCGACCGTCGAGGCGTCGGGGGCCGGGTCGCCGTCCTCGTCGTCGCCGTCGTACAGCTCCGTGATCGCGCCGTCGGCAATGCGGTAGTAGTCGTCGACGAATCCGGGATTGTCGAGCCCGCTGTCGTGCGGGACGGAGAAAAACTGCCCGGGCCCGGCCGGCGAGAAAATGTAGGGGGTCGCCGTGCGATCGGCGTTGATGCCGACGACGATATGCTCGGAGGCTCCGCCGCCGATCAGGTACATGGCAATGGCGTCGATGGTCATTGTGTAGTCGTTCGGCAAGCCGTCGATGAGCGGACTCACGCCAATGCCTTCGCCCTCGTCGATCGCGCCGTCGTCGTCCGGGTTGAGGCTGACGCCGATGCCGACGGTCGTCCCGCCGGTCGAGTTGGGCGCGGATCCCAGGCCGAAGTTGACGCCGTAGTCGAAGGCATAGTCGACGAAGCCGTCGAGCGGCGCCTGTTCGAGCGAAAAGAACGGCTGGGTGTAGCGGCTCACGGCGGCGAGATCGTCGAAATCGTCGCTGAAAATCTGGGCGCGAACGCACTTTTCTGGTAGGGCATGCCCGACCGTACACACGAGGACTATCGTCAGGAGTCGTCGTCCAAGGCGTGGCACGGTCATCGCTCCGGAGCGGGGAACAAGTTTTGGTCGGCGGCGGAGGCTTCTGCTGATTATCACTGTGCGAGCTTGACCTTACAAACCTGGCAGTCGTCGCGGCAGTGCGATCTCTGCGAGCCCTTCACAGGGAGTCGATCGCTGGCGTCAGTGCGGCGACAAATCCGCCGGCTGGGGCGAGTTCGACGGCAAGCTTGCGGTTCTCGGCGATTTCAACGCGGCTGGTTTCGAGGCTTGTGGCGTCGCCCGCAGCGTCAGGGCCATCGGTCCAGAGCTGCGCCTGCCACTCTCCCTCGCTCAGAAATCCGAGATCCAAGTCGAGCTTGCGCGGCTGCTCGTTGGTGATGGCGCCAATAAACCAGCGATCACCGCTGCGGCGTGCGACGACGATGGACTCGCCGATCTCGCCAGACAGGACTCTTGTTTCATCCCAGACGGTGGGGACGAGTTTGAGGAAGTCGGCGCCGGGCTGATTGAGAATGTGCCGCGGGTGATCGCAGACGCACGTAAACGGCGAATTGTAGACGACGAACAGCGCGAGTTCCTGGGCGCGCGTGCCCTGCACTTCCGCGGCCTTGTTGCTCGTGCGGTGCTGGGCCGGCTGGCGGTTGAGGAAGCCGCCCGGCGTGAAGTCCATCGGGCCCATCAATCCGCGCGTAAAGGGCAGCGTCGCGCGGTGCTGAGGCGTGATGCGGTGCGACCACTTGTTGAATTCATTGCCCAGCACGCCCTCGCGGGTGAGCAAGTTGGGCCAGGTGCGCATCTCGCCCGTGGGCTTGTAGGCCCCGTGGAAGTCGACCATGAGATGGTTGTCGGCGGCGGTTTGCACCACGTCGTCGTACCACTCAACCATCCATTGGTCGTCGCGTTGCATGAAGTCGATCTTCACGCCGACGACGCCCCAGTCGTGGAGGATCGGAAACAACCGACGGTAGGCTTTGTCTTGGCGCTCGATGTCGTCCCATTGGAGCCACATCCACAGCTTGACGCCGCGCTCCGCGGCGTAGCGGCGGAGCTCCGGCAGGTCGATGTTGGGGTTAATCGCGAACACGTCGGCCTCCGGCTTGTCGGGGTCGCCGTACCACCACCAGTCGACGAGCATGTACGGCCAGCCCATCTCGGCGGCGAGGTCGATGTACTCCTTGACGACCGCGGTTTCCATCTTCACTTCGCCGGTCCACCAGTGGTCCCAGGCGCTCATGCCGGGCTTGATCCACGATGTGTCGGCGATGCGCGACGGCTCGTTGAGGTTGAGCAGCAGGTTCGACTCGATGAGATCGCCGGGTCGGCGGGCGATCATCACGACGCGCCACGGCGATTTGGCGGGGAGCGGCGTTTCGACAGTGGGTTTGGTCTCGCCCTCGGGGCGGGCGGATAGCTTTGAGACCAGCGTGATTCCCGTGCCTGAATTGCCAGTTCCCGCGAAGTACATGCCGGCCCAGTTAAACAGCGACGCTTCGGCAATCGCGGCGTAACAATCGTCGGCGAGCTGCACCACGATCGGCGCCGTGCCAAACGACTCGGGCGTGAGTCGCGACAGCGGGCCTTCGGGGTACTCCGTTTCCTGGTGGCCGTAGTTAGTTTTGTGGTCGCCGATCCAGGAGTCGTAGTCCTGATCAAAGGCAAACTGCGTATGCTCGGCGACGACTTGCAGCGGCCCGTCGGCGAATTCCTTGGGGAAGGCGTAGCGAAACGCCACGCCATCGTCATACGCCCGCAAGACGAGCTGGAAGATGCGGCCCTGAGGTCGCGCTTCGCGGATCGTAAGCGTGAGCTTGCGATAGTGATTGCGGATGCGGCTGGCGGCGCCGAACTTCCAGTCCCATGTTTCGTCGACCGCAGCGTCGTGGTGCTCGACAATCTCGACCGGTCCGTTCGGCAATGGGCCACTGGTAAGTTCCAGCCCCAGCGTCGACGGCTGGATGATCGTACGGTCGCCGACCAATGCGGACCACGTGAGCTCGTCGCCGGCCGCGATGCGGATGGCGACCCGCCCGTCGGGCGACCGCAGCTCGAAGTCCTCGGCCTGCGCGGCGGTTGCGACCGTCGCCGCCAACGCTGCCGTGGCCATCGCCAGCCAATGAACGCACCTCATAGTTCGCTCCTGAGAGTCTCTTCGCGATTGGCAGGGAACGCTCCGCATGCCGTACGCGGCACGGGAGTTTAACATGGCGGACGGATGTGCGTCCAAACGTGCGTTCGTCTTGCGGAGGGTCAGCCATGGAGGGGTGGGAGTGAGCGGTGAGTGGTAAGGGGTGAGGGGTGAGGGGTGAGGGGTGACGTGCGGCTGAATTTTCCTGAATTGAAAACACCGCGGAGCGGACTTTATTCGGGAGTTTTGTCCGTTGGACGCGGGTCGCGGCACTGGAAATCGCGGCGTCTGGCGCTCTTGCGAGCGGACAGAAATCGCGTGAATTCTGTCCGGCGTCGGATCGCGTCGAGCGGACAGAAGCGGGACGGCGGCGAGCGGTCAAGGCGCTCACGTGAGCGCGTGGGTCTTGTCGCGAATCGCATTTTTGGCGACATAATTCCCCCATTTGGGTGGTGGGGCGGCGAATGCCGCGAGGTCGGAGGCTAGAGGTCAGTGCCAGGCGATTTTCTGCGTCAGGCTGGACCATGTCCGCACCGCGGCGCTTGCGCGCGGGTTCGTGGGGCGAGGGGGACAGTCCCCATTTACTCCGAAGACGGGAGCAAATGGGGACAGTCCCCGGCGGGCGTAGGCGGGACGGCCCCGGTGGTGTCCGGTGACGGGCCCTAGGGGGGAGGGGTCCGGCGGCAGGATCGGCAGAATTCGAGTCAACGCGGGGGCGTCGCTCGGCCGCTCGGAGGGTAGAGTGACGCCTGTATACTATCCGATGCGCGGCTCTTTTTCAAGAGGAGAATCTGGAGAAGAATTGCGGCGCCGTCCGCGGTCGGATTGGCCTGGCGGAAAGGACTTGTCGTTCTGCGTCAGACTCCGGACTGCCCGCCATGGAGCCCGACGCCGTTCCCCGGCGAGCGAATGTGAGGGGCCAGTTCATAGCGCCGGGCAATGCTTTGCATTCTGCAAACACGCCCCTTGACTTGTTTGCATTTTGCAAATATCCTTGAACGGGTCCCGAGAAAAGGTCGATGCACATTATTGCCCGCCCCGCCATCGTCGCCGCAAAGCAACTTTACCCCAAAGCGGCTAGCTGGCTCGACGACTGGTGGGCGGCCGCAAGCAAGGCCGCGTGGTCGCGATTGGCGGACGTGCGGGTGCTTTATCCGCTCACTGACGAAGTGGGGCAATGCTTGGTGTTCAATGCCTGCGGCAACGACTACCGTCTCATTTGCCGAATGACATACGCCAATCCATGGACCGATGGAACGCTGCTCGTCAAGCATTTCTTGACGCATGCCGATTACGACAAGAGAAAATGGTGCAAGGATTGCCTTCCGCCGAAAAGGAAGTGAAGAAGTGAGCACCGCTGCTGAATACCGCCAGTTGTTGACGAAATATGCGCCCCAGCCGATTCGCTCGCAGAGAACGTATGAGCAAGCTCTCGCGACGCTTGAAAAGCTGATGGTACCCCGCCCCAATGCGGCGCGCAGCTTACTGATCGAAGTGCTCGCAACGTTGATTGAAAAGTACGAGTCCCGTGAGTACCCGACTCCCGAAGTCGCCCCTGCGGAGATGCTGGCAAAACTGCTCGCGACCAAGGGCGTCAAGGCGGCCGACGTGGCAAAAACGACGGGAATTCCCACCGCCACCTTAAGCAATGTCTTGGCCCGCCGCCGAGGCATTAGCAAGCAGAATGCCTTCAAGCTCGGCGAATACTTCGGTTTGTCGCCCATCGTTTTTCTAAGCGGCCAGTCCCAGAAGAAAAAGGCTGTCAGCTGACCGATGAGAGCACTCATTCTACTGTTGGCTACCCGGTCGGTCTAACTTGGCAGCAATCTGGCGGAGAGTGTAGCCAGAAAGAAAAGAGAGAACGGGAGTCAAATCACATCATTGACTCCCGTCCCCTTTTTCAACACCCCAGCAGTGAAGCGAGGGAAGGAAGGATATGACGCTTAAACGGATGGACAACGTCCTCATCGTTGTCGACGATCTCGAAGCCGCCAAGGCGTTCTTCATCGAACTGGGCCTCAGGCTTGAGGGCGAGACGATCGTCGAAGGGCCTTTGGTTGGAAAACTGATCGGTCTCGAGGATGTCCGGGCCACCCTCGCGATGATGCGGACTCCCGATGGGCAGGGCATTGAGTTGGACAAGTTCCACACGCCCAACGCGATCAGGTTTGGGCCCGTGGACGCGCCGGTGAACACGCTGGGCTTCCGTCGCGTCATGTTCGCCGTCGATTGTCTCGACGCCGTCGTAGCGCGCATGCGCGCCCACGGGGCCGAGCTCATTGGCGAAATGCAGTACGAGGACACGTACCGGCTAGCCTACATCCGCGGGCCTGAGGGCATCATTGTCGCGCTTGCCGAGCAGCTCGGCTAAGGGCGACTATGCCAGCCGCATCAAGACCATTTCATCAACGCAGAAGGTTAACGGCGTAGAGTGGCACCCGCCAATTATTCATCCGAACATTCGTCGTTGTGCGACTCGTCAAGAGGATTAGCTTCCGGCCGCCCCAGAAGAAATGAAGCAGCCCCCAAACCGGCAACAACAAGAAACGAAAAAGCGATGAGGACAACGACGCCTGGAAACTTGCGCGCAGCGGCAGCGACAAAGCAAAACACTGTCGTCGCTGACAACGCTGTTACGAGACGAAACCTCAGTTGAGCGTTAGCCGTAAGTGTTTGGCCCACGCGACGTGCAAAGTGATGGAGCAGTATGCCTGCCGATGACAGCGCGAGCACCAGGAGAATGGGCTCAAACATCATCATCTCGGAGATCCATCAGAGTCGGCAGTTGCTGATGGCGGTTTCCAGGATCGCGGTCGCGCCGAGGTGTTCGAGCTGCTCCATGATTTGGATGACTTCGTTGCGCTTGACCATCGCGCGAACCGCGCACCAGCCGGCTTGTTCCAGGCGATTGACCGTCGGCGAGTTGTAGCCTGGCGTGATCTGCTCGGCCTCGGCCAGCTTGGCTTCGGGCACGTTGTATTCCAACAGCGACCAAGCGCGGGCGATCACCACGCCTTCGAGACGGCGAGTCACGCGGTCGGCGATGTGGCCGTGCGGCGTCGCGGGGTTCTGGATCAGAATCGTTTCGTAGCGGCCGATCTCGGCCAGCACCGTGAGCCGGTTGGCGGCGAGCGTGCTGCCGGTTTCCACGAGGTCGACGATCGCGTCGGCCACGCCCAGGGCGATCATCACTTCGACCGAGCCGCTGAGATCGACGATGTGCGGTTCGGCTTTGTGCTTGGCGAGAAAGGCGGTGGTGATGTGCGGGAAGCTCGTGGCGACGCGTTTGCCGCCGAGGTCGGCGGGGCGCTTGATCTCGCTGTCGTCGGGGACGCACATCGCCAGCCGGCAACTCCCGACGCCGAGCTTGAGCCGCGTGGTGACGGCGGCGCCGCTTTCGGCCACCAGGTCGCTGCCGGTAATTCCGAGGTCGATGGCGCCCTCGGCGCAGAGCACGGGGATGTCGTCGGTGCGGAGGAACGTGACGTCGATCGGCATGTCCCGGACGCGCGCAAACAGGCTCCGCTCCTGGCGGCGAAAGCTGAGGCCAGCTTCGGCGAGGAGCTCGGTGGAAATCTCGGCGAGGCGGCCCTTGCTGGGAACGCCGATTCTTAGGTTTTCTGCCACAGCCGTACTTTTGGATTCAGCTGATCACCACGACGGCACGACGGTCACGACGTAATCACACTTGAATTGACAGGATAACAGGATGTAAGAGGATCAACAGGATACAGATCCAACGCACTTATCCTGTCAATCCTGCTGATCCGGTTATCCTGTCAATTCCATGTCCCATCGTCGTGTCGTCGTGTCGTCGTGGTGAAGGTTTGATCAATCGACTAGTCGCGAGTGCGTGCTGCCTTCTCTTCGAGTCCAGACATGCCGAAGCGGCGGGCGAGTTCGGCTTCGACTTCGGAAAGTTCGATATTTCGAGCCCGCAGCAGGACCAGCAGGTGGTAGACCAGATCGGCCGCCTCGCACACGGTGTGCAGCCGGCCATCCTCGCCCGGTTCGGCGGCGGCTTCCACCGTCTCGGCCGCTTCCTCGGTGAGCTTGGCGCCAATCTTGGCGACGCCCCCGGCGAGCAATCGGGCCGTGTAGGACTCGGTCGTCGCGGCCGCAGCCTGGCGGGCGGCGATCGTTTGTTCGAGTTGATCAAGCGGACGCATGACGGTTGATTCGATGTGTGACACGCCCAAGTCTGCGCGGGGCGTGGTTGCGGCGCAGTTGTCGACCGCTTCGCACCACGCCCTGCGGCGGACCTTAGGGCGTGCCACCCGGCACGGCTTCCTTTTGCGTGGCCTGCGTTCCACAATGGAACCGCGAAGATTGCGTAGTCCCGTAGTTTAGGCAGCCCTGTGGCGCGTGGCAATTGGCCCCGTGATGTGCGACGGTGAACCAAGACCTTCCCGCGGCAAATTGTTGGTATTTGACGGGCGCCACGGCGACGGGCAAGACCGCCGTGGGGATGGCGCTGGCGCGAGCCTTGAATGCGGAGATCATTTCGCTCGACTCGATGGCGATCTACCGCGGCATGGACGTGGGGACGGCCAAGCCGACGCCCGAGCAGCGCGCCGCCGTGCCGCATCACCTCGTCGACGTCGCCGAGCCGGAGGAGGAGTTCAGCGTCGCCCAATACCTTGACGCGGCGCATGCGAAAGTAGCGGATATCCGCGGCCGGGGGCGGGACGTGCTCTTCGTGGGCGGGACGCCGTTGTACTTGAAGGCGCTGTTGCGGGGGTTGTTCGAGGGACCACCGGCGAATTGGGAATTGCGCGAGGAGATTGAGCGCGAGGTGGCCGAGGTGGGCAGTCGCGCGTTGCACGCTCGATTGGAGCAAGTCGACCCGCTGGCGGCCTCCACGATTCATCCCAACGACACGCGGCGGCTGATCCGCGCGCTGGAGGTGTATCGCGCCACGGGGCAGCCGATCAGCCATCAACAGCTTGAGTTCGACGAAGGCCGGCCGGCTGAGGCGTGCCGCGTGTTTGTGTTGCGGCGCACCCGCGAGGAGCAGCACGAGCTGATTGATGCACGGGTCGAGGAGATGCTGCGACGTGGGCTCGTCGACGAGGTGCGCCGGCTTACCACCTGCGGACGGCAACTGGGTCGCACCGCGAGCCAGGCGGTCGGTTACCGCGAAGTGATGGACTTCCTCGCCGGCGCGATGGACGAGGCGACGATGGTGGCCCGCATCAAGACGCGCACGCGGCAGTTCGCCAAGCGGCAGGGCGTGTGGTTTCGGAGCTTGTCGGAGTGCCGGTGGGTGGAGATCGCGGGGGAGGTGGATGCACAGGCGCTGGCGGGGGAGATTCTTGCCGCGGGGAAGGCCGTCACTTAGCCCCCAGTCGCGTCGTCTGAGGAAGCGACCCGGGGCGAAATAGGGCTACGCCTGTCGGGTGACGACGAAGCGGGCAAGATCTTCGAGCGTGCGGCGGGACGGGGACTCAGGGAGGATTCGCAACTCGGCGGCGGCGCGCTGGGCGTGTTCGACGGCGACGCCGCGGGCTTGCTGCAGGGCCCCCGACTCATCGAGCCAGTCGGCGAGCATCGCCGCGTGGCCGACGTCGGGCTCATCGCACAGCGCCTGCAGGCGCGCCGACTCCCCCTTGTCCAACTGGTCGCGAAGCAGGATGAGCGGCAGCGTCATCTTGCGGTGGGCGAGATCCGTGCCCAACGACTTGCCGGCGGTTTGCTCCTCGCCTTCGAGGTCGAGCAGGTCGTCGATGATCTGGAACGCCACGCCCAACTCTCGGCCGAAAGCGGTGAGCCGCTCGACCGTCGAGGCGTCGCCGCTGGCGTAATGGGCGCCGAGGCGGCAGCAGCAGGCGCACAGGTCGGCAGTTTTGGCGTCGATGATCGCCATGTAGTTGTCGCGGGTGAGCCAGAAGTCGCCGCTGGCGGCCGTCTGCCGCAGCTCGCCCTCGCAGACAGTGTTGGTCGCCTCGCCGATCGCGCGGCAGCCGAAGGTTGTTTCCAACGTGCTCGCCAGATAGAAGGCGTGGGTGAACAGGTAGTCGCCCAGCAGCACGCTCGTCTGATTGCTCCAACGGGCGTTGACCGTGTCGCAATGGCGGCGGAGCTGAGCTTCGTCCAACACGTCGTCGTGCACGAGCGTGGCGGTATGGATCATCTCGACCACCGCCGCCAGCGTGCGATGCTCGTCGGTGACCTTGCCGACAGCCTGAGCCGACAGCAGCAGCAGCGCGGGACGGAGCCGTTTGCCGCCGAGGCGGAAGGAGTGCTGGGCTAGCTCGTCGATGAACGGGTCGACGTGCCGCAGCTCGCGTTCCAGGCGGCGCTCAACCTCGGCCATTTCGGCGGCGATCGGCGCCAGCAGCCGGGCGAGCACCGGGCGGACATCCGTGTGAGTGGGG
>JBIOVA010000118.1:0-6004 GCA_044867485.1 Lacipirellulaceae bacterium | reverse complement strand
GAGACGCTCCCCCGTGACCAACATCCCCGATTTTCGCGACGCCGACGCATTGCTGCCAGCGGTGGTGCAGGATGCGACGACCGGTCGGGTGCTCATGGTCGCGTACATGAACCGCGCCGCGTGGGATGCGACGGTCGCCGGCGGCGAGGCGGTGTACTACAGCCGCAGCCGCGGCCGTTTGTGGAAGAAGGGCGAAGAGAGCGGTCACGTCCAACGGGTGAAGGAGATCTTCGTCGACTGCGACGCCGACGCGATCCTCCTCAAAGTTGAGCAAGTCGGCGGCGCCGCCTGCCACGAAGGCTACGAAAGCTGCTTCTTCCGCCGCCACGAGGATAGCGCCTGGCAGGTCATCGACCAGCGCGTGTTCGATCCCGACAAAGTCTACAAGAAATAATTGCCCTACCAACCTGACGTCGGACTGGTCGCTTTAGCGACCGGTTCGCAAAGGCGCGGCGACTGCCATCGCAAGGAGCATCATTTCATGGCCCCCGAAGCCCGCTTCCAGCAACTGGCCGTCGAGCTTCCCCCGGCCCCCAAGGCCGTGGGCCTGTACCGACCCGTCGTCGAAGTGGGCGGGCTGCTGTACTGCTCCGGCCACGGTCCGCTGCGCATCGATGGCACGCTCATCAAGGGCCGCGTCGGCGCCGACCTCGACGTCGCCGCCGGATTTCAAGCCGCCCGCCAAACCGGGTTGGCCATGCTTGCCACGCTGCGAAAGCACTGCGGCTCGCTCGATCGCGTTGCCCGACTCGTGAAAACCTTCGGACTCGTCCAGGCCACGCCCGAGTTCGTCGATCACCCGGCGGTGATCAATGGCTTTAGCGAACTGATGCGCGACGTGTTTGGCGAGGAGCAAGGCGTGGCGGCTCGCAGCGCGGTGGGCGCTGCGTCGTTGCCCGCGGGGATGGCGGTCGAGGTCGAGGCGATTTTCGAGCTGGCCCGTTAGTCGCGAGCGGCGGCCAGCGCCGTCTCTTCCGGTTCGACGACGGCTGCCGCTGGTTGGGCCTTCATCTGCGCGAGTTGATTGCGGAATTCCTCAATCCCCGCAAGCACCTCGTGCTCCAACTCCGCGGCGTCGTTGGCGGACTCAACCGGCGCTGTGACTGTCGCCGCCGGCGGAGCCGTAGTGACCGTTTCAGCGACGGTTTCGTCGGGAAGTCCAGCGGTCGACGCCATGGTTGGCATCGCTGCGGTTGGGTCGGGCGCCGTCGCGTAAGCCGCTGACTCCTGAGCCACGGTCTCGTCGGCTGCCGTCGCCGCAGGCCCCTCGGCGTTTACGGGCGCGACAATACGCGCGCGACGAAGCCGCGGCAACTCGCCGTATCCCAGGTAAATCGCCAGGCCGTAGCCCAGGGCGAGGTTGAGTAGGGCGGTCACAACCACGAACAGCATCACGATGCAGAACTCCCGGTCGGCGCGAAACTCATGACGGAGTGGTAGCCTTGGGCCAAGCGATGGCTGACCACGGCAACTCTAGGTCACCGCCCGCATCCGCGCCGGCGTGGCTCGCCGCATGTACCGATTGTTCCGGCCGGGCGAATTGTGCGCCGCTTGTTAACGCAGGTAGCCGGCCGGCGCCGCCGAGTTAGCGGGCGGCTTAGCCGCCACAGGGCCGGTCGCCGTCGCTTCGGCGGCCGAGGTCAACGCTTCGACGAACGCGGGCGACGCGCCGCTGATTTTGATGACCTCGCTCCTGCCGTCGGCGGCCTGCGGTCGAATGATGCAAATCACCTCTGCCCCGACGCCTCGGCGGGCGAGCTCCGCCAATGCCGCCTGCTCGTCGGGGGTCATGGCCGTGGGCGTCGCCACCGGCGCCGGCGTTGGCGCGGAGACGGTGGGCGTCGAGGCCCCCGGCCAGGCCGCGGGGAGCGCTGCGGAGCCGTCAGACGGATTCTGCCCGCGCACGGCAAATGACTCCGAAGGAGCCGCGGCGAAGGGGTTGGCCGACTCGGGGGGCGCAACCGGCACACTTGGCGTCGCCGCGACCGCGAGGGCCGCCGCGTCCGGTCCCGACTGGACCACGCCTGCTCCCGCTGGCGTCTGGTACACCATCGCGAGATTCAATTCGTTGAGTTTGTCGTGGATCGACGTCAGCGACGCGTACAACCCCTCGTCGCCCTGCGGGTCGGCGGCGAAGCACACGCCGATAAGTTGGCCCTGGGCGTTGAACAACCCGCCGCCGCTGCGTCCTTCGACCGGCGCCCGTGCGGCTTCGACGTTCGGATGTCCCTGATAGCGATTGACGGCCGTGATCTGCGTAGCCCACGGCGTCGGCGGATCGCCGTGATCGCAACCAACGCTGGTGGCGGACGCCCCTGGCGCCAACTGCGTCCCTACCGGAGCGACCGGCGCCACATTCACCGGCCCGTCGACGCGAAACCGCACGAGCGCCAGGTCGCGATCGAGGTCGAAGTCCAAGAGCTCACCGGGAACCGTGCCGCTTGGCTCGGCTCCGTGAGACCCCCCAGCGAATCGCGAGATTTCAATCGCTCCTTCGCCATGGGACGCCCGGAACAGATGACCGCAGGTCAGCACCAGAGCCATGCCGTTGCGAGCGTCGACAACCACGCCCGTTCCCGTACTGCGACCGTCGGGGTCGGCGATGCTCAGCCGCACCGTCGCGGCGACCAGGTGGTCGGCGCCGGAGGCGACGGCTGCGGGTTGTTGAGTGGTCGCTGCCGACGGCGGCGCCGCGGCGACGCGACTTGGCGTCCGCCGCGCAAAGGGGTTCTGTATCGGCACGACCAGCCCCTCGCGCGGGCCAGGTGGAGTGACAGCCGCCGTAGCGGGTCCGGTGGGGGACGACCTGCCGAAATCCACGTTGGCCACCCCGCCGTCGGCGGCCCGCTGCCGGTCGGCTTCGGCCAGGGCGGTCGCCTTGCGGATCATTTCGACCAGCGTCGCGCGATCCGTCTTGCTCGGCAGGCGCGCCCATTCCTGGCCGTCGACCAGCACGACGAACGTCGGCGTCACCGCGATGGAAAACCGTCGAGCCAGTTCGGGATCGCGCGTCACGTCGACCCGCCGAATGGAGTACCCTTCGCCCGCCAACTGGCGAAGCAGCGGCTCCATCTCCCGGCAAGGCGGGCACACAGGCGATGTGAAATCGATGAGCACCGTCTCGGCGGCGGTTTGGCTCAGCACGGTCGCGCTGGCGGCGCCGAACACGAGTGCGAGACAAGCAAATCGCGACCTGGCCATGGCTTCCCTCCGTGGACGCGTCGGTCGTGGCGGTCGAGTCGTTCGACCGCGCTCAAGGGCGCGGATCGCGGCGGAGAACAAGAGCGTCGCGGCGCCGTCGCAATGCGAAGCTGCTCGACCTGGAACTCCAGCCAGGCCGAGTCGCCGCGGCGAAGGCGACAACATCCTTGTTGTCGTGGCGGTCTGCGTGGTCCGACGCCTCAAACGCGCGAGTCAAGATCCGTCTTCACTCGCAAGTGCGCGCGAGCCGCCGGATGCGGGGCGATTCACGCGGCGAGCCCCTGCTCGCCGCGTTCCAACATGCGCTGCCACGAGGCGTACTGCCTCACGGCGCGGGGCAATTTGGTCGAGTTTGGTAATTCTTACAAGGCCAACCGCGCGGGACGCGTCCTTCTTGCGGCCACTCACGCCGCGGCTGCCGCGGGAATCGCGGGTGCGCCGCGGCGAGGTGCTAGCGAACCTTGCCGCGACCGCCAATTGTCTTGCACACGGCGTGCCCGTCGCGGCCTCCCGACAGGTTGCCGCGGCCAGTACAATGCCCGCTCGCCGTGATGGCGTCGCTAGCACCGGCGCTGCTTGCTCACGCATTCCGATCCCCGACGTTGGCCGCCTTCGAACATGCCTCGCCGCTTGCTCGTCACCTCCGCCCTGCCCTACGCCAACGGGCACATCCACATCGGCCACCTGGTCGAGTACATCCAGACGGATATTTGGGTGCGGTTCCAGAAGCTCCGCGGCCACGAGTGCCGCTACATGTGCGCCGACGACACGCACGGCACGGCGATCATGATCCGCGCCCGGCAGGAAGGCCGCCGCGAGGAGGACGTGATCGCTGACATGCAGTCGGCCCACGAGCGCGACTTCGCAGAGTTCGACATCCAGTTCGACAACTACGGCAGCACGCATAGCGCCGAGAATCGCCGGCTGTGCGGCGAGTTCTGGGCGGCGATTCGCAACGCGAAGTTGGTCAAGGAGCAGAGCGTCGAGCAGCTCTTCGACCCCGAAGCGAAGACGTTCCTGGCCGACCGCTTTGTCCGTGGGACGTGCCCCAAGTGCAAATCGCCGGACCAGCCCGGCGACAACTGCAGCATCTGCGGCCACCACTACAGCCCGACCGACTTGATCGACCCGGTGAGCAAGCTCAGCGGTGCACGGCCCGAGATTCGCTCCTGCCCACACCTGTTCATCGAGCTGGAGAAGCTGCACGACTTCCTCGCCGAATGGGCCACGACCGGCGACCACCTGCAGCCAGAAGTCGTCAACTACCTCAAGGGTCACTTCCTGCACGAGCCGCTCCGCGACTGGGACGTGTCGCGTCCCGCGCCGTACTTCGGCTTCGAAATCCCCGACGCCCCCGGCCACTATTGGTACGTGTGGTTCGACGCGCCTATCGGCTACGTCGCCAGCACGCAGCAGTGGTGCGATCGCCACGGGCAAAAGCTCGCCGACTGGTGGCAGTCCCCTCAGTGCGAAATCCATCACTTCATCGGCAAGGACATCACGTATTTCCACACGCTCTTCTGGCCGGGCATGCTCAAGACGGTTGGCTACAGCTTGCCCACAAAGGTGCACATCCACGGCTTCCTCACCGTGGGCGGCGAGAAGATGTCGAAGAGCCGCGGGACGTTCGTGATGGCCCGCACGTATCTCAACCATCTCGACCCGGCGTACCTGCGGTATTTTTATGCAACGAAGCTGTCGTCGCGGATCGAAGACCTCGACCTCTCGCCGGCGGAGTTCGTCGCCAAGGTGAACACGGATCTTGTGGGCAAAGTGGTGAACCTCGCCAGCCGGACGGCCAAGTTTATCGAGAAAACCGGCCTGTCGGCGAAGTACCCCGACGATGGCGGCCTGTTCGCCGCCGCCGCGGCCGCCGGCGACGAGATTGCCGAAGCGTACGAGGCGTGCGACTACGGGCGGGCCATGCGGCTCGTGATGGCGCTGGCCGACCGGGCCAACCCGTTCGTCGAAGAAAACCGCCCGTGGGATCTTCGCAAGGATGCGACAGCCTCTCAGCGGCTGCAGGACGTGTGCACCGTGGCGCTCAATCTGTTCCGCCAGCTTGCGATCTACCTGGCGCCTGTGCTGCCGCGGCTGGCCCGGCAGACCGGCGAGTTGCTTAACGATCCGATTACCAATTGGGACCAAGCCAAATCGCCGCTCGTCGGCACGCCCGTCGGCAGGTTCGAACACATGCTCAAGCGCGTCGAAGAAAAGGACCTTGAAGCCATGATCGAAGAAAGCAAGTCGGAATCGTCGCCCCCCGGCGCGGCCGCTTCAGCGGCCAGCGGCGCCACGCCAGACCGTTGGAACGACGACGGCACCCCCCTGGCCGCCGAGCCGCTCGCCGCCGAATGCACCATCGACGACTTCGCGAAGGTCGACCTCCGCGTCGCCCGCATCGTCGCCGCCGAAGAGGTTCCCGAAGCCCGCAAGCTGCTCAAGCTCAAGCTGAGCCTCGGCGGCGGCGTCACCAGGCAAGTCTTCGCCGGCATCAAGGCGCACTACCAGCCCGAGCAACTTGTCGGCCGCCTCGTCGTGTGCGTCGCCAACCTCGCGCCGCGACAAATGAAGTTCGGCGTGAGCGAAGGCATGGTCGTCGCCGCCGGCGGCGGCAACGAGGCGTTCCTCCTCACCCCCGACGACGGCGCCAAGCCCGGGCATCGCCTGCATTGACCATTTAGAGCAACTTACCGGTTGCTATTCTGCTAGCTTTGGGGATTGGAGTAGTTTGGCTCTCTGAAAGGAGGGCTGACGCATGCGCGCGTATTCATGCGACCTACGGGAGCGGGTGTTGGCGGAC
>JBIOVA010000117.1:0-8241 GCA_044867485.1 Lacipirellulaceae bacterium | reverse complement strand
TGCAGCCGGCGTCGCCTGGATGGAGGAGCAAACGGCCGACCGTTGAGACTTGCCGTTGCAAATTTGACGAACGTCGCCTTCTCGGTTAAGTCTAGAGAGTGCAGGGTCGATGGATCAGGCATTCTTGGGGGACTTCATGAGCGCCGTGCCACGCACGTTCGCACTGACCGTCTGCGCAGTCTTGGCCTTGTCGACGCCACGGGCGCGCGGGTCCTTTCATCTCTGGCAGATCAAGGAGCTGTTTTCTAACGGCGATGGATCGGTGCAGTTCATCGAATTTTTCACCGCCTCGTCGGGCCAGCAGTTCCTCAGCGGCCACGACCTGATCGCAAATTCGGATGGCGTGGTCGTCGATTTTGACTTCACCACGATTCCGGTGGTCTTTCCGGAGACGACGGCGAATCGTCATTTTCTGGCCGCCACGCCGGGATTTGCCACGCTCACCGGCGGGGTCGCGCCCGATTTCACGATCCCCGCAAACTTTTTCAATCCCAATGCCGCCAGCATCTCGATGAACTTCGCCGGCGGGTTCGACCAGCTGACGATTGCCGGCTTGGCGATTCCCAAGGACGGCGTCACATCGCTGACCGACACGATCATCTTCCCGAACGGCGGGGATAATCTCGTCGCGGGCATGAACTCGCCGACGAATTTCGCAGGCGCCGTCGGTTCAGTTAACGTGGGCGCAACGCCGCCCTCGGCCGGCGACTTCAATGAGGATGGCGACGTCGACGGCGTCGATCTCACTGCTTGGCAGGGCGGCTTTGGGATGCAAGGCGCCGGCGTCGATCACATGGACGGCGACGCCGATGACGACAGCGACGTCGACGGCGCCGATTTTCTTGTCTGGCAGCAGGAACTTGGCGCATCGAATGCGGCCTCTGCGACGGCTAGCGCGCCGGAACCAGCGGGGGCGGCGCTTGCGGCGTTTGCAGTGCTGGGCTCGGGGCGATGGCGCCGGAGCCAATCGCGTTCCTCTCCCTCCGCGAGAGGTCCAGGGTGAGGGGGACGCGCGAACTAACGGCACCCTCGCCCTACCCTCTCCCAAAGGGAGAGGGGATTTCCCATCACCCCGCATCGCCCGTCGTTGGCGCCGCCTCGCGCACGCGCACTTTGGCGCCCGGCCGCACCTGTTGCAGTCCGCCGACGATGATGCGGTCGTTCGGCGTCAGGCTGTCGACCGCCGCGCCGTTGGCGCCGGCGCTCATTTTCGTTGGAACGACCACTTGCAGGCCGCCGGGCTGTTGCGGGCCGAGTTCCACGACGCGCTGCTCGACGATGTCCTGCTCGTTGACGGCCAGCAGGTATTTGCGGCCCTGATCGGTGCCGATGGCCGACTCGGGCACGAGAATCGCCGTCGCCGGCTCGCCGACGGGGACGCGAATCCGCACGAACATGCCCGCCTTGAACATCCGCGTCTTGGAGTCGCTGAGCAGCGGATTGGCGAACACGCCGCGAATCTCGAGCGTGCCCGTCGTGGGGCTCACGCGGTTGTTGATGAAGTCGACCTCGCCGACGTGGGGAAACTGATCGACCTCGTCGGCCAGGCCCATCTCCACGGGGATGATCGCGCCGCTCTCCCGCGACTTGATTTTCCCTTCGTGAATCATCCGCCCGACGCGGAGCATGATCTGCTCGTCGACCTCGAAGTACGCAAAGATCGGATCCTGCGAGACGACTGTGGCCAACAGCGTATTGTCTTCCCGGACGAGGGCGCCGACGCTGGGATAGTTGCGACCCATCACGCCGTCGATCGGCGAGGCAATCGTCGTGAAATCCAGGTCGAGCCGCGCGGCTTTCGCGTTGGCCTCGGCGGCGGCCACGTTTGCGGCCGCCTCGCTCTGCGCCGCCTCATATTTGTCGACGTCTTGCTGTGAAAGCACGCCCGGCGTCTTGAGCAACTCGATCGCCCGGCGATAGTCGGCCTCGGCCAGCTTGAGCCGCGCTTCGGCGAGCGTGATCTGGCTCTCGGCAATCGCGAGCTGGGCCTCGTAGGGCCGCGGATCGATCTTGAAAAGCTGCTGGCCCTTGGCCACTTCGTCGCCGGGCGTAAAATCGATCGAGTCGAGGTATCCCGTGACGCGCGATTGCAAATCGACGGTCTGCGGCGCCTCGGTGCGGCCGGTGAAGGAGCAGTATTCCGTCACTTCGCGGACGATCGGTCGCACGACGCGGACCATCGGCTCTTCATTCCCTGTCGGCGCATCGGCAGCCCCGCCGCGGCAGCCGACGAGCGTCGCAATGCCGACGGCGAACAGGACCAGGCAACAGCCGGCGGGATTCGCTGGGTGCGTCATGCCCGTATGATAGCCGTTGTTGCGCCGCGTGGGAACGCGATGGACGGGCCAATGCGAGCGCCGCCGCTCCGCGCGACGCAGACGACACGCCGCGGCCGGAAGGCCGGGGTTGTCCGTCGGTTGCCGCCGACGGCTAGAATGCGATTACCAGCAGCATGAGTGTGCTGCGTACGCGAAGCCGTAAGCAGATTCTCCAATCGTCGCCGGCGTGAATTTGCCGTCATCGAGGAGCCATTCGTAGCCCAGCGTGTGCATCACCGGCACGCGGCGCTCGCCGTGCCATTCCCAGCGACGCAGGGTCTCCTCGTCGTAGACGCTGGCGATCGTGCGTCGCACGACGAGCTGCCACTCGCCGGCGTCGTCGAGCTGGACAAACGCCCGTGAGCCGCGGATGTCCATGACCTGAGCCAGCTCCGGCGCGCGAGCGCGCAGCTCTTCCATTTGTCGTTCGGCGGTGGCCCGCAGGTCGAGCCTCCATGCCGGCTGGATGCTGCCGGTTGCCATGGCGAACTCGAAGCCGCCGCCCGAGCGGGCGACGCTCCAGACACGGCGCTTAAGTTGCGGACTGAATCGCGTGTACAAATAGCCCGGCTTCACTTCTTCCGTCGGCACGGCAATCATTTCGCGCAGAAACGGGTCGTAGCGGTAAATGGCGGTTTGATCGTCGGCTGGCGCCGCGGCAGGCGCAACGGGTTCCTGCGCCGCGCTGCGTGCTGCCAGTTGAAACGTGGCCATCCCCAGAACCAAGACCGCGGCCATTCGCAATACGTTCATCGTCATCGCTCCGAGGCTGTCGCTGGGTGCACTTCACATGGGCGACGCGCGTTTCCAAGTCTCATTCTAATTCGGCGCGGCAGCCCGTCGTTAGAAACTTAGCCCCTGCGCGGGGGTATATAGAGTAAGGACAGATTTGGCCCTCCATCAGCGTTCTCGGCCTGCCGCAGGGTCCAGGTTGCACCGATCTCGGCCGTCTGGTTTGATGGATTGTGACGCTTCTCCGCCTGCCCCGCCCCGTTTCCGCGCCGAGCGATCGAGTGATCCCGCCCAACCGTCCTTGCCGACGCCTCGCGGATGCGCCCCGCGCGCTGCTGGGCATCGCGCTGCTCGCCGTTGGCTGCGGGCACGGCGACGCGGCGCCAGGCAAATCGGCCGCCGCCGCGCCGCCCAAGGAGGTGCACGTCGTCACGGTCCGGCACGAATCCTGGCCGCTCACGGTGCGCGTGCAAGGCAGCCTGCTGGCCGACGAGGCCGCGGTGATTGGCTCCAAACTCGCGGGCCGCGTCGAGTCGGTGCACGTCGACCTCGGCTCGGTCGTCAAACGCGGCGAGCTGATGGTGGAGCTCGACCAACGGGAACTCACGTTGCTGGTCGAGCAAGCTGAAGCCCAACTCAAGCAAGCCTCCGCGGCGATCGGCAAGACGCCCGAGGACGACGAAACGAAACTGGTCTTTGAGAATTCACCGCCCGTGATGCTCGAGCAGGCGCTTGTCGACGAGGCGCGGGCCGCGGTGGCTCGGGCCGAACGGCTGCTGCCGACCAAGGCGATCACCGAAAGCGAATACGACACGGTTGTGGCCCAGTTGAAGACAGCCGAGGCGCGTTACCAGTCGGCGATCAACAGCGTCAGCGAGCAGGTCTCGCTCATCGGCGTGCGGCGAGCCGACCTGGCACTGGCACGGCAACAACTCGCCGACGCCCGCATCGTCGCGCCGTTCGACGCTTTGGTCGAGGCCCGTCGCGTGTCGCCCGGCGCCTACCTGCAAGTGGGCCAGGCCGTTGCCTCGCTCGTGCGGATCGATCGACTGCGATTTACCTCGGGCGTTCCGGAGACGCACGCCGACAACGTGCAAGTGGGCCAACCGATTGCCATCCGCGTGGCGGGGCGCGACAAGCCTGTGATCGCCGCGATCTCGCGCGTCAGTCCGATCGTGCTGCAAACGAGCCGCTCTGTGCGGATCGAGGCCGACGTGGCCAATGACGACCTTGCGTTGCAGGCCGGCTTGTTCGGCGAAGCGGAGATCATTGTCGACCCGTCGGCGCAAGCGCTTGCGATTCCGAACGCCGCGGTCAACCAGTTCGCCGGCGTGTACAAATCGTGGGTCGTCGCCGACGGCAAGTGCGAGCAGCGCACCGTGCGGATCGGCCGTCGCGAAGCGGAGCGCGTCGAGATTCTCGACGGCCTCACGGCCGGTATGGTCGTCGTCTGCCCCGCCGTCGAAGGCCATGACGGCCCGGTGTTCGTCGCGAGCGAATCCGATCCCGCGGATCAGACACGCGCTCCTTCCGACTCGGGTTGAACCAAATCGAAACAACGGCAGGTTGACTTCTCGTGCAGTGGCTGGCCCAAGTTTGCGTGCACCGGCCGGTGTTCGCATTGATGCTGATCGCGGCCGTGGTGGTCGCCGGGGTCGCGTCGTACAACCAGTTGGGCATCGACCGTTTCCCGAATATCGACCTGCCGACGATTCGGGTGATGACGAACTACCCCGGCGCCGCGTCCGCCGAGGTCGAGTCCGAGGTGACGCAGCCGCTGGAAGACGCCGTCGCCACCGTCGCGGGCATCGACGAGCTGCGGTCCATCAGCAACGACGGCGTGTCGATGCTGATCATCACCTTTCGGCTGGACCAGAACATCAACGTGGCGTCGCAGGACGTGCGCGACGCCATCGCGGGCGTGCTCAACCGCCTGCCGCCGGACATCGACCCGCCGGTCGTGCAGAAGCAGGATCTTGACGCCTCGCCGATCATGTCGCTGGCCGTCTCCGGTCCCCGCGAGATGCGCGAGCTGTACTATCTCGCCGACCGCAACGTGAAAAGCGTCATCGAATCGGCGCGCGGCGTCGGGCAAGTGATGATCGAGGGCGCTACCGACCGGGCCGTGCAGATCAACGTCGACGCGCGGCGGCTAGCCGCGTATCGCATGTCGATCATGCAGGTGTACGACGCCATTGTGGCGCAAAACGTCGAGGCGCCCGCCGGCCGCATCGACGCGGGCTACCGCGAGCTGAGCCTCCGCACGCTCGGCCGCATGCCCGAGTCCCGCGACTTCGACAATCTCGTCGTCGCCACGGTCGACGAGGTGCCGGTGCGCATCAGCGATGTCGGCCGGGCCGTCGACCTCACCAAGGAGAAGCGCACGCTCGCTCGCTTCGACGGCCAGGAAGCCGTCATCCTCATGGTCCAGCGGCAATCCGGCGAGAACACGGTCGAGGTGATCGACGCGGTCAAGCAGCGGCTCGACCAGGCGCGGGCTCTGCTGCCCCCCGACGTCTCCGTCGAAGTGCTCCAGGACCAGTCGCGGTATATCCGCGCCGCTCTCCACGAGATTCAGAACCACCTGGTCTCAGGCAGCATCATGGCGAGCGTCATCGTGCTGTTGTTCATGCGGTCGTGGCGGTCGACGTTCATCGCGGCCATTGCCATTCCCACGTCGATCATCGGCGCCTTTGCCGTGATGAAGGCGCTGGACTTCACGCTCAACAACGTCACCATGCTGGCGCTGGTGCTGATGGTCGGCGTCGTGATCGACGACGCGATCATCGTGCTCGAGAACGTATTCCGGGTGATCGAGGAGAAAGGCCTGGCGCCCAAGGAAGCCGCGATCGCCGGCACGCGCGAAATTGGCCTGGCCGTACTCGCCACCACGTTGTCGCTGGTGATCGTGTTCCTGCCCGTGTCGTTTCTGGGGAGCGTCACCGGACGGCTGTTGTACGAGTTCGGCATCACCGCCAGCGTGGCAGTGATGATCTCGATGCTGGTGAGCTTCTCGCTCACGCCCATGATGTGCAGCCGGATGCTGCGTTCCAATCCCCCTCCCTTGCAGGGAGGGGCTAGGAGAGGGACTCCCGCCGCGTCCGCTCCTTCAACGCCTTGCGTGACCTCAACGGTCGTTAATCCCTCCCCCATCCCCTCCCTTCAAGGGAGGGTGACGCTGCCAGCATTGTCCACGATCCCCGCCTCGCGGCGCGGGTTCTACCGCTGGATCGAGAGCGGCTACATGGCGTGCCTCGGTTGGTCGATGCGGCATCGCTGGGCCGTGATGCTCGTGTCGCTCGCGGTCATCTGGTCCAACATCCCGCTCTACCGGCTCCTCCCGCAGGGCTACATCCCCACCGACGTCGACGAGTCGGAGTTCGAGGCCCGCGTCTCGGCGCCCGAGGGCGTCAGCGTCGCCTCGATGGAGGAAATGATCGACGAGGTCGACGCCCAGATTCGCGAGATCCCCGGCGTCGTCCACGTCCTGGCGAGCGTCTCTGGTTCGGCCCGCGGGACGAGCGCGGCGAGCTTTTATGTGCGGCTCGACGACATCGAGTCGCGTACCTTCTCCTGGCAACGGCTGTGGACGTCGACGCTCGCCGGGGATCCCGGCGCGGCCTTCCGCGGCAACTACAGCCAACGCGACAAGATGCGTCAGATCCGCGAAATCATCGCCCAGCACCCTGAGCTGCGGGCTTCGGTGCGCAACCTCACGTCGTTCCGCCAGGGGGCGCCGGTCGACATCGACTTTGCCATTGCCGGCCCCCGGCTCGACGTGCTGGCGGACTTCACGCAAAAACTCAGCGCGCGAGTCGCTCAACTGCCCGGCGTCGTCGACGTCGACTACACGCTCCGCATGGACAAGCCGAACCTGCTCGCCCACATCGATCGGGAGCGCGCCGCCGCCCTGGGCGTCGACGTCCGCGAGATCGCCGACACGCTTCGCGTCGCCGTCGGCGGCGACGACCGCGTCTCGCGTTATTACGACGCCAACGCCGACGACGCGTACGACGTCGAGTTGCGGCTGATCGGCGTCGACCGCGGCGATCCGCAGTCGATCTCGCAGCTTTACGTGCGGGCCACGCGGCCCGCCGCCGACGGCGCTAGCGTTGCGATGCTCGACGCCGCGGCCGTCCCGCTGATCTCCGGCCTCGGTTACGGCGGCGACGCGACGCCGCTTACGCGGTTGGACAATCTTGTCAGCTTCGAGGAGACCAGCAGCCCCTCGCGCATCGACCGGCTCAATCGCCAGCGGATGGCCGCGGTGCGCGCCAATCTCGGCCCCGGCTACGCGTTGGCCGACCGCGTGCAGGCCATCCGCGAAGCGGCCATCGATTTAGGCCTGCCGCCAGGTTACACGATGACGATCCAAGGCGGCGCCCGCGAGCTGGAGCGGACGATTGGCGAGTTCCTGTGGACGTGTGCGCTGTCGTTCGTGTGCATGTACATCGTGCTGGCGGCGCAGTATGAAAATCTCGTGCATCCGCTGACGATCCTCATGTCGCTGCCGATCGCCGTGCCGTTCGGGTTGTTCAGCCTGTGGCTGGGGGGCGAGTCGCTCAATCTCTACTCGGCCCTGGGGATCCTCGTGCTGTTTGGCATGGTGAAAAAGGCGTCGATCCTGCAGGTCGATCACATTAACCAGTTGCGCGCCGCCGGCCTCTCGCGGCACGAGGCGATCATGCAGGGCAATCGCGATCGGTTGCGGCCGATTTTGATGACGGCGATTTCGTTCGTCGCCGGCATGGTGCCGCTCTTGATCGCCACCGGCCCCGGCGCGGAGGAACGGCGGTCGATCGCCGTGCTGGTGGTGGGCGGGCAGGCGCTGTCGCTGCTGTTGACGCTGGTAGCCGTGCCGGTGATCTATTCGCTGCTAGACGACTTTGGGCAGCTGGTGCGCCGTCGGCAGGCGGCATAAGCACTTCGTCGCGCGCCGGCCGTCAATACGCAGCGTTTTCCGTGTTTTTCCGCCCCGCCGAAATGATTGCCGGCGGCCGAGAGGGTCATTAAACTAGACCCCCAGGGCGCGTAATTGGGTGTTTGCTGCGCAGAGCCGGCCGAGGCCGTGTGCTCGCGTGCGGTCGTATGTCGTGAGGGCCAGCTCGTTCGCCCGATTGCGAAAACTCTTATCCGGTACAGAAAGATTCTGATGAAACGGACTCGGTGGTGGGAGACGCTGCGCGCGACG
>JBIOVA010000116.1:0-7694 GCA_044867485.1 Lacipirellulaceae bacterium | reverse complement strand
TCACGCTGCTGGATAACGGCATCGAGCCTGAGTTGATCATCGCACAGCTTCGCAAGTCGGCCGCGACCTACACATTGAGTTCCGACCAGGAGAAGCAACTTCGCGAGGCCGGCGGCACCGACGACCTGATCCAGGCCATGAAAGCGGGCCCCAAGGACGCCGACGCCCCGGAACCCATCAGCGACCTGGCCATCGTCCTCGACGTCTCCGCGAGCATGAACGAACCGACTTCCGACGGGCGATCCAAGTTGGAAGCCGCCAAGGAAGTCGTCGGCACGCTCGTCCGCCGCATCCCCAAAGGGCTGAACGTCACCGTGGTCGTCTACGGCCAGGCGGCAGGATGCTCGGCCGTCAAGTTGGTGCGCTCGCTGTCTGAGTTGAAGGCCGCCGACCGTGAACCGCTGGTCACTCAGTTGCAGGCGCTACCGGCCGTGGGCAACACGCCGATCGCGCTCGCTCTACGACAGGCCGGCCAGCAATTCGCCGGGCGCAAAACCTACTGCGGCGTCGTGCTCATCACCGACGGCCTCGAAAGCTGCAACGGCGACCCGTCGGCCGAGGCGGCTACGTTGGCCGAGAATCCCATGCTGCGATTCGGCATCAATGTCGTCGGATTCGGGCTGAAACCCGCCGAGAGCGCCGCGACGGCGCAAATCGCCGCCAGCGGCAAGGGTAAGTACTACGACGCCCAGGACGGCGAGCAACTGCTCGCGGCCATCGACGAGATGACCAAGAAACTCGGCGAAGGCGCCAAGCCGGCGCCATTCAATCCCGCTTCCCCCGCCGGCAAACGCGCGATCATTGTCGTGACGCCTAAGGTTGAAATGCCGGCCATGAAAGAAATCGTCTCCGTGAAGGAGCAGGCCTCCTACTACACCGTAGAATCTTACAAAATCAACAAGGTGACGGAGTATGGCGCCGAGTTGCGGCAGCCGAGCGCCAATCCGATCGACATTTGGTGGGTCCCGCAGGCGGGCATTCCGGTACTGATGGTTGCTCACTTCGAGAATCCGGAGCGGCAAGTCAAACAGCTACGGCCGGAAGATTACCTGGGCATGGTGCGCGTCCAATCGGAGAATCCCGCAGCCAAGGTGCGCGTCGTGGTGACGAAACCTGAAACTGGTCCTGGAACCGTCGACAGCTATAAGATCCAGGAGACTGACGGTTACAATCAGGACATGGTCGTGCCCGTAGGAACCTTCATGCTATGGGCCATCGAGGAAGGGGAGGAGCCGATGCTTCTGGAAGAAGTGCTCCAAGTCGCCGGAGGCCAGGTCACAGCGATCCAGAACTAAACGGGCGGCGGCCGACCATCGACGGGCGTCCGGTCTTGCGATTGCCGTCCACGGTCTATCGGGGGCGGTGGGGCGCAATGGACGCCTCCGGCGGCTTTAGCGAAATCCGCTGCTGCTTGGCCTTCGTGCGGACGGCGTACTCCGTGCGCCCCAAACGCTCGGCGATCTGCCGTACCGGCAACCGCCGCGCAATGAGCGCCCGTAGCTCAGACAGGTCGTTTTCCGACCACGCCTGGCGCGCGTTGCGTTCCGGATCTAGGTCTGGCATGGTAACCTCCATTGCCGACGCCGCAATGCTGGCCCGCCTCTTGCCAACTGCAAGAGGCGGCAAACGACGTGCCGCTCGCGGTCCAAAGGTCTGTCGATGGCGCGCAAGATCACAACTCCGA
This sequence comes from Lacipirellulaceae bacterium, assembly GCA_044867485.1. GTDB lineage: Bacteria > Planctomycetota > Planctomycetia > Pirellulales > Lacipirellulaceae > Lacipirellula. The sequence goes on along the minus strand of JBIOVA010000116.1, from coordinate 6,010 downwards.
CGCGGATTCACGCCCACGGCGAGCCGCCCAAGGTGATCGAAGAATTCGTTGGCCGCGTGAACTCCGGCACGACTGCGACGAGCGTCGCCCGCATGGTCAGCCCAGCCGGTTGGAACGAGCCGGGCCAAACGCCCGAGTTCGACGAGTACACCGTAGTGCTCCGCGGCACGCTTCGCGTCGAAACTCGGGAGGGTGTGCACGACATCGCCGCGGGCGAAGCGATTATCGCCCGGGCTGGAGAGTGGGTTCGCTACAGCACTCCCGCGGAAGGCGGCGCCGAGTACGTCGCCGTCTGCATCCCGGCGTTCTCGCCAGAGACGGTGCGGCGGGATGCCTAGGAGGCGCTACGAATCCTGTTCGCCTTTTGGCCGGCCGTAGCCGAGCCAACTCGGCAGATTTTCTTCGCACCACTTTCGATATTCAGCTGTCGTATCCCAAGACCGGTAACTCGCGTCGTCCATGACCGGCATATACGTCTTGATGAACGAGTACTTAAATCTCTCTTTTAGAGGACGTTCCGCCGCCGCCTCAAAATCGGCGAGCCAGTCGGGAGGTATCTCAATCGGGGCGGCGAGCGGAGTTGGATCGGCCATACCCCAATTGTACCGTCACGCCGTCGCCTTTGTCGCCGCGATCAAAAATGCCGGGTTGATCGCCGTAAACCGCAGCCGTTCAAGTTGGTCGGCGCCGCGGGAGATATTCAGCATCCACACGTTGACCAGCGATGTGTGTGCGATCAGCGCCTGCCGCAGTTCATGCAAGCTGTCGACGCTCGCCAGGCTGGCGACGAGCCGGCCGCCTGGTTTCAATCGTGCGTAGGCCAGTTCGGCCAACCGAACGACTTCGCGGCCGCTGCCTTCCATGAACACGGCGTCGGGATCCGGCAAATCGGCCCACACCTCCGGCGCCCGGCCAACCACCGGCGTCACGCTCGTGGCGCCAAATCGATCGGCGTTCTCCCGGATCAGCTCCGCGTCCTCGGCGTCCTGCTCGATCGCGAACACGCGTCCCGCGGGGCACAACAGCGACGCTTCGACGCTCACGCTCCCGCTGCCGGCGCCTACGTCCCACACCACGCTCCGCGGTTCGATCGCCATCTGTGCCAACGCCACCGAACGCACTTCCGCCGGCGTCAGCAAACCGTGCTTCGGCTTCGATTGGACGAATGTCTCATCGGCGTTTCCGAACAAGCTTCGCTCGCGCGCATCGCGCGGCGCGTCGAGCGCATCCGGCGTCCGCACGAGGATCATCACGTTGAGCGGATCGAACTCCACCGCGGCGATCTCGGCGAGCGTTCCTCGCGTCACCCGCTCGTTGCGTGCGCCCAGGTTCTCGCACACGTACGCCGTAAAGTAGTCGATCCGCCGCTTCACCAGCGCCCGCGCCACCGCGTCAGGCCCGCATTCCTCGGTGGTGAACAGCCCCACCTTCTCCGCCGTGCGTATGCGATCGACCACCGCGTCCAACGTGTGCGACGCCAGGTTCGTCAGATACGCGTCGTCCCAACTTTCCTTCACCCGGGCGAACGCCAACTGCATGCTGCTCACATGCGGCACGATCTCGCACTGGTCGTGGCCGATCCGCTCGCACAGGAATCGGGCCAGTCCGTAAAACAGCGGATCGCCGGACACGAGCACCGCGACGCGCTGCCCGGCCGCCGCGGCAATGCGATCGGCCGCCGCTTCGACGTCGGCGCCCAGCGTCAGCCGCGCGGCCTTCGATTTGGGCACGAGCCCCAGCGCTCGCTCGTTCCCTACGAGCAAGTCGGCGTCCAAAATCAGCCGTCGCACGGCTTCGGTCGCCCCGTCGAGCCCGTCGTCGCCAATGCCGATGATCGAAACCATGGGGCGGAAATGGGGAAGGCGGAATGGGGAATGGGGAAGGAGCGACCCACCTCGGCACGTTCCGCTCCCTCCTAGCCTACAGCCTACGGCCTACAGCCTCCAGCCTTCCTCACGCCACATAGCACCGCAGCGAATGGTGCACTAACTTCACCCGGCCGCCCGGCGGCAGCGACGGGCCGTTGATCTCGGGATAGACATCGCCCGGAGACTCCGCCGCCGTGTCGATGAACATCCGCCACGGCAGGCGGCGAACCGGCTGCGGGACGACGAACTCCTGCGCATCGCCCCCCGCGTGCATCAGGATCAGCAGGTATCGCGCCGCCGGGTCGTCGAGCCCCGCCGTCCCCAACACACAGACGAGACTGCGGCTCGCCGCGCTCCAATTGACGGCCTGCCCGTCGGGCCCGAACCACGAGACGTCCGGCAACTGCCCGTCGGCCGTCGCTTGCCCCGTGAGGAACGATGGCCGGCGCACATTCGGCTGCGCCTTGCGAAACTCGATGAGCGCCTTGGTGAACCGCAGCATCTCGGCGCTCTTCTCGACCAGCCGCCAGTCAAACCAGCTTGTCGCATTGTCCTGGCTGTAGGCGTTGTTGTTCCCCTTCTGCGTGCGGAGCACTTCGTCGCCGGCGACGATCATCGGCGTGCCCTCGCTCAGCAGCAGCGATGCCATCAGGTTCTTGGTCTGTCGGCGTCGCAGGTCGACGATATGCTTCCGCCGCGTCGGGCCCTCGACGCCATAATTCGAGCTGCTGTTGTTGTTCTCGCCGTCGCGGTTGTCTTCGCCGTTGGCCTGGTTGTGCTTCCGCTCATAGCTCACTAGGTCGTTGAGCGTGTAGCCGTCGTGCGACGTGATGAAGTTGATGCTGTGGAACGGCCGGCGCCCGCTGGCCTGGTACAAGTCGCTGGAGCCGGAGAGCCGCGTCGCCATCGGGCCGATCATGCCGTCGTCCCCGCGCCAAAACCGTCGCACATCGTCCCGGTAATGCCCGTTCCACTCCGCCCACCGCAGGTGGTGGAACGACCCGACCTGAAACGCCCCGGCCGCGTCCCACGCCTCGGCGATGATCTTCGTGTCGGCCAACATCGGATCTTCAGCGATCATCTCCACCAGCGGCGGGTTGGGCACCAGTTCGCCGAACCGATTGCGGCTCAAGATCGACGCCAAGTCGAACCGGAACCCATCGATGTGGTAGTTGTACACCCAGTGCCGCAGGCAGTGGAAAATCATCTCGCGGCAAATCGGGTGATTGCCGTTCACGGTGTTTCCGCAGCCCGAGTAGTTCTTGTACGTGCCGTCGCCGTTGAGCATGTAGTAAACGCGGTTCTCGAGCCCCTTGAAGCTCAGCGTCGGCCCCAGGTGATTGCCCTCGGCCGTGTGGTTGAACACCACGTCGAGAATCACCTCGATCCCCGCGGCATGCAGCGCCCGCACCATCTCCTTGAACTGCCGCACCTGGGCGCCTGGCTCGGCGCCGTGCATGTACCCCCGGTGGGGCGAGAAAAACGCCAGCGAGTCGTACCCCCAATAGTTCGTCCGCCCTGGCTTCTGGCCGAGCGGATCGAGAATCGGGAACTCGTGCACCGGCATCAACTCGACCGCCGTCACACCCAGCGCCTGCAGGTAGGGAATCTTCTCGATGACCCCCAGATACGAGCCGGCATGTTCCGTCTCGCTCGACGGATCGCGCGTGAACCCGCGCACGTGCATCTCGTAAATGATCGATTCCGACAACGGTCGCCGCAGGTGCCGATCGCCTTGCCAGTCGAACGAGTCGTCGACCACGACGCACTTCGGCGGCCGGATCACGCCGTCGTCCGCTTCCTGGAACCGGCCAGCCAGCGCCCGTGCGTACGGGTCGATCAGACGGGCTTGCGGATTGAACCGGTGCCCGCGCTCCGGGGCGTAGGGCCCATCGGCCTGAAAATGGTAGAGCTGTCCGGCTGCCAGCTCCGGCACGAACGCGCTCCACAAATCGCCCCACCGGTCGGTCGCGGGGTTGAACTCGATCGTCCGAAACGGATCGCGGTCGCTCACCCGGCGGTAGAGCAGCACGCGCATCGCCGTGGCGCTGCGGCTATAGACGACGAACTGGACGCCGTCCTCCTGCAGGATGGCCCCATACGGCAACGGATAGCGGAACTGCATGAACCGCTGCGACTGGGGCATGACTGTGCGGAAGGGGCTTGTAAGTGTGCTCGTCCATTGGGTCAGCATGAGTGGGAAGGCGAGTCGGGAGGACAGGGGCGCTGGTCAAGAGGCACGCGCACGTTGCACGCGATTGTCCGCGGAAACGGCGCATCGCGAGCCGCCACGGTCGCTAGTGCGACGCCCCTGTCTTCGACTGTCTCACCACCACTGCTTGAAGGCCGCGCTGCTGCGCAGGCAGACCTTCGCCGGCACGCACACGCGCGCCAACCCGTTCCGCCGCTTCAACATACCTCAAACGAGCGAGCCCGAACCGCCGCGCCAGCAGGCGCGCCTTCGCCACATGGTGCAATCGTCGACCCATGCGCCTCGCCGCCGCGCTCGGCCCGCACAACCGCCCCAATCTAACCAGTTTGCCGGGGGCGTTTCCAGCCGGGGGGTGCGCCAAAGATGATCAGAAGTAGTATGCCGGGTTAGGGTGCGATAGCCCACGACTTTCGGACTGCGGCGGGAGATTGACTTACGCCGCTAGGACCGGGGGGCGTATTCGGCTTCGAACTGATCGAGACTTTTGTAGCCGAGCGTCTGGTGGAGACGCACGGGATTGTAAAACGTTTCGACGTACTTGAAACCGCTCAGCCGCGCCGCTTCGACGTCGACGAACGACTCGTGCTTCGTCCACTCGTGCTTGAGCGACCGGAAGAACCGCTCGGCGACCGCGTTGTCGTAGCAGTCGCCCGGCGACCCATCGAATGCGAGGTTTGGGGCGGGGCAGAGCGCTCCGCTGCGGCGGACCTTCGCGTCGCGGCTAACCAGGAGGTGGCGCGCGTGCTGCTCGTTGACGGCGCGGCTCGCGGGCCCGTAGAATCGCGGGACTCTTCGTTGCCGGGAAGCGTCGCCAAGTCCAATGAGCAAAATCACTTACAAAGATTCTGGCGTCGATCTGGCGGTCTACGAGCAGTCGATGGCCCGGCTGCCGCGGCTCATGCGGCGGACCCATTGCCCGCGGGTGCTGCCCAACGACGGCGGCTTCGCCGGGTTGTTCAAGCTCGACTTCGCCGGCGGGTTGTTTGCTCGCAACTACATCGAGCCGGTGCTCGTCTCCTGCACGGATGGCGTGGGCACCAAGCTGAAAGTGGCTCAGCTCACCGGGCGGCACGACACGATTGGGGTGGACCTGGTGGCGATGTGCGTCAACGACGCCATTTGCTGCGGGGCCGAGCCGTTGTTCTTCCTCGACTACGTGGCGATGGCGGCGGACGACCCGGACCTCTTGGAGCAAATCGTCGAGGGCATCAGCCGCGGCTGTCTGGAGAGCGACGCGGCCTTGATCGGCGGTGAGACGGCGATCATGCCCGACGTGTACCGACCCGGTGACTACGACCTCGCCGGGTTCTGCGTTGGCATCGTCGAGCGCTCGCGGATGATCGACGGCTCAGCGGTCGTGCCCGGCGACGTGGTGCTGGGCGTGGCGTCCAGCGGGCTGCATTCCAACGGCTACAGCCTCGTGCGAAAAATCGTGTTCGACCACGCGGGGCTGGGCGTGAACGACGGCGTCGACTGGTCCGACCGCACCGTCGGCGAAATCCTGTTGGAGCCTACGCGGCTCTACGTACGTCCCGTGCGAAGCGTGCTCAGCCACTACACGGTCAAAAGCGTGGTCCACGCCATTGCCCACATCACGGGCGGCGGGCTCCACGAGAATCTCGCCCGTGTGTTGCCGTCCATGATCGACGCGGAAATCACCCGCGGCAGTTGGCCCACGCCGCCGGTGTTCAGTTGGTTGCAGCGGCTGGGGAGCGTCGACGACGACGAAATGGACCGCGTGTTCAACATGGGCGTCGGGCTGGCGCTGGTCGTCAGCGAGTACTACGCGGAGAGCATCCAACAGCAGCTCGGCGAGCAGGGCTTCGAGTGCTGGCGGATTGGGCGCGTCGTGGAGGGGCGCGGTGATGTGCGGTGGGGGGCTTCGGCGTAGCGCACGCGCTCCGCTGCGGCGGACCTTCGCGTCGCGGCT
>JBIOVA010000115.1:0-23099 GCA_044867485.1 Lacipirellulaceae bacterium | reverse complement strand
GCCAAATGCTCCATCGCCGGCTGCCCCGCCGGCAGCGCCAACGGCCCCAGCCCAAGCATGTCGCGCAGGCGAGGGCTCTGCACCTGCCCATCCTTCGCGGCGAGCGTCTCCCGGATCACCTCGTCATTGAGATCGACGTCGACCTCGCCTTTCTTAGTGAGCAACTGCAGGAACGTGACCACGTTCTTCGCGTACATCTGGCTCGCGTGTTGCGGAATCTCGCTGGCCAGATTCGTCGGGCCCAAGATCGTGACGCCACCTCCCCCCGACGACTCGGCCACGATCGATTGATCCGCCTGGGTCAGCTCACAGTTGCCGCCGCGCTCCGCGGCCAGGTCGACGATCACCGACCCCGGAGCCATCCGCCGCACCGCATCGGCCGTCACCAACAGTGGCGCCGGTTTGCCAGGGACGGCCGCGGTGGCGATGCACACGTCCATGCCTGCGACAATACTTGCAAGCTGCTCGCGTTGCCGCACCTTCTGCTCGTCGGATAGCTCCTGAGCATATCCGCCCTGTCCCTCGGCGCCTGCCGTGTCGAGCTGCAGTTCGACGAACTTGGCGCCTAGACTCTCGATCTGCTCTTTCACGATTGGCCGCACATCGTACGCCTGCACGACGGCGCCGAGCCGCCGAGCCGTGGCAATCGCTTGCAACCCCGCCACGCCGGCGCCCAGCACCAGCACCTTCGCGGGGGAGAGCGTCCCCGCCGCCGTCATCAGCAGCGGAAACATCTTCGGCAAATGATTCGCCGCGAGCAGCACGGCCTTGTAGCCCGCGATCGTCGCCATCGACGACAATACGTCCATGCTCTGCGCCCGAGTGATCCGCGGGATTAACTCCAGCGCGAATAGCGTCACCCCGCGATCGGCCAGCTCCTTTGCCGCCTGGGGACTCCCGAGCGGATCGCACATGCCGATCACCACCTGGCCGCGGCGGAACAGGTCGAGGTCGCTGCGTCCCGCATCCGGATTCGCGCCCAGCGAGCGCACCTGCAGCACCGCATCGGCGGCGCCGACGGCTGCGGCCCGATCGACGACGATCTCCGCGCCCTTCTCCCGATACTGGTCGTCGGTGAATCCCGCTGCAGCGCCGGCGCCGGATTCGATCGCGACTTCCCAGCCCAGCTTGGCCAACGGCGGCAGCGACGCGGGAACCAGCGCGACGCGACGCTCGCCCGGGTAGGTCTCGCGGAGAACGGCAACTTTCATGGCGGTCGATCGTGGGGCGCGGGCGGGACACGGCCGAGAACAAACCCTACTGCGCGGCACGGTCGCGGCAGGGGCGAGCCGAGAATCTCGGCGGGAGGCCGCGATTGTCTCACAATCCGCCCAGGGCCAAAAGTGGCCAGGACGCGATAAATCGGCCCAAATCCAGCCGAAACAGCGGCGATCACCGGCTCAACAGCTCGTCGCCGAACCCCGAGGCCGCGGCCGGCGCCTCGTCCTTCACCGCGGCTGGGTCGAACGTGTCTCCGGCCACCACGATCAGCGGCGCATCGCCCTCGTATCCGGCAATCCGCTGCTGCGGATTGGTGACGATCACTCCCGCGATGCCCGCCTCGTCGCCGGTGCTGTGCTTCAACTTGTCCATGAGCACCGGCACGGCGACTCGCCGGTCGCCGACCGTCACCTCGAACTGGCACTCCGTCCACGGACCCACCGCCCGCAAGTCGCGCACGCGGCCGACGAACAACGCTCCGTCATTCTTCCGCCGAACGTGCTCCAACCACCGGCTCGCCACCACGGCCAGGTCGCCGCGCCGCGACGGCGCCGCGGCCGAGCGCAGCGCCGCCTTGGCCAGCGCCTGCTGCGTGATGAGCGCCGAACCAAAAGTCGACGGATTCGTCAGCGTCAGGCGTTCCGCCAAGGCGCACAACTCGACATACGCTTGCCCCATGTCGCGCACGGACTCCGGCTCAGCCAGGTCGCCGGCGGCGAACCGACGCGCCGCGCTTTCGCCGGCGACCACCGCCTCGGTGAACTCCTCCAGCGAATAGAGCCGCACGTCGGTCAAACTACCAACGATCGGCGTCACCGGCCAGCGCCGCTCGGAGGCCAGCGGCGACTCCGGCGCCGCGACCCCCTCCGCGTCCGTCAGCGTCTCCTCCGTATTCGGCAATTTACTTTCAGCCCCAGGCTCTGCCCGGGGGTCGCCCATCACGGCCACGGGCGTTAAGTCCGCATCCTGCGATTCGTCGGATACGTCAGCAACACGCGTCTGAACATCGTCGCCAGACGACGACGGTTCCACGGCGGCGATTACCTCCAGTTCATCCGCAGAACTCCGCATCGCCGCCGGCAGCAACGAATTCGGCAGCCACCGGCCCATCTGGAACACGTCGACCGCCCCGCCGCGCAGCCACAACAGCGCGTACCCGCCCAGCAACAGCCCTCCCACGCCGCCGCCCACGATTCCGACAAGCGTCCCCACGCCCGCCGACCGTCGCCGCCGCGGCGGGCGATCGGATCGCAAATCCGGCACGCGATCTTCCGCAAGCGGGGCCACAAACCTGTCTTCGTCGTCGCCATCGTCGGCAACGGTGAAATCGTCGTCGGGGCGGTCGCCATCGAGCAACTCCATCGAGCCTCGCTCATCGACCGGCGCGGTCCGCACGACCTCCAGCGGCACAGTATCCGCCGGTGACATGGGGACCGTCGCGGAGCTCGGGTCCACGCACACCTCAGGCGTCGCTGCTTCAGCCGGATGCGTCGGCGTCTTGGCGGCGAGCGGCTGTTCGATCACCGGCTGGGGGACGGGTTCATGCGCAACCGCCGGCGCCGATGCCGGATAGTTGTCGAACTCGATCTCCACCCCCGCCGGCGGCTCCCAGACATGGACGCCGCTCGCAGCCAGATCGGGCCCCGACCACGACAGCGTCGGTAACCCCGCCAAGGCGATCGGCGTTACTGAAGGAGCCGGAGTCGCGGAAGCCACCGGCGTCACTGTCTGTGGCATCACTGCCTGAGGCGTGACATTCTGAGGCGCCGCGGCCGCCGGAATCCGGGCCCACCGCAGCCGCCGCACGCTCTCGTCCCAATGGAACCGCTCGTCGCACGCGGGACATTCGAGACCAGTCGCCTCGGTCGCATCCGGCGGCAGCGCGAGCATCGCCCGGCAGCGCGGGCACACGGCGATCGACGCCGGGGAGTCGTTCGTCACGGATCGTTCCTCTGGTCGCGTTCCTTGTCCGCGCGGCCCCGCTCCCCTGGGACCGTCAGTCTATCAACATTTCTACGCCGTGTTGAGAATTCGGCCAGCGGTGCTAGCGAGGCATCCGCGAAACTCGCGGCCACACACATCGCAAGCCTCGCCGCAGAGCCGCTACAGCTCGTACAGCTCCCCATATTTGGCCCGCATCTGTCCGATCCACGCCGCATGCGAGAGCGGCTTGCCGGTGACCCGTACGGCAAGCTCTCCCGCTGTGTAGCGCTGACCATGCTGGTGGATGTTCTCCCGCAGCCACGCGAGCAGCGGCGCGAACTCGCCGCGGCGAAACCCACTCGCGAGATCGCCAACGTCCTCGCTGGCTTTCGCAAAAAACTGCGCCGCGTAGAGATTCCCCAACGAGTACGTGGGAAAGTAGCCGAACAACCCCGCGCTCCAGTGCACGTCCTGCAGCGCCCCGTCGGCGTCGGTCGGCGCTTCGACGCCCAAATACTTCCGATATTTCTCCCGCCACGCACCCGGCAAGTCGCCAGCTTGCAGGTCGCCCTCGATCATCGCCCGCTCCAACTCGAAGCGGATAAGAATGTGGAGGTTGTACGTCACCTCGTCGGCGTCGACGCGGATCAGCGACGGCCGCACGTCGTTGATCGCCGCGTAGAAACCGTCGATGGCCGCGTCCGCCAGCGCGGTCGGAAACGCCGCTTTCGCGCGCGGCAGCACGTGCTCCCAAAACGCCCGGCTGCGGCCCACCTGGTTTTCCCACATCCGCGACTGCGATTCGTGGATTCCCAGCGACACGGCCTCACCCGTGGGCAGCCCATAGTGCGCCCGCGGCAAGCCCTGCTCGTACATTCCATGCCCCGCCTCGTGCAGGATGCTGAAGAACCCGTCGGCGAAGTCGCGCGGGTTGTACCGCGTAGTGAGCCGCACGTCACCGGGCCCCGCGCCGCCGCAGAACGGGTGAGCCGTCGTATCGAGCCGCCCCGCGCTGTAGTCGAAACCAATCGCGCCCGAAATCTCCTGTCCGAACAACTCCTGCACGCTCGGCGGGAAGTCGCCCGCGAGTACCGCCGTATCGGGGCGCCGCCCGCTGCCGATGATCTCCTGCACCAGCGGCGCCAGCGCCTCCCGCAGCGCCGCGAGCGCGGCGCCCACTTCGGCGGTCGTCGCGTGCGGCTCGTAGTCGTCGAGCAGCGCGTCGTACGGCGTCGCCGTGTACCCCAGCGCCGCGGCCTCCTGTCGCTTCAGTTCCAACATCCGCTCCAGGTGCGGGCGGAACATCGCAAAATCGTCGGCTTTGCGTGCTTGCACCCACGCTTGCTCGCCCAGCGTCGCCGCTCGCGACAGTGCTTCGACGAGCGACTGGGGCAGGCGCGTCTTCTTCTCGTACTGCCGCCGCAGCTCGCGGACGACGGTCCCGACGTCGCTGTGGGGATCGGCCGCCAGCGGCGACTCGGCCAGTTCCGCCAACCACTCGCCCACTTGCGGCGCTATCTGTCGCCGGTGAATTTCCCCCGCCAGGTAAGCAAGCTGCTCTGCCCGGTATCCCCCGGCCGCCGCGGGCATCTTCGTCCGCTCGTCCCACTCCAGCAGCCCGCGAATGCTTGCCAAGAGCGCCCTCTCACGGGCGTGACTACACAAACTCTGATATGCTTGTTCAGTACTCGTTGCCATGTTGGAACTGCTGCATGAATTGACAGGATGACAGGATCGGCAGGATTACCAGGATTAGCTCTTGGTCCCATCCTGTCGATCCTGAACATCCTGCTATCCTGTCCATTCACCGTTCCCCGACAAGTGCCGGTTGCCGACCATGCTCGACGTCCTCGTGATCGCCCCGCACCCTGACGACGCCGAGCTCGGCATGGGCGGCGCCATCCTGAAGTTCCTCGCCGAGGGCCGCCGCGTCGGCGTGCTCGACCTCACCACCGGCGAGCCCACGCCGCACGGCTCCCTCGAAATCCGGAAACGCGAAACCGCCGCCGCCACGAAAACCCTCGGCCTCCCCTGGCGCGAGAACCTCGGCCTCCCCAACCGCAGTCTGCAGCCGACGCTCGAAGCCCGCGCCGCACTCGCCGGGGTCATTCGCCGCGAGAAGCCTCGCTGGCTGTTCGCCCCATACTGGATCGACGCCCACCCCGACCATGTCGCCGCCACGCAACTGGTCGACGACGCCCGCTTTTGGGCCAAGCTCACCAAGACCGATCTCCCCGGCGAGCCCCACCACCCGCAGCGCATCTACAACTACTTCTGCGTCCACCTCCGCCAGGCGATCATGCCGGGGTTCGTACTCGACGTCAGCGAGCATTGGGATCAAAAGTTGGCCTCGATCGCGGCTTACGAAAGCCAGTTCATCACCGGTCGCGCGGCCGATCCGCCGACGTTTCTCGACCAACTTCGCGACGAGGCCGCCTATTGGGGTAAAATGATCGGCGTCCGCTACGGCGAACCCTTCGCCTCCCGCGAGCCGCTTGGGTTGCGGTCGATGGCGGGCTTGGTGTGACGCTCCGAGTCCCCTTGCGGTTGGATCACCATGGACCATTTCACCTTCGACGAACCGCGACCCGCCTTGCGTTTCTCGCTCCGCTCGCTCCTGGGAGTCCACGGCGCCGCAGCTGCGATGTGCGAGTTTGCCTACAACGCTCCCGGCGTGGCCGCGCTGCTCGGCGTGATGGCCGCCTTCCTCCTGCTCCAAATGGGCGTGCTGGCAGCCTGCACTTGGGGGCTCGAGCGCACAGCGAGCTAGCATTGAGCCGCGGGGCTCGCCCCGCGCTCCCGCCACGAGCGGCGGGGCTAAATGTTTCGCGCCGCCATCCGTTTTCCCTCACGCGACCCTGCCGAATGTGCCGATCACACCGCTGACGTGCGCCGCTCTCGTGCTTGCACCCGCGCCGCGCACCGCCCTCGACCGTGCCTCATGAAAGGGGGGAATCCTTTCATAGGTAGGCCTCTTCGCGGTGTTTCGCGGCAAACTTCTCATCGTGCTCCTGGCCGCCGGTCTGCTCGCCGGCGCCGGCGGTTGCAGCCTGATTGTGCCGACCTCGGCCCACAGGCCCGTGATCCGCAATCCGTTCCCGCAGCTGAGCCGCGTGGCGGTCGCTCCGTTCTTCAATCAGAGCGACGAGCCGACCGTCGACGGCCGCCAGGTGTCGATGGCCTATTTCGCCGAGCTGCAGGCGACGCCCGGCTTCGAAGTGGTGCCGATCGGCGTCGTCGAAGAGGCGATCATCGAGCACCGCATCGACCTCTCCGGCCCCAACGAAGCCCGCCGGCTCGCGCAGATTCTCGACGTCGACGCGGTGGTCGTCGGCTCGGTCACCGATTTCACCGAATACTACCCGCCGCGACTGGGGCTCCGCGTCGAATGGTACACCGCCAATCCCGGCTTCCATCCTATTCCCGCCGGCTACGGCCTGCCGTGGGACACGCCCGACGAAGAGTTCATCCCCGACTCTCTGATCTACGAATCGCAGATGGCGCTCGCCAAGCAGCAGATGGCGGCGCTCACGCCCGACTGCGACGGCACGGCGCAACCATTGCCGGCTCCTCCGACCATAGCGCCGCCGGCCCAAGAGCAACCGAACCAAGAGCAGGAGCAACAGACGACGACGTCCGCGACGCAATCGCAGCGCGCTTCGCGCACCGCAAGCGTCGCGCTCGCGCAAGCCGTCGAAGAACTCCCGCCCGGAAATTCTGCCGCCGGCGCCGCTTCCACCGCTGCCAGTGCTGCGGCCGGCACGACCGGTGCAATCGTTACCGCAGCGCAGCCCGACTCCAGCGCAGGATGCCCGACCGCTGCGTGTCAGTCACCGCTGATCGCACTCGAGCGGCCCGCATGCCTGCCGCACAACGGCCCCGTGCTCAGCCACACGCGCCTCTACAAGGGCGACGACGCCGACTTTACCGAAGCGCTCGAAGGCTACGTGTTCTTCCGCGACGATCAACGCTTCGGCGGCTGGAAATCTTACCTCAGCCGCAACGACGACTTCGTTCGCTTCTGCTGTCACATGCACATCAGCGAGATGCTGTCGGCACGCGGCGGAAGTCGCAAAACGCAAGTCGTGTGGCGCTGGCCGGATAGCCGATAACGGCCCTAAGGAAACGCGCGAGCGACGCCGCCGAACGTCGCTCCGTGCAGCCACCAGGACTTCCGTGAGCGCACAGGCCCTCGCCGCGGCGGCCCCACCCTGCAGGATCGTTCGAGTCGAACAATCGTTGACGCCTCGACCGACCCTGCCCGCCCCGCTGCCGCATGGAGGCCTCACAGCCGTGAACGACGACATCAACGTGTTGGCGCTCGTTAAGGGTCGCGAACGTTACATCTTCCTCTACGAAGATTCGCAACGCGCTGAAGCGCTCCGCGTGTTGGGGCGGTTCGCGTCGAACCCCGAGTTGAGCTTCACCTGGTACGACGCCGCGGTCCTCAGCCAAAAGGTCCGCAACAGCGCCCCCACGCAGGACCTTCCCGAACTGCCGCAACGCCTCCGCCGCAGCAACCTGCCGCAAGCCAGGGATGAGGCTTGAGACGCGAGGCCTGAGGCACGAGGCGTAGTTCGACCGCGCACCTCCTGCCTCAACGCCTGAATGGTTTCCCCCGAAGCCTCAGGTCTCAAGCCTCACGCCTTCCCCATGCACCGCCATATCGCCCAGTTCCTCCGCTACATGCAGGTCGAACGCGGCGCCTCGCCCCACACGCTCAAAGGCTACCGCGAGGACCTCACGGCAGTCGCCGACTACTTCGCCGACGACAACGGCGCTACGCCCGACCCCGCGACGCTCACCGCCGTCGACCTCCGCGGGCTGCTGTCGGCCTTTCACGACGCGGGGTTCGCCAAGACCTCGATCGCACGCAAGCTGGCGTCGCTCCGCAGCTTCTACCGCTTCGGACAACGCGAAGCGTGGGTAAAGTCCAACCCGGCCCGCGCCCTGCGCAACCCCCGCAAGGGCCGTTCGCTGCCGCACTGCCTGTCGTCCGACGAAGTCGGAACATTGCTTGCGGCGCCGCCGGCCGACTCGCCCGCGGGCCTCCGCGACCGAGCGATCCTCGAGACGCTCTACTCCGCCGGCCTGCGGGTGAGCGAACTGGTCGGCCTGAACGACGGCGACGCCGACCTCGCGCAGGCAGTTCTCCGCGTGCGCGGCAAAGGCCGCAAAGAACGCCTGGCGCCGCTGGGGTCGTATGCCATCAAGGCGATTCAAGCGTGGCTCAAGGTCCGCAAGCTGTCGAAACGCGAGCCCCAAGGTCGCGAGGCGCCAGTGTTCACCAACCGCTTCGGCTCACGCCTCACCACCCGCAGCGTGGGCCGGATGTTGGAAAAGTACCTCCGCGCCACGGGCCTCGACCGCCGCACCAGCCCCCACACGCTGCGCCACAGTTTCGCCACGCACCTCCTGGACCGCGGCGCCGACGTCCGCAGCGTCCAGGAGCTCCTCGGCCACAAGAGCCTGGTGACCACCCAGATCTACACCCACGTCAGCACCGCCAACCTCCGCGCCGCCTACGAAAAGGCCCATCCCCGTGCGCGGTAGGCATTGAACCGCCAAGAGCGCCAAAGCAGATCGCATGCGTTTCGTGCAATCACGATAGGCAGGGTTCAATGGACAGGATAACAGGATGAGCAGGATTTACAGGATCGAGTGCAATTCTCAGTTTTCATCCTGTCGATCCTGCTCATCCTGTCATCCTGTCCATTCAATGATCCAATTGGCGAACTTGGCGTCCTTGGCGGTTTTTCTGCCCTTGTAACGTTTCGGCCGCCGCCTCGCTCTACCCCGTGTTCGATCAGCAAAAAAACCGTTCGCGGCGGCCCGTACGACTGGCCCCGCGGACGACAAGCTTTGTCGCTGATCGCCCGCGGTGACAACCACCGAGCAGGCAAATCGGCGTCATGTTACGGCGCCGGCCGCGGCGCGATCGGCGGCCCCCCCGACTCTCCCCCCTGGCGGCCTGACCTTGTGCGACGAGGTCGGGCCGCCTTCATTTTGGGCCATCGGCTGTCGGCAAGAAGCGAAGAACACTCGAGAGTTCCCACTCTGGCCGATAGCCGACAGCCTGGCCGGCGCATTCGGCATGACCCGACTTGACTCGCCGCCGCTCGCCGGCCGCTTGCGTTGACCGCACGCCACCCGCGACGTAACTATTCACAACAGGCTATGGCGATTTCTCCCCACCGCCAGCGGGCCGACGTTTCGTGATTACACGGGTGCCACTGCTGGCTTGTCCAGCAGTGCGAAGCGGGTACCAGGCGCCCACTGCTGGACAAGCCAGCAGTGCTACCCAACCCGGGCTTCGCACGCAGAGGGGAGAACATGCTCCAAGGCTCACTACTGCTCGTCGACGACGACCGCCAGGTCCTCGAGTCGATGACCGACTGGCTCCGCAGCCAGGGACTTCAGGTCGACCCGGTTCGCGGCGTCGCCGAAGCCAATGAACGGCTCAGCCGCAAGGCCTACGATCTGCTGCTCGTCGACGTGCGGCTGCAAGACGGCGACGGCCTCGACTTGCTCGAACAAGTCCGCCGCAACTACACGCAGAGCCAGGTGATTCTCATCACCGGCTACGGCGACGCCGACGCCGCGGTCGAAGCCCTCCGCGCCGGCGCCCTCGACTACCTCACCAAGCCGCTCATCGACGACGAGCTGCTCATGGCCATCGAACGGGCCTTCAGCCAGCGGCAGGTCCTTGAAGAAAACACCCAGCTTAAACGCGAGCTCGACAAACGCACCGGACTCGACAACATCGTCGGCCACGACCCGCAGATGCGGCGCGTGTTCGATGTGATCGACAGCGTCGCCGACACCAAAGCCACCGTAATGGTCACCGGCGAAAGCGGCACCGGCAAAAGCATGATCGCCCGCGCGATCCACCGCCGCAGCCGCCGGGCCGCCAAGCCGTTCATCGAGGTCGCCTGCGGCGCGCTCCCCGAGAACCTGCTCGAAAGCGAACTGTTCGGCCACGTCGCCGGGGCGTTTACGGGAGCGACCGGCAATAAGACGGGAAAATTCATGCAGGCCGATGGCGGCACAATCTTCCTCGACGAGATCGGCACCGCCAGCCCCGCCATGCAGGTCAAGCTGCTCCGTGTACTCCAGGAACTGCAGTTCGAACAGGTGGGCGGCGACAAGACGTTCACCGTCGACGTGCGAATCATCCTGGCCACGAACGAAGACCTCGCCAAGGCCGTGGCCGCGGGCCGGTTCCGCCAGGACCTGTACTACCGCGTCAACGTGATCAACGTCGAACTGCCGCCGCTGCGCAACCGCCGCAGCGACGTCTCGCTCTTGGCCCAGTTGTTCCTCAACCAGCTCCGTGAGGACACCAATCGCCCGATCGCCGGCTTCACCGAGGACGCGATGGCGGCTTTGGAGTCCTACCCCTGGCCGGGCAATATTCGCGAGCTGCAGAACGTGGTCGAGCGGGCCGTGCTGTTGGGCAAAGGCGACCACATCACGCCCACCGACCTGCCGCGGGAAATCGCCGGCGCCGCCACCGTGCGAGCCAGCCACGCCGGCCATCGCACGCTCAAGGAAGCGCTCGAAGGCCCCGAGCGGCAGATCATCCTCGAAGTGCTCGAAGCCCATGCGTGGAATCGCAACGCCACGGCCGACTCTCTAGGCGTCAACCGCACGACGCTCTACAAGAAAATGAAACGCCTGGGCCTCGAAGACGCCCAATTCGCCGAGCGGTAAGAGGGTTCAGGGCTTTCCGGTTAGCCGCGCTCACGGAGGTCCGCCACAGCGGAACGCGTCCTGCGTCCCCAGCGCGCCCCGCCAACCCCCAATTTCGCTGTCCGCTGGCGCCGCCTATACCGCCTGTAGGGCCGTCAGTTGACACCCTGGGGGCCTGCGCCTACCGTGAATTGAAACGCCTCCTCGCGCCTGACGCGCTCCGCTGCGGCGGACCTCCGTGAGCGCGGCTAACGACCTGAACCCTGAACCCTGCTTCGCCCCATGCTCCGCACCTACGCTCCCGCCGTCGTCGCCCTGCTGGCCATTGCCGGGCTCACCATCCTCGAAGCCGACTTCTCCGACCGCTTCACCGGCACGGAAATGACCGCCGAGGAGTTCGGCAAACGCTTCGCCAACGTGCCCAAAGAGGTGGGCTCGTGGGAGGGCGTCGACCTCAAGGAAGAGGCCGACACGCTGAAAATGGCCGGCGCCGTCCGCCATGTCTCGCGCCGCTACACCGACTCCGACACGGGCCGCAGCGTCGACTTGTGGCTCGTCGTCGGGCACTCCCGCGACATCTGCCGACACACGCCCAACATCTGCTATCCGAGCCACGGGTACTCGCAGAAAGGCGCCGTCGTCAAGCAGCAAGTCGTCCCACCGAGCGAACCGGACGACATCGCCAACTTCTTCACCACCAAGTTCACCGACGACGGCCCCTCGGGGCGCCGCATGGTCCGCGTTTTTTGGGCCTGGAACGGCAACCAAGAAGGCAAGTACAAATGGGAGGCCCCGGAACCCAAGAGCTTCTGGAGCTGGTTGCCCGTCAAGTCCGCGGGCCCCAAGACCTACTACGGCAACAACACGGCCCTCTACAAGATTTACTTCACCTCCGAAACGTCTCCCGACGAGGCCGTGGGTGACAACATCGCGATCGAATTCGCCAAGCAAATGCTCCCGGAGATCAACCGGGCGTTGTTCCCCGAGCGTTACCCCGCGGACGCCAACCAGAACGCGCCCGAGGCCGCAGAGACCGACCCGGCGTCGACTCCCGACGAAGCGGTGCCGGCCGCCGAGTAACTCGCACTTGCACTCGCTCGCCACCTCAGCCCCGGGCTCTGCCCGGGGGTTCTGAGCGCCACACAGAATTCGTTCCCGCGCTCAAGACGCGAGGCGACCCCCCGGGCAGAGCCCGGGCTGAATAACGCCATCAAGAGCTGCCCGGGAATGCTCAACGCAACTCCGCGCAAACATGGCGCAAAAAAACGGGGCGCCATCGCTGGCACCCCGTCTGCATCGTAATTTCACGCGGCCAACGCGCCCGCCGCCGCCGACCTCAGAACGTCCCGTCCGCCGGCTCCGGCAGGTCCTTCTCGTAGGGCTCTTGGCCGAACAAATCGGACTGTTTGTGATTGGACGTCATCAACTGGGCGTAGACGACGGGCTCCATTTGGTCGTTCAGGAACACCACATGCCCGTCGATAAAAGCCGCGTTGACGCCGCCTGAATGATTGCTCGACGCCAGACCGGGACGCGGATTGATATCCGTCTCCGACCCGTCGCCTGTCAGATAGTTCTTCATTTCGTCGAGCGTCGTATACGTGGGAGGGTTTTTCGAGCCGTTGATGCGGAGCCTCGGGTCGCTCGTCAGGTCCTCCGGCTGCACCCAAGTAAAGCCGAAGTGAAAACTTGCATCCAGCGTGGTCTCGTACTCGGCCGACGGATAGGCCCAATACAACGGAGCGAGGCTCTCGCTCAACATCAGCGTCTTGGTCGTGCCGTCGCCCCGGGCTTGAATGTAGGCGACGGTCATCGAAACCTCGGGGGCGTCATCTTTGGGATTGCTCGCGTCGCGTGCGTCCAGCGTCGTCGGCCACGGCGGATCCGGCGGACCTTGCGGATTCGCTGGCGGGATCACATCGGCGCGGCGCGTGCGATCAAAGAACACGCCGTTGGCAGGGTTTTCGTAGTTCAAATGGAGATCCGGATCGGGACCATCTTGCCATTCGTCGCGGTATCCGGCGTTCGCCACATACGAGAGGTTTGGCTCGCCAATCGTCACGGGCGGGTTGCTCGGGCAGCTAAGAATGGCAATCGACGGCGTCTGCATCTGGCCGCCGGCCCAAGATTCGTAGAGCTGTTGCTGGTCGAGCTGCGGGAACGTCAACACCGTCCACGGCGCCCGCACAATCCGATCCGTCCCGGTGATGCCCAGCTTGTTGATGTACCCCGGCAAATTCTTCGCCGACGTCTCGCGAATCAACAGCGCCTTGCTGAGCTGCGTCAGGCTGCTGGCGCACTGCGTCCGGCGAGCCGCCTCGCGGGCGGCCTGCACGGCCGGCAGCAGCAGCCCCACCAGCGTGCCGATGATCGCGATGACCACCAAAAGTTCCACGAGCGTAAACGCTCTGCGTGTGCACCGTTTTCTGCGTGAACCATGCCTCATGACTTGCGTCTCCTCTGTTCGGCTAAAGACAAGCTGCGCCCGTCGCCGCGACGGCCTTGCTTGTGCGACCTGTTTGCGACGGCGAAACCGAAGCCCCTACTCGTGACGCGCGCATACGGAGAAATACGCAGATGGGGAATGAGTCCGATCTGCACGCGAGACCCGTTCTAAATTCTCGCAAGTTCGCCCCCGTTTGTCCAGCAACGAGACCCCGATTCGCCGGCCCACAGGCCCCGCCCGCCCGGGGGTGGCATGGCCTCGAAGCTCCGCCGACGTGGCCAGATTTTAGGAGTTACGTCGGGTCGACGTCGACGAGGGCATGCCACCCCCCAAGCCGATCCCCCAGAACCGGTCCTTACGGCGTCAGTAATCATCAGCGTCCGGCGCCGACAGGTCGCGATCCGTGGTATCCCCCACGAACAAGTCTGAACGCTTCCGATTCGACGTCATCAACTGGGCGTACACCAACGGGCTGATCCGGTCGTTCAACAGCCGCACCTGCCCTCCGACAAACGCGACGTTCACGCCGCTGGGGTGATGGCTCGACGGGAACGCCGAGTTCTCCGTCTTCCCGCGCATGGTGTCCCCGCCAAGCGGCTCCCGCACGCCGTTGGGCTTGCGAAACTGCGGGTCCCGGCCGATGTCGGGGCGGTCGGGACTGTTTTGCTCGGCGTATTGGATTTCGCCCGGCTGCTCCCAACAGAACCCGAAGTGCCACTTCTTGTCCGGCGCATCGCCGCCCACATGCGTCCAATAGAGGGCGCTCAACCCTTCGGCAAACATCAGCGTGTTCGTCGATCCGTCGCCCTGCGACTGGATCGTCGCAAACGTGATCTTGAAGACCGGGTCGAGCTGCGGGTCCTGACAATCCGCAGTGAGATCGCGAATGTCCGGAGCCCCCGCGCGCACGCGGTCGAAGAACATCCCGTTGGCCGGATTCTCCATCGGCTCGCAGTCATCCTCTTCGTTGACGCGCTCGTTGCCGATGTACCCCGCGTTCGCCAGGTACGACATGCCCGGCAACCCCTCCGCCAGCGGCGGATTGCTGGGGCACACGAACACCTCGACCGGCGCCACGACGTGAATGCCTTGGGCGTATTTGTCCCACAACGCCTGCTGCTCCAAGTAGGGCAACAGCATCGCCCCCCAACTCGCCTTGGTGGTCTTCGTCAGGAGGCCCACCTCGTTGACATAGCCGGGGTAATCCTCGTTGGCCGCCTCATAGCTGGTCATCGCCTTCTGCAACTGCGTGAGATTCGCGCGGCACTGATTCGATCGCCCCGACTCCCGGGCGCTCTGCACCGCCGGCAACAACAGTCCCATGAGCGTGCCGATGATGGCGATGACCACCAGCAGCTCGACCAACGTGAATGCCTCTCTCTCAGTCCGATTCATCGCTTACTCCTGTTCCGAGGAAGTAAAAAGACGAGATGGAATCGACTGATCTGTTCCGTGGTTGACTCTCCGCCCGCGACGGCGTGCAACGCCCATTGCGTCACATGGCCTGCCACTGGCAGCGGTAAGCGTCTTGGTCGCGTGCACCTCCTTTCTCATGGCCGACCCCGGCCCCTACGAGTCGCCCAGTCAACGCACGGCGTTTGACCAGTCCTGCGGGATGCCAGTTTCGCCTCCGCGGACCAGTAGCGTCCAACATTCCGCGCGATCTGGCCGTTTGCCGCGGATCGAAACAGTTCGGGGCGTCGTCCAATCCTTGAACCCTCCCGTCCCGGCCTGCTATCCTGCTCGCTTGCGCCGCTCGCGGCGTGCGTCAACTATTTTGGCTACCCCGGCGGCCGTTGCGCGGGGACCGGCGAGTTGGAGCCCCAGGTTCCCGCCGCCTGCCGACCCATTTGTCTTTCCGCGTGGGAGTACCCAACCAATGTCGATGTTCATCGGCGAAGCACTGGCGGGCGACGGCAACGAGATCGCCCATATCGACCTGTTGATCGGCTCGAAAGACGGCCCCGTCGGCGCCGCCTTCGCCAACGCCCTGGCCCGGCAGAGCAAAGGGCACTCGAATTTGCTCGCCGTGCTGACGCCCAACCTGGCCGTCAAGCCGGCGACGGTGATGATCACCAAGGTGACCATCCAGGGCGCCCGTCAGGCCGTGCAAATGTTCGGCCCCGCCCAGGCCGCGGTCGCCAAGGCCATTGCCGACAGCGTCGCCGACGGCGTCATCAAGAAGGGCGATGCTGAGAACCTCGTGTGCGTCTGCGGCGTGTTCATTCACTGGCAGGCGGCCGACGACAAGAAAATCTACGAATACAACTACGAAGCCACCAAGATGGCCGTCAAGAACGCGATGGAAGGCAAGCCTTCCGTCGAAGAAATGCTGGCCGGCAAGGACAAAGCCGCCCATCCGTTCCGGGGATTTTAGGAAGCCGTCAGCGATCAGCGGTCAGCTTTCAGCCAGAATCAAGAACCACGCCCGCGTCCGCCGCGGCGCGTGGTTTTTTCTCGCGCCGTCGCGTCACGCCCCAGCGACGCGTGGCCCTGTGACTAGTAAACTAATCATCGCTGACTCGTGACTTATCGCTCGCATGCGTACCCCCATTCCCCATTCCGCCTTCCCCATTCCGATCCCTTCTGGCTGAAGGCGGACCGCTGACAGCTCCCCTCCGATGCTTGGCAAAATCCTCCTTTGCCTCGACGCCGACCCCCAGCCCAGCGTCTTCGACGCCGTGGTGGCGATCGACGCCGGCGTCGACCGGCTTCTTCGCCACGGCAACGTCAAGCCGGCCGACGTGCGGAACCTCGTCTACGGCGCCATGTTCACCCGCGGCCCCGAACAGCTCAAGAACACCGCCGTCTTCATCGGCGGCGCCGACGTGACCGCCGGCGAAGCTCTTTGCAAGGCAGCCGTTGAGTCGTTCTTCGGCGCCACGCGCGTCTCGGTGATGCTCGATTCCAATGGCTCGAACACCACAGCCGCCGCCGCTGTCGTTGCGGCGCGAAAGCACGCCCCCCTCCGCGGCGCCATCGCGACGGTGCTGGCCGGCACCGGAGCCGTCGGCCGCCGAGCAGTTCGGATGTTGGCCGGCGAGGGGGCGCGCATCCGCATCGGCTCACGCAAGCTCGTTCACGCCGAGGCGGCCTGCGACAAGCTGAGCCGTACCGTCCCCAACGCCGAATGTACGCCGGTGGCCGTCGACTCGCCCGCCGCTGCGGTGGCCGCGGTCGCGGGTTCCCAAATCGTCATCGCCTGCGGCCCGCCGGGCGCCGAGATGCTCGGCGCCGGAGCGCTGGCCCAATGCCCGGGACTGCAAGTCGCCATCGACCTCAACGCCGTCCCCCCGACCGGCCTGGCCGACGTGAATCCTGGCGACAAAGCCACCGAACGCCACGGCGTGATCTGCTACGGCGCCCTCGGCGTAGGCGGCGCAAAAATGAAGATTCACAAAGCGGCAATCGCCCGGCTCTTCACCGCCAACAACCTCGTGCTCGACGCCGACGAAATCTACGCGCTGGCCAAGGACCTCGATCGCAATTAGCCCCCGGTCAATGACCGGGGGCTAAATGGGGCGGCCACGCGCCGCCGGCTGACCATGGCCAAACGCCCCCAGCGCAAATCCTCCGGCCTTGGCGTCGAGCGCGCCCGCGACGGCCGCACGTGGGTGCTCGCTCACCCCAGGTGCGTCCGCGACTGTGCCGACGACCTCGACGAAGTCCGCGAGATGATCGCCGCCGGCGAGACCGACGTGGCGGTCGACGAGCTCCGCTGGCTCCTGGAGGTGTGCCGCGACATGCTCGAAGCTCACTTCCTGTTGGGCAAGCTCGCCGTGGAAGCCCAACAGGACCTGCCGTTGGCCCGCGGCCACTTCGGCTACGCCTACCAAACGGGCGTCAAGGCGCTCGACCACGCGGGCAATCCGACGCCGCTCTCGCCGCTCCACCCGGCCAACCGCCCCTTCTTCGACGCCGGGCGCGGACTGGCGTGGACGCTCGCCGAGTTGCAGCAGCCCGAAAAAGCACGCGAAGTGATCGAGCGCCTCCTCGCCTGCGACCCCTCCGACCCGCTCGCCCTGCGCCCCTGGCTCGACGACCTCAACACCGGCGGCCTGCCAATCATCGACTTTGGCTAATTGAATTGACAGGATAACAGGATGCTCAGGATGAACAGGATTGGACCTGTCTTGCTCATATCCTGTTCATCCTGCCGATCCTGTTATCCTGTCAATTGAGCGTCACGGCAGCGGAATGTCCTGCAGCTCATACTCCACAGGCAAATTCACAATCGCCGCCGGCGTGCGATACACCCACGTGTAGTCGCCAATCTCGGTGCCCTCCGGCAGCTCGAAGAAGTACGCAAACCCCGTCTCGCGCTCATTCTGCATCGTCGTTTCGAACCCCGCATGGTCGATCCGCTCGCCCTGGCCGTCTTCCAGAAACGTCGCATTCTGGAACACCCAGCCGCTCCGCACGTCTCCGCTCCCTTCTAGAGAGTCGACGCGCACCCGCATGTGGATCTCCCACAGGGCCTGGTTCTGGGTAACGCGGTTGAGCGTCACTGCCACGCCGCCGACCTCTTGGGTCGTGTCGGCCGCCTCCGCAAGTTTGTCAAACCGCAGCTCCGCCATCCGCCCCGGCACGAGCGCGCTCATCCGCCCGCGAACCGACTTCAGCGTTCCCGCCTCGCGCGCCGGCAGTCGCAGCGGCACCGTCACCTCGGCGCCAAAGCTCCCCGACGGCACCTCGACGTCGAACACGTCGCCCTCCATCTCCTCCATCCTTGACGGAATTTCCAAGTCGTCGTCTGCTTCGGCCGTCAGATCGGCCGCCGACTGCGAGAGCGCCACCGGCCGCAGCCGCGGTTCCCACGAAATCTCCAGGTCGAGTTCCAACCCGCTCACATCGGGGTTGCGCAGCCCCCGTTCCGTCGCCACCCGGATCGGCTCCAGCCGAAACGGCCCCGCGTAGGTGGCCCGCCCCGCGCGCCGCAGGACGCCTTGCTCGCGCTCCACCAGGGCCAGCGCCGCCTCGTCGGCGTATGGGTAAGGCGCCATGTTTACTTCGTCGAGAATCTTGTCGAGCGCCGCCCAGAAGGGCTCGTCGTCGACCTTGATCGTGATGCGTTTCTCCGGCGCGTCCTGCCCGTACTGCTCGCGATTGTCGATCACGCGATTGCCGGTCTGCTTTTCGATCTCGGCCAGCACCTCGCCGAGCGGCGCATCCTTCACGTCGAGCGATAGCCGCGTCTGCTCGACCATCTGGGTCGCCAACCGCGTCTGGACCTCGCCGCGAACGCGCGCCAGCCGCGTCGCCGCCTCCTGCGACATGTCCTCGCTGGCCGCTGGCAACAGCGCGAGGAACGCCTCGCCGCCGTCCTTCGACTCCAGACCAAGCTCGATGAGCGCCTTCTCGGCCTCCTCGCGCTCGGCCGCCTCGCGGGCGTCCACCTGTGTGACGAGCCGCTCGACCTTGGCCGCGAGCTCGTCGGCCGCGGCCATGGCGAATCCCGGCAATGACAGGGCCGCGCATCCCGCCACAACGACAACAAACGTCCGTTCGGTAACTCGCCACATCACAACGCCTCGCATCCGAATTTAGCCCCGCCGCTCGCGGTAGGACGTAGTCCCCCCGATTGTACCGCCCTCGCACCACCGTTGCCGCTGCGACCGCGTCCCGTGACCTAAACTTGCCGAGGGATACTGCCTATGAATGCCCATATTCTGAGAGTCGCCGCGGCCGCGTTTTTGTGTGCCGTCGCTGCACCGGCGGCCGGCGAGCCCGCACCATTCATGATGCAAACCCGCCTGGGCGACCGCGTCGTCGAAGGCCAGCCGCTCGTCTGGAGCAAGTCGCAAGTCCTCCTCTTGGGCCGCGACGGCGCTCTTTACGACTTCGACCCCGCCGACGCTAAGGACAGCAAGAAAACCGGCAAATCCTATGTCGGCTACGCTCCGGCTGAGATTCAGGCGCTGCTCCGCGCCGAGTTCGGCCGCCGCGTCGACCTCTCGACGACCGCTCACTTCGTCGTCGTCCACCCCCGCGGGCAGGGACGCCAATGGGCGGACCATCTCGAAACGCTCTATCGAGGCTTCACCCATTACATGAGCGTCCGAGGCTTCCCAACGCGGGAGCCCGCCACGCCGCTGGTGGCCGTCGTCTTCGCCAGCCAGGACGAGTACTTCCAAGACTCGGCCGCCCGAGGCATGCCGCTCGCCCCCGGGACGCTGGGCCACTACGACCCGTTGTCGAACCGCGTCTACCTCTACGATCTCACCGAGGGCGACGAGTCCATCGACTGGTCCGCCAACGCCGAGACGATCATTCACGAGGCGACGCATCAAACGGCGTTCAATGTCGGCGTCCACACGCGCTTCGCCGAGCAGCCGCGGTGGCTCGTCGAGGGCCTGGCGATGATGTTTGAGGCGCCCGGCGTGTGGAACGCGGCGTCGCTCCACACGCAAGCCGACCGGATCAACCGCTACCGCATCGACCACTTCCGCGCGGCCACGCCAAACCGCCCCGCCGACTGGGTCGCCCAACTCGCCGCCAGCGATCAGCCGTTCGACTCCGGCGTGCTCGACGCCTACGCCGCCGCGTGGACGCTCACGTTCTACCTGTGCGAAACGCAACCGCAGCAGTACTCGGCCTACCTGGCCCGCGTCGCCGCCCGCCAGCCGTTCGCCAAATACCTACCCGCCGAGCGACTCCGCGACTTCACTGCCGCCTTCGGCCGCGACCTCGACCTGCTCGCCGCCCAGGTCACGCGCTTCACCGCCGAACTTCCGTGATTGCCTCCTCCGTCCCTCTCCCCTCGATGGGGAGGGAGCAAGCGAGCACGGTCGCCAGTGGCGACCGAGCGCAGTGCGGTAGTCCGTGGACCACCTTCGACCCCCTCCCCAACCCTCCCCGCAAGGGGGAGGGAGTGGGGGTGACCTAGAGCGGCGCCGGCACGTCGCGGTGGCAAAAAATCACCGCCGCCGCACCCCACAGCGCCGACCCCAACGCAACCAAACACGCGTTGTACTCCCAGAACAGCGGCCAGTACTCCTCCGGCTTATACGCGAGCCCCAACGTCAGCAGCGTCGGCTCGTATGCCGACAGAATCGTCAAGTTCTCCAACCACTGAGCGCTCGGCGACAGCCGCGCGACGATCATCAGCGCCAGCTCCACCACGTAAAACCCGATCACCACGCCGACAGCCTGCGACCGTGAGCGCGCAATCGCCGACACGAGCGTCGCCGCCCCCAGCAAGAACACGCCGAGCCCCAGGTAATTCACCGCCGCCGGCACGAGCGACGCCAGCTCCGGCCGCGGATTGAATTCCGACGCCTTCAGTCCCCACGCCAACCCCGCCAGGCTGGCCACGCCCAGCACCACGACGCCGCCAAGCGTCACGACGCTGTGCGATGCAACCAGCGTGATCCGCCTCAGTGGCTGGGCCAGCAGCATCTCCATCGTCCCGGATCCCACGCGGCCCGCCACGCAGTCGGTCCCGCGGGTCACCGTCCACATCCCCAGGAGCAAAATGATCGGCAGTTCCTCGTAGCTGAACGCCGCCCGCCCCAGCGGCGACGCCAAATCCTCGACCGCCACCGGCAGGAGGTTCTCAAACATCTTGAACGCGCCGGAAAATATCTTGATGAAATGATCGACTTTGATTTTCGACGAGATCCACACCCGCAGGCAGATGAAAACCAGTGTCAGCGCAGAGCAGCACAATAGCAGCACCCAACTGTCGCGCACCGAACGCCGGATCAACGTCCTATTCATGACGCGCTACCCTCCGTGATGCCGTTCGTAGACCGTCCGTAGCCCGACCGGCTCGATCCGCAGCCGGGCCAGCGGCTGCTGGCTGAGCCACCCCAACAGCGGCGCCAGGTCCCCCGCCGCCAGCATCGTCACCTCGCCGTTGGCCCCGCGCTCGATCTGCAAGCCCGCCGCCAGTTCGCCCGGCGGCGGCGCGAGCGCCCCAGTCAGTTCCGCATGAATGCGATGCTGCCGCCGCACGTCCGCCACCCGCACCGACTCCACCAGCCGCCCCGCACGCAGCACAATCACCCGGTCGCAGGCATCTTCGACCTCCGACAACACGTGCGACGAGAAGAGCACCGTTCGCCCATCGGCGCGGGACTCCCGAATCAGCTCGATGACCTCCCGCCGCACCGTGGGATCGAGATTCGCCGTCGGCTCGTCGAGAATCACCAGCGGCACGTCCGGCGCCAGCGCTACGACCAGCGCGAGTTTCTGCCGCATTCCGGTCGACATCTGCGCCACCCGCCGCGACAGGTCGAGGTCCAACCGCTCAGCCAGCGCAATCGCTCGCTCCAAGTTCGCCCCAGGACGCAACTCCGAGAACAGCCGCAGCGTCTCTCGCCCGTCGAGGTGGCGAAAGAGCCGCGCCTCCCCCGGCAAATACGACAGCCGCCGATGCACCTCGACACTTTGCCGGTAGCAGTCGAGCCCGTCGACCGCCGCCCGCCCGCCGGTCGGCTTGAGATACCCCAAGAGCAGACGCAGCAGCGTGGTCTTGCCAGCGCCGTTGGGTCCCAGAAGTCCGAGAATCTCCCCCGGCTCCGCCCCAAAGGAGCACTCGACAAGCGCCGCGACGCGCCCGTAATGCTTCGATAGCGTGTCGGTCTGAACAAGCAAGGCGCAAGCTCACGGGGAGGGCAATGCGGCGGGAAACGCCCTCATCATACCGCAGACGGGGCGACGCGATCACTGCTCGGGAGCCATGGCCTCGGAGGTCCGCCGACGTGGCCATGCGTGTCACAGAGGAACGTGCTCACGCAGATGAGAGCATGCCACTCAATCGCTACACGACCAACTCCCGAATCAACTTCCCGCCATTGGCGATCTTCATCGGCCGGCCGTTACTCGCGGTGAACACCGTCTCCAGCGAAATCCCCAGCGCCTGGCACACGGTGGCCATCAGGTCCTCGCTGGAATACGGCTCGGTCGTCACCGCCGTGCCGTCCTCGTTCGTGGCCCCCACGACGCGCCCGCCCGGCAGCCCCCCGCCGCCCACGACCACGCTCCAGCTCCGCGCCCAGTGATCCCGCCCGGCTTGCTCGTTGATCCGCGGGGTGCGCCCGAACTCGCCCATCCACAGCACGACCGTGTCGTCCAAAAGCCCGCGCTGCGCCAAATCCTCCACGAGCGCACTCATCCCCTGATCGAGCTCCGGCAGTTTCGTCCGCAGCGTCGTGAAGCAGTTCTGGTGCAAATCCCATCCGCCGAGATTCACCTCCACAAACGGCACGCCCACTTCGACCAGCCGCCGCGCCATGAGGCACCCGCGGCCAAACCCGCTCGCGCCGTACCGCTCGCGCATCGCGGCGGGCTCCTGATCGACCTGGAACGCCGCCATTTGCTGGCTCGACATCAAGGCCAGCGTGCCATCAAGCACCTTCGCATGCTCCGCCGCGGCTGCCCCGCGATTCTCGCGGATGAACCGCGACTCCAACATCGACAGCAGCTCCATCCGATCCATCATCCGCGCGTGCTCGACCGGAGCCGCCAGGTCCCGCACCCGGCCGTTCGAGTCCACCTGGAACGGCGCGTACGCCATCCCCAAGAACCCCGGCCCCTCGCTCGGCCCGCCAATCGACACGAACGGCGGAATCTCCAGCCCCGCCGTCGCCTCGCGCAGCTCGTGGGCCACAACCGACCCATACCCCGGATGCACCACGCTGGGGTTCGGCACAAACCCCGTGTGCAGGTAGTACGTCCCCCGCGTGTGGTCCGCCTCGCGCGTGCTCATCGACCGCACGATCGACAGATGCTTCATCTGCGCGGCGACCTGCGGCAGCAGCTCGTTGATCTGCCCCTCGCCGCTGGTGCCGATGGGATTGAACTCGCCAGCGGT
>JBIOVA010000114.1:0-15559 GCA_044867485.1 Lacipirellulaceae bacterium | reverse complement strand
GTTCCTGACACCTTTTCCTCTTTCGGATTTCAGTCAGTAGCCGCTCGATCTGATTCGAATCTTCCATTGGCACTGCCCGTCAAGACGCGCCTCACTCATCCGGCGGAGAGTCGGAGGGTCCATCGCGAGTCAACGACGCCGCCACCAGCCTAAGCACAAAACCCAGCCGAAAAGCAGAACGCCTCCAGGCTCGGGCACAGCCGCTGCGTTAGGGTCGGCGCCGCTCGACCCAAGCTGCTGCTGCCACGCGAGAAAATCGGCGCCGTCGCTGTCACCGTCCCCATCGGCGTCGCTCTCGCCATTGAAACTGAAATCGCCTCGCCATTGGATCAAGTCGTCGCCGTCTACGTCGCCGTCCTCGTCGAAGTCGGCCGCCGCGACGGGCTCGTCCGGAGTCCAGATCGCCACGCCGGCTCCGCCGCCCGCCAGCGCGAATCCGAAGCCCACCTGGCCCGCGCTGTTCAGCCCGCTCAGGCTCGAATCGGGCGCCTGCAACGAGACCGATCCGTACGATCCGTAAAACAACACGCTGCTCACCGTGCTCCCCATCAGCGAGTCGCCGACCTTGACCACTTCCGTCAATCCCTGCTCCGGATCGTAGACAAACAACCCGCGTCCGGCCAACGGGCCGTTGACCGTATCCGACAGCTCGGCGAGAAACGCCAGGTGGCCGTTGTCGCTGTACGCCAGGGCATCCGTGAAGAACCGCCGAAAGTATTTGCCTCCACTGGGGATCAGCGTGTCTTCGAGCGCCACGAGCGTCGGGCCCGAGACATCGGCTACGTACATGCCCGACAAGGGATCGATGCCCGCCAACGCCTCGGCCCAGAACCCCACGTGGCCAGCGCTGCTGATCCCCAGGACGCGGCTGTCGTCGACCGCCGAGGTGAAGCCCGGCAACAGCCCCGGCGCCACCATTCGCAGACCCGCGTCGTCGGCCACGAAGATGCCGCGCCGCTGGATGAGCGGCTGCGTGTACTGGGCGTCGAACGCCACTTGGCCGGCGTCGTTGATCGCCAACGCCGGCGCGAAGATGCCGCCGAGCGTCGTCATGCCGTCGAGGGTCATGTCACCCTGGCGCGCCAGCTCGTGCACCGTCGCGCCGTCAATCCGCAGCGCGGTGCTCACCTCGCCGGAGCCCGTATCAACCGTCGAGTTCGACGCCACCTGCCCGGACTCGTTGATCGTGCCTCGCCCCACGACCGTGAACGTTCCGCCGCGCGGCGCCGTCGCATTGCGCAGCAGCACCGTGGAGATCGTGCCGTCGACGGCGCGCCGGTAGATGCCGGTCTCCGGCGTGCCGCCCGTGTAGATCGCGGAGAACACGGCGACGCCCGCGTCGTTCTGGGTCGACGTCTGCACGCCGAGCAGCGTGCCGTTGCCGCTGGGATTCGGACTGTTCGGCACAAACTGCAGTGTGATCGGGCCGCCGTCGCCGATGACGTTGTGAATCTGCGCCGGCGCCGGCCCGGCGCCGACGATGGTCGTCACCGTGCCGCTGGCGTCGATCCAACTCGGCGCGGGGAAGAACCCCGTCATCGTCAGGCCGTTCACGACCGTCG
This sequence comes from Lacipirellulaceae bacterium, assembly GCA_044867485.1. GTDB lineage: Bacteria > Planctomycetota > Planctomycetia > Pirellulales > Lacipirellulaceae > Lacipirellula. The sequence goes on along the minus strand of JBIOVA010000114.1, from coordinate 13,997 downwards.
ACCCGGTGCGCACGATCTGCGTCAGCCCGCCGGAGTCTTTGCGATACAACGCGAGGTTGTCGGTCGAGCCGCCCGCGGTGCCCGCGAGCTGCGCGACGAACGCCGCCTGGCCGCTGGCGTTGAGCGTCGGCCCGTTGAACGCCGACAGCGTGCCGTTGCCCGTCGGCGACGGGTCGCCTTTGACGGCGATCACTTCGATGCTTGCCGCCTCGACCAGTTCACACGAGCACGCGCCGCTGATCGCCAGCAGCGCGCAGACCACCGCCCAACGATGAGCCCTCATCGGATGTGCCTACGCTTGAGGAGAAAACGCCCCCGCCTGGCCAAGCGGCAAATCGGGCTGAATTCTAATCGACCCGCGCCGAGCGTCGCAAGAAAAAACCAGCCGGGAGAGTCGCGTTTCGCCGAGACGGCAAAAAGTCGCGAGAATCCTGCAAGATCGTGCCAATCCCGCTCACTGCACCTTGGCTTCCACCGGGATCTGCGCGACGATGATCTCGACGATCTTGTCCCCTCCCAGCAGCACGCCGAAGCCCAGCCGTGCGTAGAACCGGTACACGATCTGCGCGTTGGTCCCGTAGCGCTGGTCCCACTTGTTCGCGTCGCCGCCGAGGGCCGCATCCAACTCGGCGATCGTCATGCCGGGGCGTACCTCGGCGGACGCGCCTCCAGGCCCCGCCGCTCGCAGCACCACGGGCGGAGCCTTGGCGCCCCGCAGGCGGATCGCCACCACCTCGTTGGCGCACAACAGCTCGACGCCCGCCTTCGCGTAGGAGAGCCGCCGGATGTTCGACTTCTTGACGACGTCGCGCTGGACCGCCTGGCCAAGCGCCGCGCCCAGCGCTTCGACCGTGTCGTCGATCGCCTCGTTCAGTGTGATCGTCGTGCCGTCGGCGAGCGTCACGCCGGTGACCATCCGATTGAGCCGATTGGCCGCGACGCTCAGCGCCTCTTCGACCTTCGGCTCGACGCCCTGGTCGGTGCACAGTTTTCGGTACTGCTCGTAAGCCAACGGCCACCAATTGGCCGCCGAGCTGCTGCCGGCGAGATAGGCCTCGAGCTCCTCGCGGGCCGTCTGGCGCTGCGTCGCCTCGGGCGCCGCGGCGTACATCCGGCCGCGGTTGTAGTGGATCGCACTCACCAGTGACGCGCTCTCCTGCTCGCCGCCGTCGTCGCCGAACAACTGCTGCGCTTCGGCGAAGAGCGCCTCGGCCGACGCCGCGTCGCCCGATTCCATCTCAGCCACGCCGGCGTTCACCAGCAGCGACGCCCGCACCAGCGGGTCCATCTCCTCCGCCGTGCCGTCCTTCAGCGCGGCGGTCACCTGCGAGAACAACTCCTCCGCCTGGCCCACGTCCTTGCCTTCGGGGCTGATCAAGTACGCAACCGCAAGATTCGCCTTCGGCAGCACGAGATCAGGGTTCAGAATGATCGCTTGCTTCAGTGCGCCCACCGCGTCGAACCAAAGTTGCTGATCGATCCCGCGAGTCGGCCCCTCGAGCGACTCCGGCCGGCGGTAAAATCCGCCGACCACGAGTTGTCCTACGTCGAAATCTCGCAAGTCCTCGGGCTCCAGTGCATCGCAGTACCGCATCAGCCGAGCGTATCCCAAGTTCGCCCACGCTTCGTAGCACTTGGGGCATTCGGTCGCCACCTGGTCGAAGCACCGCTCGGCCAGTTCGTACTGCTCCGTGACGAGAAAATAGACGCCGTTCTCGAATGCGCTGATCGAACCCCACAACTCGCTCTGCCGCTCGTCGATCATCGCCACGCGGTCGGTCCATCCCGGATGGCTGAAGTTGAGCCCTTCGAACGAGTTGTAGTTTTCGTCGTCGCGCATCGCCAAGATGCCCGCTACGAGTCCCTTGTAGGGAAAGTCGGCGGCCAGGCCGAGCTTCATGCCCAGCACGTCGGCGTCGGCTTCCTGCTGGCGCGAGATCATGTTCGCCACCAGCGGGGCGCCAGGCATCAGTTGGTCGGCGTGCCGCAGCAGCAGATGCGCCGTCTCGTGCCCGAACACGGCCGCCAGCCGTTCGGGCCGGCCCAGGACAATCTTGTCGAGAAATCCCTGGTGCAGCACGATGATCGGCTGCGTGATCGTGCCGTCGTCGTGCTGGTCCACGCGATGCGCTGGCGACGCCTCGTCGTCCCGCTTGACGACGCCCCGTTCGGCAGGCTCGGGCGGCGCGGCGTCGTCGGCTCCCAATTCGCCGTCGCCACTCATCGCTTGCACGGGCACGTCGATCCACGTGAGCGTGCCTTCGTCCTTCACTTCGGGCTTCTCGCCGGGCTTGATCTGGCCGATCGTCGCGAACGCGTTGACCACGTCCTGATCGGAAATCGCCACCATCGGCGGCCACGCCCATCCCTGAATCGGCTCAGCCTCGGCGAAGATTCGCGACGCCACGAGCGCCACGATGCGGCGATCGTCGTCGCTCACCGCCAGGGCAGGCCGCGCCGCCGAAAGAAGTAGCAATGTCAACAACACGCGCGTTCGCATGGCTCAATATCCAAGTGTGATGAACGTATCACCGGCGCCGTCCCGCGGCCGCGTACCAGACGCGGACGATTACGCCGCCGGTTCGTTGGGCGTCGGACTATTGGTCGCGCGCGTGGGCGCGGCGGAAGCGCTTCTCGGCGCCGCCGTGTTCGCGCGCGGCGACGAGTCATCCGCCGCGCTGGCCGTCGTGACTGGTGAGCGCGCCGGCGTTGCCGCAGCCGAGTTGGCTTTCGACGTGGACGCCGTCACGGCATTCATCCGCTCGCCGCTCGTCTGCTTCAGAGTCGCCGCGGAACGCACGGCCATTTGCGGAGCGCCGGCGGCCGCTTGCGCAACCGTCGGCTTGGCGGGAACTACCTTCGCTGGCGTCGCCGCGGGGGGCGTGGACTCCTTCGCGTCGACCGCCGCCGGTTCGCTCGCCGACGTCGACTCCTTCGCGGCGGGTTGACACCCGCTCCCGCCGCCCAGGCAAGCTCCCGCCAACACCAACGACACTGGCAATGATTGTTTCATAATGATTCCACTCTCTCCAGAAGTGTGCGATTTGCCGCTCGCTCAGTAGCGCGGCCGCAGCCTTGGACGCCGCGCTCCCCGCGCGAGTTCCCCCGCCTAGCGAAAAACGCCCGCCGCTCCGGATTCTAACGCAGCCGTCCTGGCAATTCCACAGACTTTGGGAACTGTGGACGGGGGACCAGCGTCGGATTCGCGTCGGCTGGGCCAACGCCTCGGACGGGAAAACTCGCCGCGGAATCTTTTGCCCAGCCGACGGGTGCACTACGATAGTGACCGCCGGTCAGCGCACGACTCGCCGCGCACAGACCACATGTCTCACACTTTGATCGCGAGGGATTCCATGGTTCGCTCTCGGACGGGTCTTTGGGGATGGGTTGTCGCCGCGGCTCTGTTGCCGAGCCTTCCCGCGGCGAGCGCTCAAGAAGAAGAAGTGCTGCTCGAAGACGATTTCTCGCAGCTCGACGCGGGGCTCGCCAACGGCGAAATGGTCAAGGTCGAGAACAACGTGCTCTCCATCAACCTCACGGCCGAGCATTGGTGGGATCCGCTCTACCAATCGATGCTGTTCGACAACGCCGACGCCACGGTCAAGGTGCGGCTCCAGGACCCGTTGGGCGGAATAGGCGAAACGGCCGGCCTTGTCTTCTGGGCCGCCAACGGCGACGAGTTCTACGTGCTGCAGATCAGCGACTCCGGCACGTTCTCCGTCGCCCGCGCCACGCCGGACAAATGGACCAACCCGATTCCTTGGCGCGCGTCCGACGTTCTAAAGACCGAGCCCGGGGAGTGGAACGAGCTCCGCGTGAAGACTGTCGGCCGCCGGGCCACGATCTTTGTCAACGGCGAGGAGATCGGCACAATCAAGGGCCGGCCGCCCGAGGGCGGCTCGCTGATGGGCTTTTACACGTCGGTCGGCTCGGAAGACTCCAAGGGCGAGTTCTCCGAGTTCAAGGTCGTGCTGCCTCCCGACACGGCCGTGGCTGAAGAGGAAGACGATCCCAGCGTCCTGTATGCGGACGACTTCCAGACGCTCGATCCGGGTTGGGGCTCCGACATGGGCTGGTTCGGCGTGAAGGACGGCGCCATGTTCGTTCAGCTCGACCCGCAGCAGAGCTTCACGCCGCTCTATCGGGCCGACGTGTTCGGCGACGTCGACGTGTCGGCCAATTTCAAGTCGAGCGTCGCCGACGGCGGCCTCAACTGCGGTCGGGCGATCGTCTTCTGGGCGACCGATTCCAGCACGGACTTCTGGATCTTCGAGCTCTACGACAACAAGAACATCGCCATCTTCCGCAAGTCGAAAGACCGTTGGCTGAAGCCGATGCCACCGCAGCAGGCGCCGGACGAAGCGAACATCGACCTCGCCGCCGGGGTCACGCTCCGGGTGGTCACGCAGGGCCGGCGGGCGACGGTGTACGTCAACGGCGTCGAGTGCGGCACGATCCAGGGCCAGCCGCCCGAGGGCGGCGCCTACGTCGGCCTCTACGGCGAGAGCGACGCAACGGCGGTGACGCACACGTTCTCGGATTTTGTTGTGAAGCAGCCGTGAAGTTTTCCGACCCGATGCCGCAGTGAAAAATTCTGCGGCATCGGTTTCATTACCGCGGCGATCTTGGCTCACGCAACGACGGCGTCGCATTGAGTACAAGGAGGACCAACGCGGCATAGAAGAGTCGCCATGCCGCGGGCTCCGGAACGGCTGCGGAGGGCGGGGAAGCGCCCCCGCCAAGCTGCCGCTGCCAGATGAGAAAGTCGGCCCCGTCCGCCGCGCCGTCGCCATTGGCGTCGGCATCGAGCGCCGCCCCGGTCTGCCCATAGGCGGCCTGCAACACCGTGAGATCGCCGGCGTCGACGTCCCCGTCGTAGTCGAAGTCGCCCGGCAACGCCGGCACGACATTCAGCGCCACGCTGTACAGCGAGGTCGCCGCCGTGATGTACAACGTCTTGCCGTTGCGGCCGCCCAGCTCCACGTTGGTCGGGTCTTGAGGAACCGACAGGCTGAACAACCGCTCGCCGGCCGCGTTCCACGCGAACACGGCGTTCTGCACGGCTGCGTACACGTTCCCCGCGGCGTCAACGGTGAGTCCGTCCGGGCCGTTGTTGATCCCCGGCAGCGGCGTCCCGTTGGCGTTCACGTCGGTGCGGGCGAAGAGCCGTTGGTTCGACAACGAGCCATCCGCCGCCACGTCGAACGCAAAGATCTGCTTCTGCGCCTCCGCGGCAAGATAGAACGTATCGCCGTCCGGCGACAGGATCACGCCGTTGGGCCGCGAGAAGCCGATGAGCGGTCGCGAGAGCGATCCCGCGGGACTGATGTAGTAGACGGCCTCCGGGACGGATCGCCGGTTGTTGTAGTCGGGGTCGCTGAAGTAGATGCCGCCGGCGGCGTCGATCACCAGGTCGTTGGGGCCGTTGAAGAGCGCGCCTTGCCAGTTGGTCGCCAGCGCCGCTTCGACCATCGTCAGGTCGGCCGTCGACCGCCGCGAAATCTGCCGACGGTCGCGGTCGGCCGTCACCAGGTGGCCGCCCGCGTCGTAGTACATGCCGTTGGCCGCGCCGGAATTGGGATCGACGATCGCCGCCGTTCCCGCGGAGATGTCGTATCGCACGATGTCGCTGCGACTCAAATCGGTAAACAGCACGCCGCCGTTGCGATCGTCGAGCGGGCCCTCGGTGAAACCATATCCCGTGACCAGCCGGGTGGCGACGGCGCCCGGCGGGAGAAGTTGTGCGGAGCCAGTCGCCGCGAAGGCAAGCAGAAAGAACTGCGTGAGTAGCATCCGCCCGGCGTTCATGGCGTTGATTGTAGTTGCCACCGACGTCGGGTCGCAAACGAAACGCGTTGGTCAAAAGTGACCGCCGCGAGCTTCCGTTTGCGATTTCGCCCGGCGTTCGGCGGACATTTGGATCAATCCATGGCACGCGACTATACTTAGTCGCGATTGGACGCAAGCAACTGAGCGCCGTTTCAGGCACGCTCGGCTTGCCGACGGGAACAAAGCACGCCGTGCGTCAGGGCCGCCGGCGTCAAGAGTCGAGGATTCCTCGCATGAGCTGCCGAGCAGTGCGCGCGTCATACCGCGCTTTCACGCTGGTCGAGTTGTTAGTCGTCATTGCCATCATTGGCGTGCTCATTGCCCTCCTGTTGCCCGCCGTGCAGGCGGCCCGCGAAGCGGGTCGGCAGGCGCAGTGCAAGAACAACATCCGCCAATGGGCCGTCGCCGCGGCGACGTACGGAAACGCCAGTCGCGATGACGTGCCAGGGTACGGAAAGTATCGCCAAATCCTGCCTGACAGTTCCGACGCGAGCGTTCCGACCCCGCACCAGATCCTCTGTTCGCCCGGCCATAGTTGGGTGGTCACGCTGCTGCCGTGGATCGAACAGAATGCCATCATCGGACAATGGAATAAGTCCCAGGCCTGGAGCGACCCCAACAACTCGCCATTGGGAGAAACGCCGCTCGCTGTTCTGCGCTGTCCCAGCGACGATTCGACCGCGCCTGGAGATCAGAACTATGTCATCAATGTGGGCGTGGCCAACTCCAAGATTGTGTCGCTCTACGACGCCGTCGACACGCTCGGCAATACGCCCACCGAAGCGCAGATGCACTCGCACAACAACATCCCGATCGATTGGAATCAGGACGGTAAGATCCAGGGCCCGCCCAATTTCGACGTGGATCCCGAAGACGAATCGATCACCCGCGACACCGGCGCGTCGTGGGTGCATTTGGATAGCCACAACTTCAGCTTCAAAGGCCGGCAAATCAGCGATGGAACGTCGAACACGCTGCTGTTCGGCGAAAACAACCGCACGGGCTTTGCGGCGCCGGATCGGCAGTCATCCGGAGTCAGTCCCACCGACAACCCACGAATTCGCCACAACTGGGCGAACCCGTCGATCCTGCAGGTGGCCTTTGCCTATCCCGTCGACGCTGAGCACACGAATCTGACGAACTTCAAAGACCCGCCGCGGCCCAGCGGCGTGAGCGGCTTGCCGAACGACGATCCAAACCTCGTCGAGCCCGTTCCGTATCTGGCTTCGTTCCACCCCGGGCTGGTCCACATCGCCGTGGTGGGCGGTTCGGTGCAGGCGCTCCACGACGGGATTGATCGCCTGGTCTACAAGGCGATGATGACGCCGGCTGGCGAGGAATGAGCAGCACGCCAACATGAGCATCGCGGCGGTCGCCGGTTCGGGCACGGCGGCGCCGGCGAGCGCTGCGGGTGGGGCTGGTAAGCTGCCAAGCTGCTGCTGCCACACGAGAAAATCGGCGCCGTCCACGGCGCCGTCGTTGTTCGCATCGCCGTCGGCGCGCGTCGCCTCCGACTCCGTGCCGAACCCGGCTTGCCACGCCGCGAGGTCCGTCGCGTCGACGGCGCCATCTTCGTTGAAATCGGCGGCGAGATACGTCGCCGGCGTGAATGCGACGTTAATGTCATCGACGATGATCGTCCCGGTGAAGCCGCCGCCCAGCAGGAACAGGCCCAACTGGTTGTAGTTCCAGTTCGACGACGCCGGCGTTGCGTCGAGCACTGTCCCCGTGTGCGAGTACACGCCGTTGGGAGCGCCGGCCGCGTCGACGGTCTCCATCGACCATGCGATCTCCAGCCCGCTCGCGCGGCGCGTGTAGTTGAGCGCTAGCGCGTACCGCCCCGCGGGCGTGATCTGGTTGCCCGCGCCGTCGTCGTACGCGCCCGCCGCGAGCGTCCCGGCGCCAACAAGATTCGCTGTGTTAGGCGCCACGAGCGACCACCACGATCCAACGCCGCCCCCGTTGGGCCCCTTCTCATACGCACCCTTCGGAAGTTGTCCTTCGACCGAATTGCCGACAAAGTATCCGCGCCACGGCGTCCCGCCGCCGACATTACCGGGAATCGTGCCGCCGGCGTCGTCGTACATTCCATAGCGGAATTGAACATCGCCCATCGTGACCGGCGTGTCGACGATCGCGGAGAATGACAGCACGTCGCCGACGCTGTCGAGCGCGTACCCGGCGCCGCCGGGGCCAAAGTTGGCCTGTACAATCGGCGCGCTTGTCGATCCGGTGACGCTAAACTTGTCGCCGCCTGTATCGTACAACCCCGTACCGCCGCGCTGGATCCACGGGCCAGTCGTGGTCGGCCCCGGCGCCGGCAGCGACGTGAGCGTATTGCCGATCCACGCGTCCCAATTCGAGACGCGCGTGTAGTTGGAAAAGTTGCCCCACGAGGAGCCGCTGGTGCTGGAGTTCGCCGTGGCCGTGAGCCCGACCAACCGCCAGTCGTTCATGCTGCTCGCGGGGGTCGGGGCGCCGGCGCCGTACCAGCCGAACATCGGCCCGCCGCTGTCGCCCGGGCCGCCGATGCCTTCGAGCAAATTGTTCGTCTCCAGCGCCGCCTCGCCGTTGGCCGTCACGCGAAGCTGGTCGCCCGACTGCGTGGCGATGTTGTAGGCCCGATGGAACGAGACGGCTCCGCTCGCTGTGCCGGGCTGCGTGCCGCCGACGCCGGTCGTGTTGATCGTGCCCCAGTACCCGTACCCGCCGACGTGCATGTACCGACCCACCTCGTTGCCGGTCGTCTGAATGATCCCAGTCGCGTCGAGCGCGTTGTTCACGCCGCCCCGCAAGTGGACGAGCGCCAGCTCGGTTCCGCCGTCGGGCGTGAAAATCTGATCGGCGTAGTAGCGCACGCCGAGCACGTCGACGTATACCTGGTTGGCCGGGGCGATCGCGCCGTAGTTGCCGCCGTTCTGCACGACGTGCCGCACGGTGATCGCCCACTCCTTGTTGAGCAAGGTCGTCGTGCCGCGCGTGTTGTTCGTCTGGTTGTTGATGACGTGGGTGTTGGCAAACCAATCGACGCGATCCGTGAGCCCTGTGGCCGACGCGACGCCGAACTGCGGCGCCGGGTCGTTGTTCCAGTAGACGGCGCGCGCGGGACGAGGGAGCAGCGCCGCGACAACCGACGCGACGCAGGCGCTCGCAACGAAGAGCCGATGGCAACGTGGGGGCGTCGGGAGCATGCCTCTGAACCGTAGAAGTCGCTGGGCAGGACGGCGTCGCCGCGATCGCCGTTCCGGAGGGCGACGCGGCCGCGAGATGCCAGCCTGGGAGCCGTCTCCAGTATAATTGTCGCGAGGCGGCCGAATCTGACACGCAATTGGCAAACGGACCGCCAGCTCCCGCGTCGGGTGGCACGCCCAAGGTCCGCCGCAGGGCGTGGGGCGCCTTGAAGAGACGTCGCCGTAGCAACCACGCCCCGCGCAGACTTGGGCGTGCCACCCAGGATGCCCCTACGATCCGCCTTCGTCGGCCAGTCCCTCGCCTGACGGCTCGTTCAGCACGCGTTCAATCGTCTCCTGCCGGCGCTCGGGTCCCGAGTTGACGATTCGATCGCGGATGTGGAGGCCGACGGCGATCGTCCCCGCCGCCGCCGCGACCATGAGCACGTAGGGAAACGCCGCCGCGAAGCGTTGCACGGCGGCGTAGCGTGCCAAGGTATGCTCGACGCCCAGTAGCGACCGTGCAACCGCCTCGTGGGCGACCAGCCGCTTCGCGGCAACTTGCTCGTCAGGTCGCGGGACGTTTCCGTCGACTCGGCCGTCTTTCGCGCGGGCGTCGGGCGCCGCCGTGGCGTGGGGCGACCGGCTGTGCGTCGCCACGGGCCGCAGCGCCGCGGCGTCCTTGACGAAGCCCAGGTGATCGACCAACTCGCAACCGCGGACTTCCCACTTCCCGATCAAGGCGTCGAACCCCGCGTCGACGCTGCGCGCGTGATCGAAGGATCGCAGTTCGGACGCCAGGGCCAACCGCCCGTCATTGCGGACGACGCCCCAGGCGAAGTGATTGGCGAGCAGCCCGGCGAACTGCTGCAGTTCACGGACCTCGTCGACCGTTGGTTGTTTCCCCCGAGGGAAGACCACATAGCGATACGCGCTCATCCATAGGCCTTTCCTCCCCCCACGCCTAAGGTAAGTCGAACGCTCCTGCGATGGCAAGTTTCTCGGTGAACTGGCAGAATTATGCGACAGATTCACGAACTCCCCGGCGACGCAAACGGCGGTCGCCTGATCGGAAAGGTGGATCGGGTCGCCGCTTTTTTATGCGCTCTTCAGACCGGCGATGCCATCGCCGGCTTGGTGCGGCATGATGCCGTTGCCGGCGTGGCGCCGCGCGGCGACGGCAGGAACCGGAAGAACATCTGCTGGCTCGCATTGGGTCGCGTCGCTTCTTGTCGCCGCGCTCATTTTTGGCGACATAATTCCCTCGTTCGGGGGGGCCGACGAGGGGTGGCACAGGTTGGCGTCCTCGCCTACCTGTGTGCCGACAGGCACGGGAGGATTCTCGGGCAAGGCCTCTGGTCGCTGCGCGACCCCGGTAGCTGGCCGACCAGCAACCGGGGCTACCCGATCTGCGGTCGTGCTTGGCGGCTGGCACAGGTTGGCGTCTTCGCCGACCTGTGTGCCGACAGGCATGGGAGGATTCTCGGGCAAAGCCTCTTGTTGCTGCGCGACCCCGGTCGGGGAGCCGCCGGCAACCGGGGCGACCCGATCGGCGGTCGTGCTTGGCGGAGCCGCGTCTCCTTCGTCGGCGTCGTCTTCATCCGGAAGCGGGTAGCGCCAGTCGGCGTCCATGTCTTCGGAGTCGAGGAGGCGAAAGCCTTGGATGTGCGAGCTCGGGCGACCCGCTGGCGGTTTCCGCGGCGGCTGGGCGCGGTAGTAGGCAACGGGGTCGGCGATGGTTGCCGCGCTGGGAGCAGTCGCCGTCCGACGCGCGGCGGGGCTTGCGGTTGGCGTCTTGTCGTCGAGCTCACGACTGGGCGGCGCGGAGGCGGCGCGACTGGCCTCCGCGGCCGGCAAGCTGCCCGCAACGTCCGTCACCACGCTCGTCGCCGCAGCGGGGCGGTCGCGGACGACCTCAAGCGTCTTGCGCCACTCGTGGGCCGACAGCGGCATCGGCCGGTGGGGCAGGGCGCCCACCAGAGAGCGGCGGGCATCGTGTTGATCGGGCATGAGCACTTCGAGCGCCTTGTCGGCCACGCCCTGCAGGCGGCGATAAACGGCCTCGCGCTGCTCGGGCGGCGTCGCCTCGAGGGCCGTTTCGATGAGCCAGGCGCTGACGTCCATAAGCGTTTCGGGCCGGCAGGAGTTGGGCGGCCGTTTGGCAAACCGGTCGGGATCGGACCGTTCGAGCAGCCAGGCGGCGGCGCGCCAGTGGGTGCGGGCGGCGCGGAGCATCAGCTTGTGGGGATCGACCGGAGCGGCGTGCAGGGCCAGGTGCAGGTCGTGGTCGAAGAACTCGTTGTGCTTGGCTTCGCGCTGGACGGTGCGGAGCGAAACGCCGACGATGCTCGCGGCTTCCTCGACCGTGGCGCCCTGGCCGATGTGATCGAGCAATTCGCAACGTTTGGAGTGGGTGAACTCGCGCGGCCGGCCGGGGTAGTGGGACATGGGGGCCTCTTGGATTGGGGAATGGGGAAGGCGGAATGACGGAGTGCGCAGCGGCCTGGTGGGCGGCGTGATGTGTACTATTGTACAGTAAATGCGGCCGGATGTCAATGGGCGTTTTTGGACACCATTTCGCATGCTCGGAGCGGTCCTTCCGAAGAGTGCCACTGGCCTGTGGCCAGTGGGCGGTTGGAGAGAGCTGGCTTCGAATCGCTCGTTCACGAGAGTTGGGGCGTGACGCGCGAAGCGGCAGTGGGGCGACATATGGATGAGATGACAGGCCGTGTGCCCAATTCGCACTGGCGGGACGCCAGTGGCACACGGCGGGATCCGCCAAGGTCTATGTAGGCGAGTTTCTCCGAAACTCGTTCCGCGTTTCGGAGAAATGCGGCTACGTAAAGAAGGTTCGTAAGCTGGGCGGGCGATACGCCGGCTAGCTGCCCAGCGATGGCGAACGCGATGTGATGTGCTGGGCCGTAGGCAAGCGGCGGACCGCTTGCCACGCTACGGCTATTGGGGAGCAGGCCAACCTAGCATTAGGCCAAACAGAGTCGTTACCACGATGAAGGTATCCAACTCGTAAGCTTATCGAATCGTGCGTAGTTGCCTCGCCAGTTTCGCTACATATAACGAAATAAGCCAACCGAAAAGCAACTCCACGTCGCCGAACGGACCCAAACTCCACTAGGAAGTCCTAAAAAAGCCCGAAATCGAAATGAGTTTTTTTTATTAGGCTTCCCAGCCATCTGCTTACAGAGGTGCTCAAGCTTCTCTATTCGATTTTCGATTGCTCTGTCGTCGCAGTCCTCTCGGGCTCGGTGTCCTTGCACTATCTGTACCACTGCAATAAGCAGAGCTAAAAGCGTCGTTACTATGACGAAGGCGTCCATTCCCCCAAATTACCAACAATCCGCGGATGGCCCCAAGGGAACTGCGTTGCCCCGGGATTTGCTCAATTCAATAGGTTGGGGAATGCCGACTTTGCTTATGACTCGGTCCGCCGGACGGGGCGGCCTTGCGCGATCAACATGCGCATCGCGATGCAGCAGATCATCGAGGACGACCCTTGGATGGAATTGTCGATCGCTAGCGACGAAGAGATGTTGGCTGGCGCCGACGCGGGTGGCACAGGTTGCCGTCGGCGGCTACGTGTGTGTCGGCAGACCGGCAACCGCGGCTAACTGCTTTTCGTAGATGCAGAGGCAGTCTTCGATTTCATGCGGCCGCAGTTGCCGAAACGCCTTTGGCAGTTCGTGAGTCGCCAGGCTTGCCCTGCCGCGCCCAAGCCCGAGCGCGCGGGCGCCGACGCGTGTACCTGCGTGGAGATAGACGCGCTTTGGCTCGAAACCGAGGCAGGTGCCGATGCTTAGCGAGGCATCGTAGACGAATAACTCGCCGATGCCATGGATGTGGCGAATCGCCTTATTCACCGCGGTGAGCAACTGATCGAAATCAAGGATCCCCAGAAGTCGGGCGTTGCTCAAAGCCCGACTCGCCTTCGCTAGGCTCGTTTTTGTTCGGCGACGATGGTGAGGGTGGCGGCTGCCGTCTGACAATTGGCCGCCTCCCGCCAGCTTCACTGCTCGGCTGAGAGGGAGTTTGCGAAATTCGTCCAGCTCCTCGTTCGCCGGCGCACGGTAGTGGGTTATGTAGCTGGTAACGATGTCCTGGAGAGTGCGGAGAGCTCCCTTCGGCTCGTGGCATTTCCCACGCTTACGCCGGGTGGGAATGCAACTTTGGACTCTTTTGCTTGGCACGCGATCAGTATCGCATTTCTGGCAAATAGGTCCATCGCACGATTGGCGGCACGCTCATCTTAATTCCTCAGTCGCCCCTAGGGCTCAAAGACGAGGTGTATGATGTCCACCCCACGTTTCACAGGATTATGCAAGTGCATTCATCCACCGAATCCTTGGCCCCGGCGGGGCCGAGTCGTGTAGCCAGGGGCGCAAGCCCCTGGACAAATCGCGTTTGCGCGATGGGAAGCCCCAGCGGGGCGACATCGAAGTTTCTCGCTTCGACCCGATGTCGCCCCGCTGGGGCTTTTGGCGGTGGGCGTCGCGACATACCAGGGGCTGACGCCCCTGGCTACATGCCGTCGCCCCGCTGGGGCGAAGAATGCACTTGCGTAATCCTGTGAAACGCGGGGCTATGATCGGGGCGTCCCGAATGGGACGCCTGGACCTCAGGATTCACCAGCCCGCACGTCTCCTGCGGACGACCTCTTATCGCTGCGCGACGTGCGGTCGCTTGCCGACCGGCAACCGGGGCCGCGCCGAGGGGCGGGCTTTGACGGGGTAACGGCGGCGGTCGTGTCCTAAGATCGTGTTGCGTCAGGATCCCTACGCCGAAGGCGTTTCACCCCACAGCCCAGGGTCGCGCAGCGCACCCTGGGTGGTGGGCGATACGGATCCCAGAACCCCACCGGGCAACGCCGTGAAGGATTTGTGATCGTGGATAACGGCCTTTACAGGGATTGTTGAATACGAAAAAAGCCAGACTCCCCCCACCAGATCTGAGAACGCCTCAGCCTGAAAGGAGTCTGGCTTATGA